>JACQTD010000202.1 GCA_016210985.1 Acidobacteriota bacterium
CTCCGCCGCGGCGGATTGCCCCCGCACTCCAAACGGGATGGATCGGAGGAGGAGGAATGGTCTCGACGGGGCTGGCTCTCCTTGGGTAACCTGTGCTTCCTATCATGTCATGCACAATGAACCGATCTAAGGACGCCGATGCGCAGCATGACGCAGATACGTAAATACGGCACCACCGGCCGTTACGTGATCGTGTTGCATGGGGGTCCTGGAGCGGCGGGCTACATGGCGCCCGTCGCGCGCGGGCTTTCCGACAGGTTCCGGGTACTCGAACCGCTGCAGCGTGGAAGCGGGGAGGAGCCGCTCTCCGTCGCCAGTCACGTGGCCGATCTGCACGACATCGTGCGGAAGCGGTGTCGGGGGATCCGCCCTGCCCTGGTTGGTCACTCCTGGGGGGCCATGCTCGCGCTTGCATACGCGGCTGCTCATCCGGGAGACGTTTCGGCCTTGGCGCTGATCGGCTGCGGCACATTCGACCCGGCGTCACGCGGACGAATGAGAGATCAGATCGAGAAGCGTATGCCGGAGAGCCTGCGGTACCACATCGAGCATCTGATGGAAGAAGTCTCCGATCCTGACGAACGACTCAAGCGCGTGGGGGGGCTGACCCTGCCCCTCTACTCTTATGAACTGGTCACCTCTATCCTGGAGGTCGAATCCTGTGATGCCCGGGCCCAGCAGGAGACGTGGGAGGATATGATCCGTCTGCAGGAGGTGGGTGTCTACCCGGCGGCCTTCACATCCATCAAGGTACCGGTCCTCATGTTACACGGAGCAGCTGATCCGCATCCCGGAAGGATGATCCATGCGGTCCTCCAACGATACCTGCCGCAACTGGAATATCGCGAATGGGAGCTGTGTGGACACTACCCCTGGCTTGAGAAGGCCGTTCGTGAGGAGTTCATGATCGAACTCAAGGCCTGGCTGGCCGGCGAACCGCATGGTGCGGATTCATGACCCATTATCTGTTGCTTCTCCTTGGCGGCATGGGCGAATCCGGGACCCCCGTGCAACACGATGCTGCGCAGGGGCTTTTTGTGCGTGAAGGTCACGAACGAGTTTCGATACGGAAAGCGGATCTCAAAAAAATTGCGGTTACGCCCCTTTCAGGGCGGAACCGCGAGGAGGAGGCAAGCTGACCTGTTGAAGAGAGGAAGGAACCGACCGGGCGGTTCGCGCGTCTAGTCGACTTTCTTTCGCATGAAAGTGGGGACGTCCAGATCCGCCACCTTGGCCACCTCGGCGCCGCCGGCGGCAGCCGCATTCACGGGAACCGCACTGGCCTGGACCTGGGGCCGCGCGCCGGGCACTCCGGGCACGACGCGCACCGGGGTCGGGCTGGCCACCGGAGCCTGTATCGGCGGCGCCTCCAACTGGGCGCCGATATGGTCGAAGCCGGTGGCGATCACGGTGACTTTCATCTCGCTCTGCATCACCGGATTGATTACGGCGCCGAATAGGATGTTGGCATCCTCGTGGGCCGCTTCCCGTACCAGGGAGATCGCCTGATTGACCTCGTACAGGGTCATGTCACGGCCGCCGGTAACATTGATCAGCACGCCCCGAGCGCCCTGGATGGAGGCTTCCTCGAGGAGCGGACTGCTGATCGCCCGCTGCGTGCAGTCCAGTGCCTTGGTGTCCCCGGTGCCGTTCCCGGTGCCCATGAGGGCCATCCCCATACCCGACATCACGGTTTTGACATCGGCGAAATCGAGGTTGATCATGCCCGGCACCGTGATGAGGTCGCTGATGCCCTGCACCGCCTGCCGGAGCACGTCATCGGCGAGTTTAAAAGCATCCACCAGCGTGACCGAGCGATCGACCACATTGAGCAGCCGTTCATTCGGAATCGTGATGAGGGTGTCGACGCACTCGCGGAGTTCCCGCATGCCGTCCTCGGCCTGGGTCATCCGCTTTCGGCCTTCGAAGATGAAAGGCTTGGTGACGACGGCCACCGTCAAGGCCCCCAATTCGGTCGCGAGGCTCGCGATGATCGGAGCGGCGCCGGTACCGGTTCCGCCCCCGAGCCCGGTGGTGATGAAGATCATGTCGGCGCCCTCCATCACCTCGAGAATTTTCTCGGTGTCCTCCAGCGCGGCCTGCCGCCCCACCTCCGGATTCGCCCCGGCACCGAGTCCCTTGGTGAGTTTGGCGCCGATCTGGAGCTTAAGCGGCGCCGAAGAGAGCCGGAGCGCCTGGATATCCGTGTTCGCAACCACAAATTGAACTCCTTCGATCTTGGCCTCGATCATGTGATTCACGGCGTTTCCGCCTCCACCACCGATGCCGATGACCTTGATGATTGCGCCGCTCGCCGCGAGTTCGGCGAAATCGAGCTTCAGGCTATTCATCATATCCTTGTTGTCAGCTTGCATGGCCTTCCTCCCAGGTTATTGACGCCCGTCCTCCGCCCAATACGGCGCGGGCATTCTATCGCGACGACCCCTTTACTTTTCTGCTCTTGATGTCGCTCCACACCTCAACTCCGAATCAAAACATCTTACCGAGCCACTCCTTCATTCTGGCCGCTGCGGATCCCAGCCGTTTGCCGTTCTGTCCGGCGACATTGTTGAAATGATGGGCGCCGCCCCGGTGGGCGATCAACACCAGACCGATGGCCGATGCATAGATCGGATTGTTGACGTTTTCGGTCGTGCCGCTGACGTTGAGGGGATAGCCGACCCGCGTCGGACTGTCGAAGATCTGCTCGGCCAGCTCGGGCAGGCCGGCGATCATGGCCCCGCCGCCGGTGAGAATGATTCCGCTCGAGAGCTGCCGCTCGAATCCGGCGCGCTTAATCTCGTCGTCGATGTGTCCCAGGATCTCCTCCGCCCGCGGCTGGAGGATCTCGCAGAGAATTTCGCGCGAAAGGGTTCGCGGCGGCCGTCGGCTGACACTGGGAACCTCGATCGAATCCCCGCTCTCGGCCAGGGCCATCGAGGCGAGCACGCACCCGTAGGATCGCTTGATGCGTTCCGCTTCCGGGATCGGCGTTCGGAGGCCGAAGGCGATATCGTTGGTGAAATGCGATCCGCCGAGCGGAAAGATGGCCGTGTGCATCACCGCGCTCCGCTGGTAGATGGCCAGGGAAGTCGTTTCGCCGCCGATATTGATCACCGCCGATCCATACTCGCGTTCATCCGCTGTCAGCGTCGATTCCGCTGCGGCGATCGGTTCGAGGATCACATCCGAGACCAGCAGCCCCGCGCGATTGACCGCGGTGATGATGTTCTGGCGCACGGTGATCGGTCCGGTGATGATGTGAACCGAAACCTCGAGGCGGGTTCCCAGCATGCCGAGCGGATCGTTGATCCCGTCCTGACCATCGACAATGTATTCCTGCGGCTGCACGTCGATAATCTCATGGCCGCCCGGCAGGGAGATGACGCAGGCGGTGTCGATCACCCGCTTGATATCTCCGCGGTTGATCTTCCGGTCCGAATTGTTGACGGCGATGATGCCCCGGTTGTTCAGGCCCTTGAGCAAGGTTCCCGACATGCTCACGTATACCGATTCGGCGATGAGGCCCGACATCCGCTCCGCTTCTTCGATGGCACGTCGGATGGGCTCGGCGGCGGCATCCGGGTTCACGACCACGCCCTTGCGCAACCCCTGGGACTCCGCCACCCCGAGTCCCATGATTTCAGGCCGTCCGTCGTCGCCGGTATCCGCGATGACCGCCGTGGTTCGCGTAGTACCCAGATCCAACCCAATAATATGTGTGTCCTGCTTCGGCATAAATCATCACCTCCGGCGGTGCCGGCGCCCGGGGCGCAACACCGGTTTGCTTTTGTTTGTAGATGTCCGTTTCAGCGATGGCATGCGTATAACGGCTTTGGAAGGTTGCGAGACGTCGACATAGGTAATGCGCATGGCGCTGTCGAACATTTCGTCGCTGGGGGAAATGCCCAGCGCGACCAGTTGTTCGGCATTCCGCTGGCGAATGGCATTCAGGATTCGCAGGCTGAGATCGAAGCGATGCATGAACTCCCGGTCTCCCAGATGAATCCATGTGCCCGGGCTCTGGGCCAGGTTTACGGTCACATCCTGAAGATTGCGCAAGTCGACCTGATCGATTTGGTTCCAGAAACTTCCGCTGGCCATCTCGCGCTGAAGCTGAAGGAAGAGCGCGAGACGGTCCCGGTTTTCCCGTTGCGCGGACCCGGACCGGTCTTCGCTCCAGCCCACGAGGAGCGGGCCCTGCTCATCGGACATCAGATGAAAATCACCGACCACGACCCCTTCGGCATCGACGCACACGGGTGTCTGGCCGGAAGGTGAGACCACCGCCACGGGAACCCGTTCCGTCAGCCTGACGCGCAGGAGATCCGGAAGCACCCGGGTGATCTCTGCGTTCTTCACGATCGGCCTTCGTTTGAGGTCGTTCCGCAACTGTGTCAGGTCGATGTCGAGCATGTTCTTCGGGGCCGCCTCCCTCACGAGCGCTTCGGCCTCGGCCGCGGTGATGCGCCGGTTCCCGGTGATCTGCACCTCCCGGAGGTCAAAGATCGAGCTGTGCACGATCGGCCGGTAGAGGACCAGCGCCGCGGTCACGGCGATGAACGCCGCCGATCCCTTGATCCACCGTTCGAGCTTCTCCGGTGAGATATAGCGCCACACCCACGCGTACCTGGCGCCCTTGCGCCCCGAGGATCGCTGGCGCGGGGTGATGACTTGTTCCGTTGCGGCCGTTCGGGCAACCGCCATGTGCACTCCTTGCCGGTCGGGTGACCGGCGCTACCTCATCAAGGTTGCTGTGGACGATCTTCCATCAGTTGTTTCATGATCCACTCCGCGGCGTGGTGCACGTTGCCCGCGCCCAACGTCAGGAGCAGATCTCCAGGCCGTGCGTCGCGGATCATCTCGGCCGCCCCGGCTTCGAGGCTCGTTGCATGCCGGGCAGAAGGATGCCCGGCCGCGCTGACTTTCTCGACCAGCCAGGGGCTGGAAATGCCGGGAATGGCCTCTTCGCCCGCCGGATAAATGTCGGCGATCCATACCCGGTCAGCCTGGCCAAACGCGGACGCGAATTGATCCGCCAGGTGCATCGTCCTTGAATAACGATGCGGCTGGAAGAGGACGAGCACCCGCCGCGCGCATGCCCTGGCCGCGGCCAGGGTAGCCGCGATTTCCGTGGGGTGGTGCCCGTAATCGTCCACCACCAGGATCTCCCCTATGCGGCCGCAGACCTGGAACCGGCGATCGACGCCCCGGAACTCCCGCAGGCCGCCTGCGATCTCGTCGAAACTGAGGCCAAGCTCGACGCCGAGCGCCACCACGCTCAGGGCGTTCGAGACGTTATGACGGCCGGAGACCTGCAGCTCTATCTGTCCCAGCAGTTGCTGCGCGTGCCGGACCGAAAACCGCGCGTGGAATCCGTCGCCCAGGTCGATCGCTGAGGCCGTGAACTCGGCCGCCGCTTCGAGTCCGTAGGTCCGCATTCGCCGCTGGATTCGGGGGAGAATCGCCGTGAGATTCGGATCGTCGAGATTCAGGATCGAGCAACCGTAGAACGGGACCTTGTTAATGAACTGGACGAAACAGTCGCTGATTTCGTCGAGGTCCCGGTAGCAATCGAGGTGCTCCCGATCGATGTTCGTGACGATGGCGTAAGTCGGGCTCAGCGTCAGGAAGGATTTGTCGCTCTCGTCGGCCTCGGCCACCAGAAACTCGCCTCGCCCCAGGCGGGCATGGCTTCCCATGGCGCGAACCCGTCCGCCCACGACCATCGTCGGATCCCAGCCCGCGTAAGCGAGGACGGCTCCGATCATGGAGGTGGTGGTCGTCTTTCCGTGGGCGCCGGCGACGGCGATGCCGTACTTCAGCCGCATCAGTTCCGCCAGCATTTCAGCGCGGGGGATGACCGGCACCTGCCCGGCTCGTGCGGCGCGAACTTCCACATTGTCGGGACGAACCGCGGTCGAAACCACGAGCACATCGGCGCCGGCGGCATGCTCAGCCGCATGACTCAGGAAAATTTTCGCGCCGAGCGACTCCAGCCGATCGGTCGCCGGGCTCGGCTTGAGATCCGAGCCGCTGATTTGATATCCCTGAGTGAGCAGCACTTCGGCGATGCCGCTCATTCCCGCCCCGCCGATGCCCACGAAGTGTATCCGGTTGACTTTGCGCCACATTTGTCGATTCTCGATCCAGCGTTCGCCGCTGAGCATCCCGGGCATCAACCCGGCGCCGTGGATTGGGTGCTGGAGAGCCGAGTGCATTTTCTTCCTGTTGGGCGGGCCCTAAGCCTGCGCTCCCTCCGAGATGTGGAATTCGTTCTTATGCCGTTCCGCCGCGCCCAGCCCGCTTGAATCGGGAGGTCCGGCCAGAACCGGCTCACCCTTAATCAGTCGATAGGCGAGATCGACAATCTCGCGGGCCGCGTCCCTGTGCGCGAGTCCGCGGCTTGCCTTCGCCATCTCCCGCCGCCGTCCGGGGTTTAGGAGCAGCGCTTCGATCTCATCGGTCAGGCGTTCGGCCGTCATCTCCGACTGCGGCAGGCAGACCGCCGCTCCCGCACCGGCCAACGCCTCGGCGTTCCTTCGCTGGTGATCGTCGGCGGCGGTCGGCAGCGGGATCAGCACCGATGGGCGCCCGGCCGCCGTAATCTCGGCAATGGTGGTGGCACCTGCGCGGCTGATCACCAGATCGGCCCGCTCGAATTCTTCCGCCATGGCGCCGACGAACCGGCGTACTTCCCAGCGGGGCTCGAGACCCGACCGCGCCGCGGCCGATCGCACGGTCTCGAAGTCCCGCTCGCCGGTCTGCAAGGTCACGGTCAGCCGGGCATGCCGGCGGAGCAGGGAAGGAACCGCGGAGATCATGGCCAGATTGATTGCGTGCGATCCCTGACTGCCGCCCACCGCCAGCACGTGGAGGTTGGCTATCTCGGGCCGGGGCGCGATGGAAAAGAACTCCGGCCGCACGGGGTTGCCGGTAAGGACGGCCTTGCCTTGAAAGAAGCGCTCAGTTTCGGCAAAGGACAGCGCCGCAGCGCGCACCCATGGCGCCAGCAGCCGGTTGGTGAGGCCGGGCAGTGCGTTCGGTTCGATGACCAGGGTCGGGCGCCGCTTAAGCGAGGCGGCGAGCAGCACCGGTCCCGAGGCGTAGCCGCCGATACCGATTACGACGTCCGGCCGGAGCCGCCTCAATATGCCGGCCGCCTGCATGAAACTGCCTGGAAGTTTCATCATCGTCCTCGCCACTTGGGCGAGACCGACGCGATTGAGACCGGCGACGTCGATCAATTCGAGTCCAAACCCCGCGTCGGGCACAACCCGCGTCTCCATTCCCCGTGCCGTGCCCGCGAAGGTGATGCGCGCGTCGGGCTCACGCCGCAGGAACTCACGAGCCACCGCGATGCCCGGAAAAATGTGACCGCCGGTCCCGCCGGCGGCGATGAGCACGTTAGTTGTCACTGGCCCGCTTCGCCTGTTGGGCAATGTTCAACAAGATGCCGATTTCCGTGAGTGTCAGCAGCATGGATGATCCGCCGTAACTGACGAGTGGCAGCGGCATCCCCTTCACCGGCAGGAGTCCAACGGTCACACTCATGTTGAAGAGGGCTTGCAACACGATCGTCGAAGCCACACCGATGCCCAGCAACATCCCGAACGAATCCGGCGCCCGCAGCGCGATCCGAAGGCCGCGGTAGAAAAAAACGGCGAACAGGATCGCCAGCGTGACGACCCCGAGAAGACCGAGTTCTTCACCCACTTCGGCGAAAATGAAGTCGGTGTGCGGCTCCGGTAGATAGAACAGTTTCTGGCGGCCGCGGGCAAAGCCGGTTCCCCAGAACCCGCCGCTCCCGATCGCGATCATCGACTGGATGGATTGAAATCCACGGCCCTGGGGATCCTTCCACGGGTCGATGAAGACGAGCATGCGCTCCATGCGCCAGCTGACATGAAATAACAGATAATAGAGCGCGGGCACGGCCGCGATGCCCAGCGTAGCCATCTGACGCAGCGGGATTCCGGCGGCGAACATCAGCACCAGCATTACGAAGGCGACCGAAAGCGCCATCCCGAGATCGGGTTCCATGGCGACCAGTCCCATCATGACCGCCGTGACCGCCGCCGCGGGGAAGAACGTCTTCCAGAAGTCCTCCAGCCGATCGGGAATCTGACGGCAGAGCCAATACGCGATAAAAAACATCAGGCCCAGTTTGGCGAATTCAGAGGGTTGAAGATTGAAGGATCGCCAATGGAGCCAACGGTGCGCGTTGTTGATCGGAGGCATGAAGAAAACGGCTATCAGCGAAACCATGCAGACCGCCAACAGCGGAAACACCACCCAGGGCTTCTGGTAGAAGTGATAATCGATGTTCAACGTGACCACCATGACCACCAGGCCGATCGCGGCCCATGCCGCCTGCCGGGATAGAAAATAGGTCTGGCTCTCAAATTTTTCCGCTGCCAGCATGGCCGAAGCGCTGTAAACCATAAGCACGCCAAAAATGACCAGCACCAGGGTGATGCCGAAGATCCACCGGTCGGTGATCAGTCGGAGTCGCCGGTTGGCAGGATCCTCATACTTATTCTTCCGCCCCATCAATTCCGCCCGGACCGGGAGGCTTCCTCGATCGCCCGGACGGCGGACTTGAAGACTCGCCCTCGATGCTCAAAATTCTCGTACATATCGAAACTGGCGCAGGCCGGAGCCAGCAAAACGATGTCGCCCGGTTCCGCCGCCTCGCGGGCCCGGCCGACGGCCTCCGGCATGTCGGCCGCGCGTTCGATCCGCACGGCGCCGGCCATCGCCTCCGCGATCTTTTCGGACGCGGCGCCGATGACGATCAGCCGCCTTACCCGGTCCTCGACCAGCGGCCGTAGCGGCGCGAAATCGCCGCCCTTGTCTTTCCCGCCCGCGATGAGGACGATCCCGGACGAGAACGCTCCAAGCGCCTTAATCACAGCGTCCACGTTGGTGGCTTTTGAATCGTTGTAATAATCCACCCCGTCGATGCGGGCGACCCATTCCAGACGATGTTCTACGCCCTTGAAACTCCGGACAGCCTCCGCCAGGCAGTCGGATCCGGCGCCCGCGGCCAGTCCCGCGGCCAGTCCGGCGAGGACATTTTCGAGATTGTGGGCGCCGCGCAGCCGGATGTCGGAGACGGACATCTGCCGGCGCACCTGGCCGCCGATCCTGGAATGAATCTCGCCGTCGCGGACGAAGACCCCTTCATCCGGTTCCCGCAGGCGACTGAATAGAAGCACGCGTGCCGCCGTCAGCGCGGCCAGGTCCGCCGCGGCGGCGCTGTCGGCGTTGAGCACCGCCCAGTCACGGGAATCCTGGTTGTTGAGGATCCGCTGTTTGGCGGCCACGTAAGCTCCCATCGAGCCGTGGCGGTCGAGGTGATCCGGACTGATATTGGTGACCACCGCAATGTGGGCGTGGAAGTGTCTGGTCGTTTCCAGTTGAAAGCTGCTGAGTTCGGCTACCGTGAAGCCGTCCTCGCGCGAGGTCTCGACGAGCCCGATAAGCGGAGTTCCGATGTTGCCGCCGATTTGAGAAAATAGTCCCGCCCCCGCCAGCATCTCATGAATGAGAGTAGTGACGGTGGTCTTGCCGTTGGATCCTGTGATGCCGACGATACGGCCTCGCAGGAACCGGGATGCGAGCTCGACTTCGCTGAGCGCGGGAACGCCCTTGGCCAAAGCCTTTTCCAGGGGTGCCAGTGAGAGCGGGACGCCAGGGCTAAGGAGGATCAAATCGGCGGAAAGCATCACCTCATCGGTGTGCCTACCCAGGTCAAGCTGGACTCCGAGCGGCCGGAGCGCCGCGACCTGTTCCTGCAGTTCAACCGCGGTCCGCAGATCGGTCGCCGTTACTTGCGCGCCGCGCGCCAGCAGGAAGCGGACCGCGGCCATGCCGGTACGCGCGAGGCCGACGACGGTCACGCGCTTACCGCGAAGATCGTAGCGACCGGAGTCCATTTCCAAATTAGGGCCGGACCGGCCGGGCGCTTCCGGTACGAATCGGGTCTGTAGGTGACGATGCAAACTTCATTACCTCAACTTCAATGTGGACAAACTGAGCAGCGCAAAGAGAATTCCCAGAATCAGAAATCGAAACACCACCTTTGACTCCTTCCACCCCATTAACTCAAAGTGGTGATGCACCGGGGCCATCTTGAACAACCGGTAGCCCCGGCCAGTCAATCGCCTGGTCGCCTGGAACGCGCCCACCTGCAACATCACGGAAACCGCTTCCAGCACAAACACCCCGCCGATCATCATCAGCAGCAGTTCCTGTTTGATCATGACGGCCAGAGTGCCGATCACTCCGCCGAGCGCCAGGCTACCGACGTCGCCCATGAAGACCTCCGCCGGCGGCGCATTGAACCAGAGAAATCCGAGGCAGGCCCCTGCCAGCGCCGCGCAGAAGACCGTGAGCTCGCCCACCTGGGAGAGATGCTCGATATTCAGGTAGGTCGCCCAACGCTTGTCCCCGGTCACGTAGGTAAAGGCCGTCAAAGCCGAGGCGGCGATGAACGACGTGCCGATGGCGAGGCCGTCCAGCCCGTCGGTCAGGTTGACGGCATTCGACGAGCCCACCATGACCAGCAGCATGAAAACCAGATACCCGGCCACGGGCAGCTCCGGACGAAAATTCTTGAAGAAGGGAACGCTCAGCACCGTAGGGTAATCGAGCTGATAGATCAGCATCAGTCCGACACCCAGCGTAATGGCCGTCAGCGCCGCCATCTTGGCCCGTCCGGTCAATCCGAGCGACCGTTTCTTCACGACCTTGATGTAGTCATCCCAGAAGCCGACGGCGCCGAAGAAGACCATCACCAGCATCGCGAGCCACACTTCAGCATTGGTCAGATCTCCCCAGACCAGGGACGAGACGATGACGGCCAAAATGATGAGAAGCCCTCCCATCGTAGGCGTTCCCCGCTTCGCCTGGTGCGAGACAGGACCTTCCTCCCGGATGTGCTGGCCGATCTGGAACCGCTTCAACGCCTCGATTAAGCGGTAGCCGAAGATCAGCGACAGGAGCACGGCCGTAATCGAAGCCATGCCGGTACGAAAGGTGACATAGCGAAAGACGTTGAGCGGATCGAGCCAGGGGTGCAGCTCGTGGTATCTGACATACAACAGGTCGTAGAGCAGATACCGGAGCATTGCCCCTTAGCTCATCCCGGTCTTGAGCCTTTGTTTCAGCTCGATCAGTACCTTCTCTGTCCGCACGCCCCGCGATCCTTTAATCAGGACGAGGTCTCCGCGTCTCAGTTTGTCAAAGAGCCAATGAGCCGCTTCTTCCGGCGTCTCACAGAATTGGGTGGAAGCCGCTGGCATACCGGCGTCCCGGGCCGAGGCTACCAGGTCACGGGCGTGACCTTGCACGCCCACGAGCAGGTCGATACTTGAACCGGCGATCCGCCGCCCGCATTCGCCGTGCAATTCGGCCGCGCGATCACCGAGCTCCAGCATCTCTCCCGCTACGACGATGCGGCGTCGATAACCCGTACTCGATGTCAGGGTGGAAATCATCTCCATCAGCGCGGCCGGATTGGAGTTGTACGAGTCATCCAGGACGGCGAAGCCTTCCGGGAATTCGTGCAATTCACCGCGATGGAGAAAATGCCGTGCGCCGCGCAAGCTTTCGGCGATCCATTCAAGCGGAACGCCGTAATGGTCGGCGACGGTGGAGGCCGCCAGAATATTGTAGACGCTATGCTTCCCGGCGAGCGGCGTTTCGATTCGCACGCTTCCGCGTGGCGTCGCGAGCGTGAACTGCGTCCCGCGCAAGCCCTCGAGGTGCACACCGGAAGCCGTGACCGCAGCCGGCCGCTCGATGCCGAAGGTCTTGACTTCGATCTTCCGGCGCTGGGCCATGCGCGCTACCCGGGGATCATCGGCATTCAGCACCGCCAGGCCGTCCGGGTTGATGCCCTCGATCAGTTCGGCCTTGGCCTCGGCAATGGCGTCGATGTCCGGGAAGAATTCCAGATGGACGGCGTTCACGTTGGTCACCACGCCGATATCGGGCAGGGCGATGGAGCAGAGCGCGGTAAGCTCGCCTGGCCCGCTCATGCCCATTTCGAGCACCGCGTACTCAAATTCATCCGGCTGGGCGCCGGCCGAGATCATCTGCAGAAGCGAGAGCGGGAGCCCGAAGGCGTTGTTGTAATTCCCGATCGACTTCAGCACTCTTGCGCCGGCGGCGCCCAGCAGCCGCGCCGTCAGCTCCTTGGTCATCGTTTTTCCTGCGCTACCGGTGACACCGACCAGTGCCCCACCCCAGTTGGCCCGTAACCATCGAGCCAGTGCTTGCAGAGATTTGAGAGTGTCGTTAACGAGGAGGAACTGCGGGGAAAGTGGACTAGTTGCAGATGTGTGGGATGGGGCTATCGGTCGGGATACTACCGCAGCACAAGCGCCCCGGGTGAGGGCGTCGTGCGCGAAATCGTGGCCGTCGAAGGACGGGCCACGAATGGCGAAGAAGAGTTCACCCGGACGGATGGTGCGCGAGTCAATCGCGTAGCCTGTCGGCTCCAGGTTGGACAGGCGTTCGCTCATGGGCGATCGAACGCCGATCGATTCCGCTATCTCCCGGAGTTTCATGTTGGTGGCACAGGTGCAGGCGCTGGTCATACCGCCATGCTCATCACGGCGTGGAGCCCGGAGCCGTCGTCCCGTCCGAGCCGTTTCCGCAAGTACTCGCGTGCGACTTCGCGATCATCGAAGGGGATCGTCCGGTCGCGGAGAACCTGACAGGTCTCATGACCCTTTCCAGCCAGAAGAATCAGGTCGCCCGTCCGAGCCTCGGCAATCGCGAGCCCGATGGCCTCCCTCCGATCGGGCACCCGGGTTCGTGCCGAAAAGCCTTCGGGAATGCCGGATTCGATCTGTGCGAGAATCGTGTCGGGGTCCTCGCTCCGTGGATTGTCGGAGGTCAGGATCACCAGATCGGAATGTTCCGCGGCGATGCGACCCATCAAGGGGCGCTTCCCTGGATCGCGATCTCCGCCGCAGCCGAAGACGGTGATGATGCGCCGAGGCCCGAGCTGTCTGGCCGTCTCGAGTACGTTCCTCAAGGCATTGTCGGTATGGGCGTAGTCGACGATGACCGTAAAGTCCTGGCCTTCACGAATGGCCTCCAGCCTTCCGGGCACCGCCCGGCACGCGAGAATTCCCGTTTCAATCACGCTCCGGTCAAGGCCCAGCACCACGGACGTGGCCACGCAGGCGAGCAGGTTGTACGCATTCGGCCTCCCGATCAGCTCGCTCATGACACGCACCTGGCCGGCCGGGGTGTGGGCGGTGAAGCGCAGGCCGTTCCGGAGAAAATCCAGGTCGGTGGGGTGGACTTGCGAATTGGTGGTCAGTCCATAGGTCACCGACGTGGACGGCGATAGCGCAAGGAGCTGTCGTCCGTAAGCATCATCATAATTGAGCACGGCCGAGCGCGGTGGCGCACCGGAAATCCCTTCGAAGAGGCGGCGTTTGACGGCGAAGTAGGCGTCCATGGTTCCGTGATAATCGAGGTGATCGCGGGTTAGGTTGGTAAAGACCGCCGATTCGAACGCGCAGCCGTGGACCCGCTTCAGATCGATCGCATGAGACGAGACCTCCATCACCGCATTTCGGCAACCGGCGGTTACCGACTTCTGGAGAATCCGCTGAAGCTCTGGAGCCTCGGGCGTCGTTCGCTCCGCGTTCACCACTGAACCGGCGATTTCGTAGCTTACGGTCCCGATCATGGCCGATTTCTCGCCGGTCGCTTCGAAGACGGAGTTGAGCAGGTACGCCGTGGTCGTCTTCCCGTTGGTTCCGGTCACGCCGACGAGACGGAGCTTCCGCGAGGGATGATCGGCCAGTTCCGCGGCGGCCATCGCCATGGCCAGGCGGATATCAGGAACCTGCAACCAGGCCAGTTTCGTTTCGGCCGGAGGAGGGCTTTCCGAGAGCACAGCCACGGCGCCCTGCGCGGCGGCCTGGCCGATGAATTGATGTCCGTCCCACCGGGCCCCGCGCACGGCGGCGAAAAGGGAACCGGCCCCGACCTTCCGCGAGTCAACCTCGACGCGGTCGACGGCCAGGTTGAGAGGGCCCTGCGCAAACGCGCCCAGGCGTTGTGCCAGTTCTGCCAGTTTCATGAGTTACGTCGTGGAACGCTCACTGACCGAAATCTACTTTACAGATCGTGCCGGCCCCGACCGGCGTGCCGGGGCGTGGATCCTGCCGGATGGCCTTGCCGGATCCGGAAGCGACCAGTCTGAGGCCCAGCCGGGTACAGTCCTGCGCCACCGAGCGAATGCCGCGGCCGGAAAAGTCGGGCATCAGAGCCTTCGCAATCACGCGATTGGACTGTTCAGCTGCCACGACCTCCACGGGAGCGGGCGTTTCCTCCAAATTGCCGCCGGCCATCATCGTGTTGTCTTCCAGTCCCGAAGTATCCTCGGATGCAAACTCGCCATTGAAAGCGATCGTGGAAACGCCGGCATCGTCCGAATCGGGCGAGACGCTTAAATAGTGCAGCGCCGTCTCCATAATCCGTTTAAATACCGGAGCCGCCACGGTGCCGCCCATGTGGTCGCCCTTGGGACCGTCGAGAATGACGATCGCGGCCAGCTGCGGATTCTGCAGCGGAGCGAATCCGGCGAATGAGGCCACGTAGCGGGTCTTGGAGTACCGGCGTGTCTGCGGATCGATCTGCTGCGCGGTGCCGGTTTTTCCGGCCGCGGTGTAACCCCGCAGCCCCGCGCGCTTGCCGGTACCTCTCAGGACCACCCCTTCCAGCATATCGGCCAGCATTCGCGCGGCCCGTCGGGTCAATACCGTGCGCCGTTCGGGCTCGGTCTGCGAGAGGACCTCTCCGGCCCGCGAATAGATGGTCTTGACGACATGGGGCTGTACCCATACGCCGTCGTTCGCGACGACGCTCATGGCGGCAAGCATCTGGAGCGCATTGACGCCGACTTCCTGCCCCATCGAAATCGAACCGATCGATACCGGTGTCCAGGCGTCCGCCGATCGAAACAACCCGCGGGTCTCGCCAGGAAGATCGACGCCGGACCGGCGACCGATGCCGAATTGGCCGGCATATTTCGCCAGGCGTTCCGTGCCCACACGAAGGCCAAGTCTTATGGCGCCGACATTGCTGGAGTGCTCCAGCGCCTCTCGCACGCTTAAGAGGCCATAGGGCTTATGGTCGCGAATCGTGTGTCCGGCCAGCGTGATGGCGCCGCGAAAACAGTCGATATTCTCATCCGGCCTCGCGAGGTTCTCCTGAAGCGCGGCGCCGTAGGTAATGATCTTAAATACCGATCCGGGTTCGTAGGTGTCGCGGATGGCGCGGTTGCGCCGCCGGTTCTCCGGGAAGGACGAGAAGGTATTCGGATCGAAGGTGGGCACGTTCGCCAGCGCGAGGATTTCTCCGGTATTCGGATCCATGACGATCGCGCACCCGCTGGCGGCCTGGGTTTCATGAACGGCAGTGGTCAATTCACGCTCGGTCGCGAGCTGTATGGCGGCGTCGATGCTCAGCGTCACATCCTGACCTTTGAACGCCGGCGTTTGCGATCGGTCGTAGGAGCGGCCGCGGGCGTCCTTCAGGACCATGGCGAAGGCCTCCTCGCCGCGGATATGATGGTCGTAAGAGAGTTCGACGCCGTCCAGGCCGACTTCATCGAGTCCCGTGTAGCCGAGCACATGTGCCGCCAGGTCGCCGTTCGGGTAATACCGCTTATTCTCGGTTACGAAATGTACCCCGGGGAGCCGCAGTTGCTTCACGCGCTCGGCTTCCTCCGCCGGGATCTTGCGCTTCACCCAGACGAACTCCTTCTTGTCTTCGAGCCGGTCCCTTAAGGGTTCGGGTTTGATGTTCAAAGCCTGGCCCAGCATCGCCGCCGCGCGGGAGAAGTCGTCCATCTCCGCCGGTACGGCGAAGACCGATTCGACCTCCACGCTGCGCGCAAGTTCGTGGCCAAGCCGGTCAAAAATCGTCCCCCGCAGCGGGCTGATGCGGATGGTCCGTTGCTGCTGTCGCTCGGCGAGATCCACCATGGTCTCGTGCCGGAGTACCTGTAAATAGACGAGCCGGGCGCCGACACTCACCATCCAGAAGCCCACAAACACGGCCAGGATCAGCGCCCTGCGTCTCAGCACGATGTCATGAAGCTTCTGTTTCACGGTCTGCTCTTCACGGCCTTTGGTAATCGGGCACGGCCTTTTCCCGTCCGGGTCTTGTTGGCCACCACGACTTGCGAAGAATCGGGTCCGACCAGGCCGAGGTCGCGCGCGGCCTTCTCGACCACCTCAGGAGAGCTTTGATAGGCGCGTTCGAGCTCGAGCTTCCGTTTCTTCTCTTCCAGTTGCTGACGCTCCTGGCGCAATCGCTCGGTTCGATATCCGAACGTCACCGCCTCCACATGCTGCCAGATCGAGAACGCGAATCCTCCGATCAGCAGTATGCCGAACGAGACAGCCATGACGAGCCTGCGCATGGCCCCTGTGTCCATCGGTCTCCGGATCTCGGCGTTCTGAATCGCCTTGTGATAATAGCCGCCCATGCTGGTTCTTCGGGGAGGAGGATCGAAAAAGGCTCCTCCGTCATCGCTCACTCGCCGGTAGCCATCCGCTCGCAGACGCGGAGCTTGGCGCTCCTGGATCTTGGATTCCGTTCCACCTCGCCGGAGGAAGGCAGGATCGGCCGTCGTGTCAAAATCTTCACCCTCCGCCCGGCTCCGCATACGGGACAGCGATCGGCGGGCTGGAGGTCAAAGAGCCCGACCCGGCATTGGCATTCACCGTCCGCCCATCTGAACGACTGTTTGACAATCCGATCTTCCATCGAATGGAAGGCGATGACCGCAAGACGGCGACCCGGCGCGATCATCGGGATCAAGGCCTTGATCAACTCACACAGGCCGTCCAGTTCGTGGTTGACGGCGATTCGAATCGCCTGGAAGGTCCGGGTGGCCGGATGAATCCTCTGCCTTGAGAAGGGTCGTGAGGCCCGCGCAACGATGGCGGCCAGCGCCCGCGTCGTTTCTATCGGTTGCTCCTCACGGGCGCGCACGATCTGTCGGGCGATCCGCCGGGCCGCCGGTTCTTCTCCATAACGGAAGATCAGGTCGCTCAGCTCCTTTTCGGTTAACTCGTTGACCAGTTGTCTGGCGGTGACCATCTGCCGGCGATCCATTCTCATGTCAAGCGGTCCCTCAAGCTGGAAGCTGAAGCCCCGGGCCGGGTCATCGACCTGACCGGAAGACAATCCGAGGTCGAGCAGGGCGCCGTCGAGGCTGACCACGCCGCGCGCGGCCAGGAACTCGGGCGCCTCCCGGTAATCGAGATGAAAGGCCTGGAAACGATCCCCGAACCGAGCGAGCCGCCGGGCGGCGGTTTCGATCGCCTCCGCATCGCGATCGAGACCGATCACCCTTACCGACGGATGAGCCTCCAGCAGCGCCTCACTGTGACCCCCGCCACCAACAGTTCCATCCATGATGAGGCCTCCGAGATTCGGCTGCAGGGCCTGAATGATCTCGTCAACCATCACGCTCCGGTGGACCAATGCGGTCATCGGCGGACCTGGCAGGTCAAATCCCGAACTTTGCAATCTTTGCAGCATCTTCCTCTAGGTACGGCTCACCCCGGACCTTATGGTCGTACCTCGGCTTGTTCCAGACTTCTAAATAAGACTGCTTCCCGACGACGCATACCTCGCCATCGAGCTCGGCGAGCGTTCTGAGCAGTGGATGGACCAGTATCCTCCCCTGTCCGTCCATACTCGCCTGTTTTCCAAAGTAGTTAACCCTATCCATGAACTTTCGCTTGGCGGGCTCCATGTTCGGGATCTGTGCCAGCTTGCCTTCGATCGCGATCCATTCCGGAAGAGGGTAAATCATAACTTCTTCACCAGTTACACTAGTTATGTAAAAATCAGTTCCATAAGTTTCTTCAATGTAGCGGCGGATATCGGCGGGCATCTTTATCCTCCCCTTGGCGTCCATACGGGTTAGATGGTTTCCACGCAGCATGCTAAGCCCCGCCTAAACCCCCTACCTAACTTTGAAGCGCGTCAGAAAGTGAAATTCTCTAAGACAAAATCCACTCCAGTCCACTTTGCTCCACTGGCGCGTATACTACGCCCGTTGTATAGGGCTGTCAAGAAAAATTTATGACAGCTAGAGATAGCTCACCTAAGCTTAGGTTGTAGATTAACAAATTACAGGATCTCGCTGATTTAAGAATAGATGGGCACTGTGAATCGATTTCGCTGCGTTCGCCTACAGTTGTGGGTTTCGGCCCCCAATTGTATAATCCGCAAGCGCTTCGCCGTACCCGACTCATCGGGAGACTAGTAGTTAAATGGCTTCACTTATTCTATATGGCCTCGTGGCCGCCATTGCTAACGCACTGGGTGGATACCTCCTGACTTCGGACCGTTACAAACCGGGGCTTCGCGCATTGCCTTATCTGCTGGCGGTCGGCGCCGGATTCATGCTGGCCGCCGTGTTCCTGGAGGTGTTGCCGCGGGCCGTCCAATCATGGCCGGGGAATATATCCTTTCCGCTGGCGCTTGCCCTGAGCGGGTACTTGCTCATCCAATTCGTTGAACACACGATCGTACCCCACTTTCATTTCGGGGAGGAGACGCACGTGGAGGCCCTGCTGGATTCACGGGCCATGTACTCTGCCATCGTCGGCGTGGCCATCCACACGTTCTTCGATGGCGTGACGATCGCGTCGGGGTTTGTAGCTGACGTCAAACTCGGCTTGCTGTTGTTCATAGCCGTGATGCTCCACAAGCTTCCCGAAGGATTCACCGTCAGTTCGATCGTGCTGGCGGCGGGTCGATCGAAGAATCAGGCCAGGCTCGCCTCGCTGCTGGTGGGGGCGTCGACGCTCGCGGGCGTAATGGCGGTGGGCGGCTTCAGGAACACGGTTGCTTACGCGCTGCCTTTTTCCGCCGGGGTAACCCTCTACGTCGCGGCCTCAGATCTGCTGCCGGAGGTGAATAGGATGTCGGGTAAATTCACCTCGATCGCCGTGTTCGGCGGAGTGGCCCTCTACTACCTGGCGGAAGCCGCCGTCGGTGCTTTTGGATGGTAGAGCTTCCAAATCTCGCGGCCAAACTCGAAAGCCTGCCTGACGGTCCCGGATGTTACCTCCACAAGGACAGCGCCGGCTCGGTACTCTATGTCGGCAAGGCCAAGAACCTCCGGAACCGCGTCCGCCAGTACTTCCAGGCCGGACGTGGTCAAAACGTGAAGGTGCTCGAACTGGCGGCGCGGATCGTCGATTTCGAAACCATCGTCACCGACAATGAAGTCGAGGCGCTGTTGCTCGAGAGTCATCTCATCAAGCAGTATCAGCCCCGCTTCAACGCGCTGCTGAAGGACGACAAGCAGTGGCCGTATCTGAAACTGACCATCAAAGAGGAATTCCCAAGGGTATTCAAAACCCGGCGCCACGAAAAGGATGGGTCGCTCTATTTCGGGCCCTACCTGCCGGCGGCGCTCGCCGATCAGACCTGGGATCTGATCGGATCAGAGTTCCAATTGCGGCCCTGTTCGGATGAAGTCTTCAGGATGTATCAGCGCCGCGGCCGTCCCTGTCTCCAATACCAAATCAAGCGGTGCCTTGGCCCCTGCGTTCCCGGCCTCTGCGGAAAGGAACAATACGAGGAAGCGGTTCAAGATGTCCGGATGCTCCTCGACGGGAAGAATGATGACCTCAAGGACGATCTCGAGCGACGCATGACGGCGGCTTCCGACGAGACGAGGTATGAGGCGGCGGCACGCTACCGTGACCTGGCCGCGGTGGTGGAACGGCTCTCGCTGGTTCAGAAGATGGCGTTCTCCTCGGGGACGGACGTCGACATTTTCGGTCTCCACCGGGAGGAGCGGAAACTGGCGGTCTTTCTCTTCACGATGCGGGAAGGGCGGGTGGTGGGCAAGCGGGAGTTTTACTGGGAAGAGATTCCCGAAGCGCTTCCCGCCGCGGAATTTCTGGGCCAGGTGCTGGTTCAGTATTACTCCGCCGGGGACTTCGTCCCGCACGAACTCCACCTGCCGGTGGAACTCGAGGATCACGATGTGATTGCGGAATGGCTCAGCCAGAAGCGCGGCCGGAAGGTCGCGGTGCTGGATCCGAAGCGGGGGGTGAAACGGGAACTGGTCGATCTGGCGGAGCGAAACGCCAGACAGGGATTCGATCAGCGCTTCCGGGTGTTGCGCCAGGATCCTGAACAATTGCTTGCGGCGCTGGCGGAGGCGCTGGACTTGGCGGCCCCTCCCGGACGGATCGAGGCGTTCGATATATCGAACATTCAGGGCACCGACTCAGTTGCCTCGATGGTGGTTTGCGTGGAGGGTCGGATGAAGCGCAGCGACTATCGCCGTTTTATCATCCGTACGGTGAAGGGGACCGACGATTTTGCCTCCATGAAAGAAGTCACGCAGCGGAGATATGCGCGATTGCAGCGCGAGAACCGGCCGATGCCGGACCTCATCCTGATCGATGGCGGAAAGGGTCAACTGAGCGCGGCCGGGGCTGCGCTCTCGGAGTTGGGCCTGGTCTCTCAGCCGCTGGCCTCGATCGCCAAACGGGAGGAGATCATCTACGTCCGGGGTCGCGAGGACGAGCCGGTCGTGCTCGAGCACAGCTCCCCAGTGCTCCGGCTGGTGCAGCAGATCCGCGACGAAGCTCACCGCTTCGCCGTGACGTTCCACCGCCTGCGGCGCAAGCGCCGCCATCTCACTTCGGAACTACTTGAGATTCCCGGCATCGGAGAGCGCTACCGCGACAAGCTTCTCCGGAACTTCGGCAGCGTCGAGCGGGTCCGCCAGGCCTCCGTGGCCGAACTCACCCCCTTCCTCGGTCAGAAGCTCGCGCAACGGGTGTTTGATCATTTTCGTAGGGAACCGGATCGGCACGCGTAGCCCTGCCTGACCCCTTTTTCGTTCCCGGGAACGCCAATCTCCTGATTGGCGTGGTCAGGCTTCGAGACCACGCCAATCAGGAGATTGGCGTCGTCAGGCTTCGAGACCACGCCAATCAGGAG
>JACQTD010000203.1 GCA_016210985.1 Acidobacteriota bacterium
CTTCATCAACGGCAAGAAGCTGACCGAGGCCGAGGGACAGTCGTTGATCGATGCGGCGATGGCTGTCTGATCTCGAAAACCCGGTGGCAGACGGACGCTTCCGCCGAGACTTCTGCTTTACCGGTGCAGTGCCGCGAATGGGGAATCAACTCGGGACCAACGTTGATTCCCCATTCGGGATGGAGGAGTAAGTTTACAACTTAGGGCAAGGACTGCTCTTTCGCTGCATTCTGACCGGCGATGCGGCCCCAGATGCCGATCACGCCAACTTTGCCGTGACCACGAACGGCACCGTAATAGCCGCCGACGCACTCGCCTGCGGCATAGAGGTGAGGAATGATCTGCTCGTCATCTATACGGACGCCCTCGGCAACTCCCTGGTCGTTGCGGTTGAGCACCTGCGCCTTGGTATTGGCGCGCAAGCCGGCCATCTGATCGTGAGCCAGGATGAGCATCTTAGCCCCGAAGAAAAGGCGGCTTTGCGATAGGATAGAGCGGCAAGGGCTTTCCGAACTCGGCATCTTTGCCGGCGGCTCCCACAACTGGTAGGTCAACGTGCCGAACTTGACTCTAAACTCACATACGAACGACATATCGGTTACACCGGCTCCGACATCCAGTGCCGCGATGATGCCATAGCCAGTGGTGTCCACATATGGCGTTCCACCTGCCCCAAGGTCGGAATCCAGCCGCGGATCCCAAGCCATTCGCATCTGCACATTGGACTTAAAGCCGCCGGCGCCGATAACGACCGCCTTTCTGGCTTTGATATTGATCGTTTTCCCCACATTGACCGTCTGAATGCCGACGACCGGTCCGTTCGGGATCCGTTACCTTGTCCCAGCGAATCGGGGCCTGTTGAGCATCGGCCGCTTTCGCGCCCAACCCGGCCAGGGCGGTTGCGCCCACGCCTACGGCCGTGGTCTTAACAAAGTCCCTCCTGGAGAAGTTGTTTTTTTGATCAGTATCTCTTTTCATATCTTTATCCTCGTTTTCAACTGAATGAATGAGCCTCGCTTCCATCCACTGCAAGACCCATGCCCGAGGAGCTGACCTTCGACAAGCATGCTATGTCATTGTATTTCTGATGGTTGAGTTTGGGAGGACGATGGATCAGGAATCTGATCGCCTGTCCGATCTACGCTCGGGTCTTGCCTCCCACCTTCAAGAACCGAGAAATACGTGGAAAATTCATGGATTTATGTGGGTTAAACAACGTGCGACCGATCGTCGAACGGTAGTGTGGGGACGCAGATTATCTTCCTTGGATCGAATCTGAGACAGGCCTCATCTGGCCAGAGACTCAAAACAGGTCACTGGTCGGAACGGAGAGTTGTTCTCAGATTCCCATTGTAGCCCACGCGGAGCCGCAGAGACGCTGAGTATCAACACGTCAAGAAGCTTGACGGGGTTGGATTCAGGAATGGGCGGTTGTCCGACCGGTAGCCGTGCTCGAGGCGATTTTGCCGCGGCTCCCGGGACTGGCGTTTACACAGGTTTCGGTTTCGGGCCCGCCATTCGCCAACCCGTAGGGCGGATCCACTGGGCCGGCGTTGACACGGTAACGTTCCCCTATGCAACCTTCAGCGGAGCCGTGCAATCCGGCAACCGGGCCGCCCAAGAGGTTCTCTCGGCCGGTTAACGGCGTATTTCGATCGACGAACTTACTTACTCGAGTCGCCGAGTTCCCGAACGCTTGCGATCCACGTTATCCGATCATCCGGGGACAAAAGCGGACCGGCGCATTCCGACCGGTTGTCGGCCGGGTAGGTTGGAGACATCCCGCTTTTCGGAAATGCTCCGAAGTGATAGAGTTCAGGGGCACTTGGATGTCGGCTTTAGCGTGCCTCATTCCGACCGGGCCCAGCGGAATGGGGATGGAAGTCAGTTGTACGGAGGCGTCAGGACGTTCTGAGATGCAGGGAGAATGCTCACCAAGCTCATCATCTTTGGCGTGATCATTCTCGCGCTGATTGCACTCGGGAAGTCCGCCCGCCAGCGGCTAGATCCTTCCGCATCCAGAACCGAAGGACCCCGGGCCAATAAGGAACAGTTGATCGTCCTTTGGCTCGGTATCGGACTGATCTCGCTCATCGCGCTGTTTCCGCCCTGGACCTACACCTTGACGGTTACGGAGGATGGCCGAACGACCGAGTCCCAGCGGGAAGCCGGGTATCACCCCATCTTCGAGCCCCCACGACCCCAGAACGCGGCGGATCCTGCACGAGCGCCAACTTATGCGGACGGCGTTCGCCTTGACTATCCGAGGATTGCAATTCAGCTAGCCGTCGTCGTACTGATCGTGGGCGGACTCTTCTGGACCTTCAGAAGCCGCGCGTCCCGGAAATAATTGTCTTATCAAGGTTCGTAGTCCCGCCTTCAGGCGGAATGTTCTGCCACGGCAAGGCCCGCCTTATAGGCGGAACTACAAACTCGGTTTCCGTTGGTACTTCCGCCTTATAGGCGGGGGGGTGTCGGCTATGATCCCGGCCGCAAGCCGGAACTACAATGGAATGCCAATTCCCCATCGAGCAAGATCGCCTCACCACTCCTGACGGCCTCCCAGCGTTGCTCCTCCGCTCGGAAAGACCTTACATCGACCCGTGATCTGCTTCAGTTCCTCCTGGTGGACTGGATCGAGAAGATAGAGAAGACTTTCCAGCTCGAGGCCTGGTTCCCGGCGACCTATGCCATTGTACATAGCGACGGTGGCGTTCACGGGTAGACCCGCCAGCCGTGCCGTAATCTCCGCTGTCTTTATGTAATGGACCGATTCTGCAAATCCACGCCCGACGAACAACCCTGCCTTATTGAACATATTGACGGCGCCTTCCGAGTACTGGCCGCCGTGGCCGAAGAAGAGAGACTGGCCGGTCTGTACGATGGGAATCATGGTGAACTCGCGAATGTCCTCCGGAACCTCCGGTCCGAACTGAAAATGCCACCGGTTCGGGTACCACCCGCGGGTGGGCGGGAACTTGCCCGGTTTCGGCGTATCCACAGCCGCGATCCAGTCGAATACCGTGAGCGTACCTTTGGTATCCCGGGTCATGTTCTCCTTGTCCATGAATTTCCCGGCCACGGCGACCGTCATCGCCTCCGGGGGGCGCGGACCGGTTTGGAAGTAGTACTTGCGGTTCTCGTTGTTGTGCAGCGCGGACATCGTCATCTGCCGGTCGCCATCGAATTGTGCCATAAACCAATCCCATCCTCCCGGACCGGGTTCCACCAAATTGTTGGCGGCGCGGACGGATTCGCGCCGGGCTCCACCGTTGGTGAGACCCCACTGGTGATCCATCCAGAATGATCCGTCGACCACCTGGACTTCCTCGCCCTTGAGTTTCAATCGGCTCCGGGCCGGATCCAGCTTGAGGTTGGGAACCGAGTAGTAGAGCGTCCCGACGCCGGCGCAACAAGGCATGCAGCCGTCCGCACCCTGAATCAGATAGCCCTTGGAGGACGTGAAGGTCAGATCGATCTCGAGATCGACCGGCGGATTGATCCCCAAGTCGATTCCCCTCGCCTGGATCTGCAGCGGGAACAAGCTGTCTGTCCCGAGTTGCATGATCAAATCACGCCCGATTCTCGCCAGTACCCGGTCGGTTCCATACTCAATCAGTCCCGTCGTGCCGGCGATGACGATAGGCTCCGCCTGGTAATGCCGGTTGTTGGCTTCGCTGATCGCGAATTGAATGTCGACCAGCTGGTTCTCGAGATCGCTGAGCCCGAAATGCTGGGCGATGGGCGCCGGAAGCAGCGAAGTGCGCAGGAACATCAATTCGATCCCATACTCTTTTCCGTTCGACCCAATTGCGCTGCCGACGAAAAAGTACCATCCGACCTGCGACCGGAGATTGGTCACATTGGTCTCCGGGAATTTGAAGTCCGCCTTTTCGGGAACCTCCTCATAGCCCCGGGTCGCATCCGCGCCCAGGAAGGTATTCATTGAATAAGCCTGGAGTGGCGAGAGCGAATCGGTATGCCGGGCGAGGAAATTATAAAAGTTCCGGTAGTCGGGCGTGAACGATTCAGGATGGTCGATCAGTTCCTGCAATCGATACCGCATTCGTTCGCCGAAGCTCTTGTTGCTGTTCTTTTCACTGGCAAGACGATCGAGGATCTCTTGCGGGATCTGATCCGGCTGGAAACTTGGCAACCAGAGCGCGCGGGCGATGCTGTCTTTCGTCTCCTGATCCAGATCCTCGAGAATGTTATCGGACCGGACCAGGTGAGCCGGGTTGGCGGTGTTACGCCCGGCAGCATTCATTATCCCGGACCAGCCCGACCCCGATGCCGAGCCGGTGAAAACCGCGACTAACGTTACTGCCAACAAATGTTTTCTACGAAGCATCACGCCCCCTTTTCAGGTCTGGTTGTTCTGTCAAGTTGAGGGACGATACCACATCCCTTTCGCCGGCCGCGCGTTCATAGAACTCCGCGGGACATCACCCGATCCAGCTGCGACCGCCAGGCGCGCTCCAATGTTCCGACAGCTTGATCGATCAGCAGCTCACCGTTATAACAAATCGAGAATCGGTCGTCGGATACCGACCCGATCACGAGCGCGGGGACTGACGCCTGCGCGGCCAGGGCCATAACCTCTTCCGCGCACGCGGGACCGGCGGAGACCACAATCCGGGAGGGCGCCTCACCAAAGAGCCATTCCGCGAGCCGGCGAGTCGTTGCCTTTCCATCACCGGTGAGGGCCACGGAGACACCCTGTGTGCGGTGGCCGGAGACGCCGAAGCAGGACTCCGCGAGCGCCACAGCCAACCCTCCTTCGGCGCAGTCGTGAGCGGATTCGAGCAGGCCTCTTTCAATGAGATCGAGGCAGAGTTTCTGAACGCGCTTCTCGAACGCCATGTCGATCGGGCGGAGCTTCCCCTCCCCGCCGCCGAACGCCTGTGCGAAGACGGAGAGGGTCAGCTCCCCTCTTCGCCGGCCGAGCAGGAGCACGAGGTCGCCGACTTTCCTGAACGAACTGGAAATCAGGGGAGGGCTGTCGCGAACGATACCGAGCATACCGATGACCGGCGTGGGATCTATCCCCTGCCCTTCGGTTTCATTATAAAGGCTGACGTTGCCCCCGGTGATCGGTGTCCCGAAGGCACGGCAGGCCTCGGCCATGCCTTCAATCGTCTCACGCAGCGCCCACATCACCTCCGGGCGGCCTGGAGAAGCAAAGTTCAGGCAGTTGGTCGCGGCCAGGGGTCGAGCGCCGACGCAGACGAGATTGCGGCAGCTCTCCGCGACCGCCCGGCGGGCGCCCTCCCTGGGGTCGAGCTTCGATACGGTTCCGGCGCTGTCGAGCGTCAGGGCCAGGGCGTGCCGCGTCTCCTTGATTCGAATGACGGCCGCGTCGCCGGGAGGCCCCGCGATCGTGTTGGTTCGCACCGATTGGTCGTATTGCTGGTAGACCCATTCCCGGGAACAGACGTTGGGCGCGCTCAGCACGCTTACGATCACTTCATCCCAGTCCGGCAGCCGGCGGAGCCTCGACTTGAAGCGGCTTCCCAGCCCCTCACCCGGAGCGGACAGCGGCCGTTCGTATACCGGTGCGTCGTCGGTCAGGAGCCGGTTAGGCACTTCGGCGACCGTCTGGCCGTGATGACGTACGCGTAGATTCCCGTCCGCGGTGACGCGGCCGACCACGACCGCATCCAGATCCCATTTTCTGAAAATCTCAATGACCTCGCGCTCGCGGCCGTCGCGCACCACCATCAACATCCGCTCCTGCGACTCCGAAAGCATCATTTCATAGGCCGAAAGGCCGTGTTCCCGGGTCGGCACCAGGTCGAGATCAAGCTCGATTCCGGTTCCCGCACGCGCTCCCATTTCGCAGGTCGAGCAGGTCAGGCCGGCCGCGCCCATGTCCTGTATGCCTACGATGGCGCCCGACCGCATGGCTTCGAGGCAGGCCTCAAGCAACAACTTCTCCAGGAAAGGGTCTCCGACCTGAACATTCGGGCGTTTGGCTAACGCCTGATCGTCGAATTCCGCCGATGCCATCGTCGCGCCATGAATACCGTCCCGTCCGGTTTTCGCGCCGGCATAAACGACCGGGTTTCCCACACCGTCCGCCCGGCCTAGGAAGATCGAGTCGCGTTTGACCAGCCCAAGCGCGAACGCGTTCACCAGCGGGTTCTTCGAATAGCATTCGTCGAAGAAGACCTCGCCACCGACCGTCGGCACGCCGAAACAGTTCCCGTAATCTCCCACACCGCGAACGACGCCGCTCATCAGCGATCGATTGCGCGGATCCGTGAGCGGTCCGAAGCGCAGCGAGTTGAGCGCGGCCACGGGTCGGGCACCCATGGTGAAGATATCCCGCAAAATTCCGCCGACGCCGGTAGCCGCCCCCTGGTAGGGTTCGATGAAACTCGGGTGATTGTGGGATTCGATCTTGAAGACGGCGCACCAGCCGTCTCCGACGTCGATGACGCCGGCATTCTCACCCGGCCCCTGGATCACGAACTCGCCTCGGGTGGGGAGGCGCCGCAAATGCATTTTAGACGACTTGTAGGAACAGTGCTCGGACCACATCACCGTAAAGAGGGCTAGTTCGAGCGGATTGGGAGTTCGGCCCAACAATTCGACGATGCGCTCGTATTCCGAAGCATCGATATCGTGCGTGGAAGTCGGGCTGGGAAGTGAAGGCGGTTCGATCAGCTGCTCCAACGGCCTGCTCCAAAAGGGGCGAATTATAGCTACTCTCGCCGGGTCCGGCAAATCCATGCGGTCCGCTTGTCATTTCCTTCTGGGGTTGTTCCCGCGTAAATCCGGGGTGCCATACGCGAAGATGTCCTTGCGGGGTCTTTGGGGGGAGTAGATCCGAGCGCTCCCAAATCGATTCTAATCGTCCTGCTCACTATCGTTGCACTATACCCGGTCATGGCCAGTCTCCTCCTTGGGCTTCGAGCCCGTGATTTGCTGAACCTGGAGACCATTCTACCGGTACTCCGTGGAAACTGGCCTTCTCATACTATCTTCAGCAGGCTTCCTTGCCTCGGCACAGCCCGCCTCAAGGCGGAACTACGAGCCTATGCTCTGCGGCTCCGCGTGACTGCTTCCGGGACGGAAGGCTCGCGGAGCCGCAGAGTACGCGAAGTTGCGATTGCTCAGAGCCCTCTTGACCCGCGTCACTGCTTCCACTATTTTTGGCGGCTTCGAGCCGGTCATCATGGCTGACTGTAGGGAGGCGGTTCACGGATGCAGGCGACGCAAATTAGGAAGGGCATGATTATTCTACACGGGGGAGAGCCTCACCGGGTGGTTGAGTTTCGCCACGTTACTCCCGGCAACTGGCGGGCAATGGTTCAGACCAAGTTGCGCAACATCCGGTCCGGTTCAACGACCGAGCATCGGTTCAGGTCCACCGACACGATCGAGCGCGCCATCTTCGATGAACACGAGTTCGAGTATCTTTACAGCGATGCCGACAGTCACCACTTCATGAACATCGAAAGTTATGAACAGATTCGCATGGATAGCGATACGCTGGGTGACGCGGTCCAGTTCCTGGTGCCCAATCTGCGGATCCAGGTGGAATTCTATCAGGGTGCGCCGATCGGCATCGAATTACCCAGCACAATCGACCTGAAGGTGGTGCAGACCGAACCGGGATTGAAGGGGGCCACGGTGAGCAACGTCAATAAGCCGGCCACACTGGAGACCGGACTGGTGGTGCAGGTGCCGCCCTTCATCAGTGAAGGCGAAGTCGTGCGCATCAATACATCCGACGGAACCTATATTGAGCGTGCCAAGTAGTACCATGCTGCTCTTCTGAATGTTTCTCCTGTACCGCCTCCTTGCTCCGCTCGTATTCGCCCTGATTTTCCCTTATTTCCTCCTCCAGGCCATCCGCCACGGAAAGTACCGGGCGGGATTCCGCCAGCGTTTGGGATTCGACCTTCCCGAGTTCAAAGTACCCCACCCCCGGGTCTGGATTCACGCCGTCTCTGTCGGCGAGGTGATGGCGATCGAACCGTTGGTCAGGAGAATGGAGGCCATGTTGCCGGGCGTAGGGCTGGTGGTCAGCACGACGACCCGGACGGGACAGCAGATCGCCCAGACCCGACTGGGAGCCTGGGCCACGGTGATTTACTTCCCGCTAGATTTTTCCGGATGCGTGCAAAGAAGTTTGTCCAGGGTCGAACCCGACCTCGTGCTGCTGGCGGAGACGGAGATCTGGCCCAACTTCCTGGCCGCAGCAGCGAAGCGGCGGGTGCCGGTTTTCCTGGTCAATGCCCGGATCTCGGACCGGTCCTTCACGAGATACCGGTGGATTCGCGGTTTCATCGGCGGACTCCTCAATCGGATGGAGCTGGTGATGGCCCAATCGGACGAAGACGCGAGCCGATACATCGCGCTCGGATGCAATCCCAGCCTGGTTATTACGACCGGCAATCTGAAGTTCGACGCAGACCTGCCCCCGCCGTCGAGTGTGCCCTCCTTGCTGAGACGTAGTCTCTGGGATGGAGGGGCGAAGACCTGGATTGCAGGAAGCACCACACCGGGTGAGGAACGGATGATATTGGAGGCTCTCCTGCTGCTGCGCCGGGGACCGGAGTCCGAAAAGCTGCGGTTGATCCTGGCGCCGCGGCATCCCGAGCGGTTCGATGAAGTCGCGTCGCTGTTGAGAGAATTGAAGATCCCCTTCCAGCGCATGACCGACGTGCCATCGACCCGGGAGGGGCAGCCCGCGAACGTGATGCTGCTCGATACCATGGGTGACCTTCCCGGTCTCTATCCGAGCGCGGACCTGGTATTTGTCGGCGGCTCACTTACCCGGTACGGCGGGCACAACATTCTGGAGCCCGCGAGATTCGCGCGTCCGATCATCGTCGGGCCCTATACCGATAACTTCCGGGCGATCACCAGGGAGTTCCTGGCAAGACAGGCGCTGATCCAATTGCCACATGGATCATCCCTGGACCTGATCCATGCCCTGGCACAAGCCGTCCGAATGCTTCTGGAGAATCCGGCCGAGCAACAGCGCATCGGCGCCCGGGCGTTGGCATGTGTCGAGCAGAACCGGGGCGCGGCCGATCGCATCCTGAAGCTGATCTCCCCCCGGATCGAGGATGCGCTCATCCGGTATGGCAGACACCCCTTGGGACACCCTATCGCGATCGAGCCTACGACCTTTCGATGACCCGCCTTTTGCGATGGATGGCGCGCGCATACGGTTTTGCAATCGCGCTGCGCCTGGCGCTATACCGAACCCATTATCGGCAGACTCGCCGTCTTCGGCAGTTCACGATCAGCATTGGAAATCTGACTACGGGGGGGACAGGCAAGACGCCGCTAGTCGAATACGTGGCCCGGCTGCTGATCGCGGAGGGTCATCGGGTGAGCATACTCACGCGCGGGTATGGCCGGGTCCGAAATCGACTCCAGGTCGTTTTGCGCATGGCGGACGGTCCATTGCCGGAGGCGCGACTGGCAGGGGACGAGCCGGTGATGATGGCGCGTCATCTCCAAGAAGCCACCGTCGTCGTCAACCGGGATCGTTATGCCGGCGGCGTTTGGGCGGAATCACATGCTGGGGTGACCATGCATCTGATGGATGACGGCTATCAGCACATCGCCCTGGATCGTGACCTCAATCTGCTGGTGATCGATGCCGAACGACCGTTCGATTCGGGCGAACTGATTCCCCTGGGACGCCTCCGCGAGCCGCTTCACGAGATTGCGCGCGCGACGGCTGTGATTCTCACCCGAACCGATCGGCCCTTTGACCAGGGGGGATTGGAATCGCAGATCCGCCGATTCGCCGGGGACCCCGCGCTTCCCATCTTCCACGCTTATCACGATGTCGTAGCCCTCTGGTCCCCCGCGGAGCAACGCCGGATACCGCCCCTGGATTTTGAAAGGAAAAAGGTGGCGGCGCTCTGCGCCATCGCAAGACCGGAGCTTTTCGCCGACGACCTGGGCCATTACGGCATGAACGTTGTCCACACGCTGACGCTGCGCGACCACGCCCGCTTCACTCATTCGGTGCTAGTGAATTTCTTCAGTGAGACACAGGTGAGAGGAGCCGAAGCCATCCTCACCACGGAGAAAGACTGGGTCCGGCTGGAGGGTCAACCCTTTCCGGTCCAACCTCCGTTATGGGTGGCGATGATAGAGGCCAGGATGGCCGACGAAGCCGCGTTTCGAAACTACCTTCTTCAATCGATCAGCAGATTCAAGCCGCGGCCGCCATCTTAGCTTCCCGGAGGATTTCGATCGCCTTCTTCAGTTGCTTATCTTCCGTCGGCGGAGCCGGAGCCGATTCCTCGCGATCATCGGGCTGGGGCACGCCATCCTCCTCCAACTCTTCGGGGCTGAGGGGATCCTGGCCGCTCGGTCGCTTGATCTCCACTGTAGGCGTGACGCCGCTGGTCGCGGCCGTGCTTCCCATGAACGGCCGGCCGGACGGCGAAGCATATTTCACGGTCGTGATGAGCAGCGCTCCGCCATCCCTGAGCTTGAACATCTGCTGCTCGCCGCCGGAGCCGAAGGTTCGCTCGCCGATCACTTCTCCGCGTTTGTTCTCGAGCACCGCGGCAGCGACGACCTCAGCCGCGCCCGAAGTACTGCGTTCCGTCAGCACCGCGAGTTGACCCCGGAATACCTGCTCCGGACCGCTCGCGATGAACGTCTCGAGCTCCTTCCCTTCCCGGCCGATCGTCTTGGCCAGCGTTCCCGATCCGATAAAGAAATTCGCCAGAGTGACACCATCCTTCATCGTTCCACCCGACGTGTTGCGAAGATCGAGTATCAGTTTCTGTATCCCCTGATCGAGGAGCGACTTGAGCTGCGTACGGATCTCCGTCAGGCTCGATTGGGAGACTACAGTGGGATGGAGATAACCTATCCCGCGCTCCTGGATCTTCGCCTCGAGCGCCGCCGGTTTCAGTCGATCGAGTTTGAACGTGACCGTCTGCGAGCGGCCGCCTCTGAAGAGCCGGGCCTCCACCTGTTTTCCCGGTTCACCCCTTAGCGCATTCATGGCTTCGTATAAACTCAAATCACGTGTAGCCTGCCCGCTCAGATACTCAATGACGTCACCGGCCCGGAATCCGCCCAGGTCTCCAGCACTCCCCTTGAGCACCGAAATGATATAAACATAACCGGCGACCTTTGAGAGACTGGCGCCGGATTCGGCCGGTGCCGCCGGTGGCGTGGGAGAATACCTGGCAGCCTGATCGGGCGTGAGATACGCACTGTACGGATCGAGTCCCTCTGCCAGCCCCCGCAGCGCTCCCAGACGTACCTTATCCAGGTCCGGTTCATCCACGTAGTCGTTGACGATCCGATTGAGGACTTCATGGAAAATCGTCATCTGCGAGTACGGATCGTTGCTCGCAACCACTCCATACTGGGGCAGAAGACCCCCGACGATGGCATAGATCGAAATCACCGCCGAGAGGATCAAGACACTGAATTTGAGTTTCATAGCCATGGTTCACTCATACTCGACCCGTACTCTCTTTTTACGAAGAAATCATAGCCCAGTCGCGGATAGCCTTCAAGTTGGGCCTGGGCCGCTACATCTTGTTTGGAGTGCGGGGGCAATCCGCCGCGGCGGAGACGCCGCTTTGGCTGCGTTGGGGAATCGCATTTGCACTTCAAAGCGCCGTCGCGCAACGCTCGGCCGGCGCACTCCAAGCGGTATTTCTTGACGCCGTCAGCGTTCGGTTCATATACTTGGTCACGATGAAGTTGCTGGCGGTTGACTACGGCACAAAACGGATCGGCCTCGCGACCTGCGATGAATTCCAGATAACGACCCGGGGCCTGGAAACGATGCTGTCCGAGGGCTTGACGCGGGATGCCGTGAAGCTGGCGGCGGTCGCGGAGCAAACGGGATGCGGCGCCATCCTGGTCGGCTTGCCGTTACATCTTGACGGAACTGCCGGCCGCTCCGCCAACCGGGTCCTGGCGCTCGCGAGAGAACTGCGGAACGCCACCCACAGGCCGGTGCATTTGATGGACGAGAGGCTGACCTCACGAGAAGCCGACGAACGACTGGGTGAGCGAGCCGGTCGGCGCGACCGGCAGCCGGGTCGCCGGGATCAGGAGGCCGCGCGCATCATTCTGGAAGACTATCTCCGATCGGTTCCGTGCGCGGATCTCCCGAAGTGAATCGCGGCATCCGACAGCGCCCTCGCCGGCGCCACAAGCCCGCCCGCCGGATCAAACCGGGATGGATCATCCTGGCTTTCCTCGTTGCGGCCGGTATAACCTGGAACTGGTTCCAGGAGCGCATTTCAGAACCTCAAGTACACAACTTCGAATCGAAGATCGTGACGATTCCGACCGGCAGCAGCGCCCGGCAAATCGCCTCACAACTCAGGGAGAACGGCATCGTTGCCGACAATCTGGCGATCCGGTCCTGGCTGTGGCTCGCTCCGATCGGCCGCAACTTCAAGGCCGGAGACTACCTCTTCCCTTCGCCGATCAGCGCTCGGGCCGTGACCTCGAGGCTCATCAAGGGGGAGATTTATGTTCAGCGCGTAACTTTCCCCGAGGGGTTGAATCGCTTCGATATAGCCCGGCTCATCGGCGGTCTGTCGATTCCCGGCGCCGAGAGTGCCCTGCCCCTGACCGCCCGGGCCGACCTGATCGCGGATCTCGACCGCCAGGCCGACTCGCTGGAAGGCTATCTCTTTCCCGACACCTACGAGTATTCCACGACGACTTCGGCGGAACAGCTCATCGGCAAGATGGTCCGGCGATTCCGGCAGGTTTATTCCGAGGCCTATGCCCGCCGGGCTCAGGGAATGGGTTGGACAAGCCGCCAGGTGGTGACCCTGGCCTCGATGATTGAACGCGAGGCCAAGCATCAGGAGGAGCGGCCGCTGGTATCGTCGGTTTACCACAACCGGCTGAAGATTTCGATGAAGCTCGACTGCGATCCGACCGTGATTTACGGCGCCCTGCTGGCCGGGGACTGGAACGGGCAGGTCCGGTGGTCGGACCTTGAGCGCAAATCTCCGTACAACACCTATAAGTATCCGGGACTGCCGCCCGGTCCCATCGCCTGCCCGGGCCAGCGGTCGATCGAAGCCGCCCTATTTCCGGCCGAGACGAAATTCATCTACTTTGTCGTCGACGGCGATCGCGGGGACGGAAGTCATCGATTCGCCGAAACCGTCCGGCAGCATTCCGCGAATGTAGCGATCTACCGCCAATTCGAGCGGGAACGATCTCGCAAGCGCGGATGACCTCCCCCTTTCTCAGCGCACCTCCCCGCTGACCGGGATCCTCACTTCCGCGAATTCACTGTCGTTCGTATGGATTATGACGGTCCCGCTGATCGGTCCGACGGCGAGTCTCTCCATGATGAGTCTGACGCCGACGACGAAGGGCCCGCCTTCCTGGGCAGGTTCGGCGACTTTCAGCTCGATGTAAGGAAGCAGGGTTTCCGCTTTGAGGAGTTTGAACCCCGGTCGATCACCCCTGATCGTGATGGCCTGTTGAAGCAAGTAGTGACCCGGCCGGGCGCTCGCCGAACCCACCGGCTCGATCAATCCGAAGGCCAGGCGCTCAGGGGTGAACTGCACGCGCGGGCCGATGTGAGCGACCACTGCAATCGGCAGCCGCTCGATCTTCGACTTGTTCGTCAGTAACGTGACCTGCCCTGCGAATTCGCCCTTTGTCGCCTCCCCGGCCATTCGTACGAGCACCTCGAATTCCTCGCCGCTTCTGATGGTGCGGAGGGTCGCGATAAAGTTCGGATCGCTCGATTCCAGCCCAAGAATGGTCAGCGGCTTCCGGTCTCGATTGAGAATCGTGAGCCGGCCCTCAGCCTGCCGGCTGTTCCCCGCCCGAATCTCCAACGAAGGCGCGGGCAGAATCTCCAGCAATTGCCGGACCGTCGCTTTCAATGTGAGAAAGATCACCGGTTGCGCCGGATCGTTGGTGTGAACCCAGGCGGAGGTAGCCACACTCGGACTGACGAATGGCGTCGTTGTAGTGAGTCTGACAGACCCTTCCCGACCCGGCTTAATGACCTTTGAGAATTCGACGACGGTACAGCCGCAGGTCGGCCTGACCTCGTCGATCAAGAGGTCCGCCCCGCCGGAATTCCGAACCTTAAACGTGTGGCTCACCTGGCCTCCGGCTTCGACCGAGCCAGCGTCATGGTCGCGTTCGCGGAATCGGGCCTCCGGTTTCCTTGCCTGCTCGAGCGTACGGCCGTCGGTGGAATTCGAAGACTGCATTCCACCGGTTGCGGCGAGCAACAGCACGATTCCGAGCAAGAGCCCTCGGGCGTGTGGGATCACGGCCATCCCTCCTCCTCTCGAATCCTTGATTCTAAGTTTCAGGTATCCGCCCCGTCCAGTGGTTTGCCTTCATACAAACGGAAATTGAATGCCAAGACCGCTACCTGAGGCAGGATCGCACTGAGCAAAGGGCGTGGGCGCTTTCCCCATCTTCCGCAGTAGGCTTGACGGGCGTCCAACCCAGGGTTATCGTTGGATTCTGCATTCGGAAGTGGGGTTTCGGTCGTCAAGGTCATCAAGTTTTCAGCATTAGGGGGTATACCAAAATGAAACTGTCCATCCGGGTTCAAGGCATCACTCCTCCCAAGATGGAGCATTGGAGATGGGCGGGAGCATATTTCACCAACCTTTTGGTGGGTGTTATGGTCCTGGTCTGGAGCTTGGACGGCAGTGCTCACGGGTCGGGCTTATCGCCGAACCTCCAGCGTGCGCCCGCCCCTGCTGTGGTGAGTAGTTCTGATTCTGTCGCAGTGGCTGACTTCAACGGGGACGGCAGGCCGGACCTGGCCGTAACCAACCCGGGTTCCGACAATGTATCGGTGTTATTGGGAAATGGCGACGGCACTTTCAGCCGGGGGTTAGAGTTTGACAAGGGTGGTTTCGCTCGTTCGGTCGCGGCAGCAGACTTCAACGGTGATGGCCATGCCGACCTGGCTGCGGCGAATACCGCTTCGAACAGCGTGTCCGTGCTGCTGGGCGACGGGACGGGCAACTTCGGCAAGGCGGCCAGTTTTGGCGCAGGGGTTTCTCCGTCCTCCATTGCGGCGTCCGACCTTAATGGGGATGGCAAACTCGACCTCGTGGTGACCAACCTCAGTTCGGCAAGCATTTCGCTGCTCCTGGGTGATGGGAAGGGCGGCTTCAGCCGAGCGACCAGTTTCAAGGTGGGGAGTGCTCCCAGTAGCGTGGCGATAGCCGACTTTAACGGGGATGGCCAAGCGGACATCGCCGTAACGAACGCTGATTCCAACAACATCTCCGTACTCTTTCGGAATTTGAGGAACGGATTCGACCCGGCCGCCCAATTCGGAATCGGGAATGCCTCCAGTTCCGGCGGTGCGGCAGCCCTCTTCGGAAGTAGCCAGGCGGATCCCTCTCTGGTTGTCCCGTCTTCCCTCGCGGTGGGCGACTTTGACGGGGATGGGAAGCCGGACCTCGTCGTCGCGAACGCTGGTTCCGATACCGTTTCAGTCATGTCGGGCGATGGTGAGGGTGGCTTCGGCAGGATCACCAATTTCAAGATGGGGAATGAACCTGGTTCCGTCGTGGTAGGCGACTTCAACCAGGATGATAAGTTGGACATCGTCACGGCCAGCACGGGTTCAAACATCGTCTCCATCCTGTTCGGTGATGGGGAAGGCAGCCTCAGCAAAACGGCCAGTTTCGGCACGGCCACCGATTTCGATTTAGTGAAGAGACTGAGGCTTTATTCTCTTGCCGTGGGAGACTTCAATGGGGATGACAGACTTGACCTCGCCGGCAGCTTCATCACCTTCCCCAGGCGCCTCGTTTCCCGAACTATACAAAGGAATGATCGGGAGGATGCGGTACCGCTCGTGCCGAATCTAAATTTGCTTTCCGAATTACCAGGTGAATACGGCGTATTGGTTTTGGAGAATTCCCGCGGACCTGGGTTCGAGGCATTCCCGGCGCCATGTTTCCGTGCCGGGGTTTGGAGCACCCGGGACGACACTCCTACCGTTCCTTACGCCCGTAATATCAACCTCGGTGGGACCTCCTGCGGGGAATAAGAGTAGCCCATCCAGCCGCGTCGCTTCCGCCGATCACGGCATGAACCATACTATTGGCCGGAGCCCGGAAGCTGATGAGGTGAAGTCGGGTATGACTCGAGCGATGGTGGCTGTGGCCGTTGTTCTGTTGGCCTTTTGGGCGCTCCCTGCGGGATTGGCGATCCAGGGTGATCCGCCGGACCTGGATGGCAAACGACAACCCGTCCTGGAACCGGAGCGGGAGCCGGTAGATCAGCTCCGAATCGGAGGGCTTCGCAATCGGCGGACACATGCTGTGCTGCCCCAGCGGCTGACGATACATTTTCCACGCTTCGTGGAGGACTTGAACCCTTCAAGCCTCGAGCTTTGGATTGACGGCCGCGAGTACACGGATTCGCTGCGATTCTGGGCCGAGGAAGCGTGGATCGATCTCCCCGACGGCTTTTGGAACCGTGGCGAGCATGTGGTTCTTGCTCGGATGGCCAAGGCCGACGGACAGTATATGGAGGCGCTGTACCGGTTCCTGTACTACCCTCCACTGCCGTTCTTCATGTACCAGTGGCCCTTCGATTATTCCGGTAATGAGCCCAACGTCGTGGCCAATCTGATGGAGGATTACCAGAGTTTCAACAACAAGCCTGACGCCGAGGCCTATTGGCATCTGGGTCTGGACATCCGGGCTCCAGCCAACAGTATGGTTCATGCCGTGATCGGCGGAACCGTCGCCAGTATCAATCAGTACAAGAACAGCGATCTGAATTGGAGCATTGTGATTCGCGGCCAGGACGGATATCTATGGCAATACAACCACATCAATGTAAACACCATTCAGGTTTCGCCGTGCCAGCAGGTGCAGAAGGGCGCCCCACTCGGGCAGATCGCCGTGTGGCCGAATCAGTATGACATCAACGGTCAGGATTATCACCACCTTCACCTGAACGTGGCCCTGTGGACCGGAACCTGTCAGGACCCCTGTCTGAACGCCTGCGCGTGGCCGATCACGTACGCCGATGGGTATGAATACTATAATCCGCTGCTCTTTTTGCCCAATGCCGATAACGTTGCCCCACGCGGCTTCGGTCGCATCTATTTCAAGCCGAACGATTCGATCGAGGCCTTCGCCTTTGCGGAAACCGTGAATCAGGCGGTGGTGCCGGAACTGCAGGGAGATGTGGATATGGTGGCGCAATTACAGGACCGGCGTCCGGGAGTTGCGGCCAATATGATCCCCGGCCAACCCTACGAGGTGGGGATTTATGACCTTGCTTACAGCGTCGTCCCGATCAACCCGGTGTGCGGCGTCGGTTATGTCCCCCGTACGCGCCTTGTCCGCTTTGATCAGATTCCCGGAGGCGCCACGATCCAGGGACAGGATGCGCTGCTGGCCCAGGTTTACCAGCAACGACTCCAATACGGAGGCCAGGAGTTCAGATCGATATTTGATTGGGACGCGCTGATGCCGGAGAAGCAGATCCTTTATTATAATCTGACCAACACACACCTTGGGCAGATCAACGCCGCACAGGGTTACTGGAATACCGATCGCGTCTCCATATTGGGACCGCATTTTCCGGACGGCAGCTATCAGGTGAAGGTATACGCGACGGACCTTGCGGGAAACGAAACCCTCCTTTCGGCCCTCGTGAGTCTGGAAAACGGACTCAGCTTCAGCGGTTTCTGCCCGAATATCATCTTCGCACTCATTAGCAAGGCCGACCTCATCTTGAAGCCTCGCGAGGGGGTCGCCGCGCGCTTCAGACCGCCCCGTATTCCCATAAGATTTCCCGAAATGATGGAAGGCAGCGCGCGCGCCGAAATCGATTCAAGGACATGGCCGGCCTGGTATTTCGACCTGCCCGAACGAAGAATCCGTGTCGCCGTGGGGATTCTCCGGGGGCGAACTGTTCAGGTCGAGTACTTGCCGCTACTCGGCGACGTGATCTTCGATATCGACGCCGAAGTTCAAATCCTCCCTCTGGGCGATGGAATGGAATTCGATGCTACCCTGCCGCAGAGACGTCCGCTGAGGCTGCGCATGAGCACCCGGCTCGCGCGCGATCCCTTCACGGGAGCTCCCTTGATTGGCATGCCGCACCGGCTCAATGAGACGGAATTCAAGCTGGTGATCGCGAAGACCATGGATGTTCAGGGCGTAGAAATGTTGCTCACCACCGCAGGGAGTATGGGGATGGATGCCGCATGGCAGATCGGTGCCGCCAAATAAGCTCCAGCCTACAGATAGAGCGTAAACGCGGCAACTCCCGATATGAACGAGACCGGACTTTGGAGAATTCCCTGCTGCGCGCGTATGGCCAGCACGGGAAGATTGACGCGTCGGTTTTCGGTCAGGGTAATGGGATTGCCGCCGCGCGCGCTGATGGCCATTCTGACCTGAGCCGAGAACCCGGAACTGTCAAGCTGCGCCTTGAAGATATCGATCACCAGTCTTTGAGGAAAATACCACTCCAGAAGGTTGCTGTCTCCGGGCTGGGGCGGACCGTCGCCGTTGCCTAACAAGAACATTCGGCGACGACGCCCAGGTCGGACGCTTCGGGGCACCTGAGGCCGATCGAGGCCAGATCTCTCAAGCCGTCCCACTGCTGCAAGGTTGCCCCGAGGTTCTTCGCCCGGTAACCCCGTTAGGGTTGCCGTTCGGCTGGGGCACAGTGGGATCGGGAGAAACTCTCTCGGCCACTGAGCTAACCGGGCTCCCGGCGCCGGTTTTGAGGAAGCCGATGCCGAACCGTGCAAACGCCAACGGTTGGAATTCGTCATCCAGATTCAGGTATCGGTCATCCGGCGTCGCCCCCTGGCCGGGCGCTCCGGGCGCCAGCGTTCCGTCCATGAGCACCATACCGTCGATGAGCGTGAAGCCCGCCGTTTGATCGAAATTGTATCCGGCGAACTGCTCGGCCATGAACGCCCCTACGGAACCCGCGAGGAAAAGTACGGTGATGCACTTAGTGGTCATGGAAGGCGCTCCGCCATTATAGAGGATTGCAAATTATAGGGACATTCATTGAAGAGTCAGCGCTTGTGGGAGGGCTCTCCTGAGCCCGAGGGGGTACGGTAGCTACGGCACCCCATCGCCCTCGGGAGATCCGCCACGGATGCGCACCCCGCAGCGCTCCCACAAGAGCTGTCCCTTGAGGGTTGTCACTATCTTCTGCAATCCTCGATAGGCCTATTCCAGATTTTCGAGGCGTGGGGCCCTCCTTTGCCTGAAAGCTGAGTGGAATTCCGGGCTGGTGCCGGGGATGGGATTCGAATCCATAGGCTAGCAGGCTTCCGGTTTAACTGCTACGGACAAATACAGTCCGAATCCAACATCCGCTACATGGTTGGTGCATGGGCTCGACGGATCGTAGCTCGGTATGTAGGCAACATTCATGAGCCCCTGGGTGGAGCAAATAGGCACGGTCAGCGTCACCGTGACGCACACCTCGGTGAGGCCTGAATTGACGAACGAATAGGCATCGTAGTTACGGGAGCCTGCCGCAGTAAAGATGGAACAGGCCTTGGGAGTGGCACAGGTGCTCAAAACCCCATCGCGAATTGCCACCTCGGCCTTCAGTTCACTCATGTCTGGCATCGATGGAATCGGAATCCCCACATCGCTTAGCACGTGACCGTTGGAGGTGATCCCCAAGTCCTGGATCTCGCGCTCCAGCCCGTCAAATTCTGCTTGTAGCCCTTTGGAGTGCGGATTGGGACGGAAATCCACGGCCCGGTTAACCTGATTGGCGCTTTCGCCCTGCGTTGGCTCGAACTTGAGCGTTTGCTACCGGATATTGCTCATCCGGGTCGAGACCGCCATGTTGTGGGCCTGAAGCGCCGCATAGAAAGCATCCTCACTTTGTCGCGTGTGGCTCTCATTCTCATTCGCGATTGCGCGATCCAGCGCGGCCCGCGCCATTCGGACTTGGTCAATGGGTTCGGCAGGGCGAGTCCCCGAAACCGGCCTTGAGGTGGAACCAGATACCTGCAAAACGATCCAACAAGTCAGCGGCACAGCGGCGAGTAACGTAGTCAGAATTCGATGTCGTCTCATTTCAAGTTTCATGCTCCCCCCCTTCCTGGTCTTGAGCGCTTCGATGTGATGGGCTTTCGGATGATCGATGAAGCCCCCATTGCAAGCTCAGCGTCGCTTGCGATAGCCGGCGAGACTAACGACGAAACCAAGCGCAGATTGGAGACGCTGCGGCGATGCAACCATGCCGCGGGATAACCTGGCGGGCTCATCGACAAGATCGACAGGGCAGTCCGATCAAGAATGCTGCCCTCCCGCTCATCGGATCGAAAGACCCGGATGCCTTGACTTGAAAATCCCCGCCCCAAGGGAGGTGGCGGAATATTCACTTACAGAGACCCGTCATTCTCCAGTTCAGGCCGAACCGGCAAAATCCGGGAGATTCCAAATCAAAGGGCGAGTGTGAGGAAATCGCCCCCGGTACTCTGATTATTGGCAAAAAACGCTCCCGCTAGGGCAATCAGAATCGTTGTAAGCGGATCAACCACGATGATTGATGGCGGACCAAAGATGATGATATCAGCCAGGAGAATTGCAATCAATAGGCAAACTCTCGTCTGGAGGCTTCCGGGCGAAAGTCCGCGTCACATCATTCGAAACGAAGCAAACGAATAGTCCAAGAAAAACAATTCTATGAAGACGATTTGAATATACGCCTTCTTGTGACGCCCGTCAAGCGATACCTTTAGAGGTTCCCGTGACTCACTGACTAGCATCCGATTCGACATTTGTCGCGTTCAGAATCGGCGACAGCGTCGATGACCCGCGCGAGGCAAAAGTCAAACTCGAGGGTGCCGGTCTGAAAGTCGAAGCGTACGACCACGTCGTCACGAAATCGATTTACTTCAACGGTCCAGATGGCAACTCGATCGAGCTCTGCGTCGACATCTCCGACGCCTGGAAGCAGGATCCCCAGCTGGTAGCGCACGCAGCGCCTATAGTATCGCCATCCCAACGCAGGTCGGCGTCCTTAAGAATCCCTAAGGCCCCGTCTCCTAGGGCGGGATCCATCGTGAGAACCAGCGACGCGTTCCGGATCAGGGTCGGTGCCAGACCCGTGCGAAAGGAAGAATGACCCGTGCTAACCATCATCACGCACCCCAGGAGCAGAGAGATCTTCGTGAAGTTATGCCAGTCCCTGCCTTCTCCAAGCATCCTGAGCCCTCCTTCCGCGGAACCCGCAATCGCATTCCTCCAGAGTCCGCAGCCTGGAAGTATTGAGCAAGGAGACTGCGAACCACAAGTTCTCTGAATAGGGCAGTACGGATCTCACCGACACGGCGGAAACAACAGATCAGCAGTTACCCTCGACCAGCGCAGAGCCACAGAAAGTGGAGGAATCGAAGGGGCGCATGCTTCGCCGCGTGCCGTTTCCCTCTGAGCCTCTGCCGGGCTGGCGTCCGCGCCCGGATTGTTGAATCACCGGGACCGCCAGCAGGGGTGTGTCAACCAGCGATCAGAAGAAATGCGAAGAGGAAAGTATGAAACCCATGATGATTCTAGCCAGCAATGACCTACCTGATGAGGGCCATTGAGAAGTTCTTAACGACCCATAATCGCGGTGCCTATATCCACATCCTGGTCGTCGGCAACGAGCCCATGTTCGAAGTGCCTGACAGCGACGCCGACAAGTACGAAGCGTATTTGCAATTCCTCATCGATAGGGTGGACGCACTCAGGACAGCGAATGCCGGGTGGACATATGAGATCTTCACCGGAGCGCTGAATAGAGCCAGTGAGTTGGGGGCGAAGGTGCCACCCCACCCGATCCTTCAGAAGATCATTACCATTACCAAGGAGAATACCAAGGTTTCAGGAATCGATCTGCACCTTAGTTACTTCGATGCACAGCCCTGGTATCCCAAGAACTGGTTCACCACCATGTTCAACATGTTCCAAAGATACGGCCTGTATGCCGTAACGTATGGCCTGGAGTCCCCGCCCAAGATTCCCGCGGCCCTCGACCTCCTCGATGAGAAGTCGACACTGTGGGTGTTGAATTTCATATACAATGGTACGCTGTTAGGGACGTCCGCCGATGGCTATTACAATACCAATCCTCTGGTTTTCCCCGATTTTGTATCACACATGCGGAATGGCTTGGGTCACCTCGTTGCAATCCGTGATAATTTGGGACAAGGGAGGAAAAGAAACGATCCACATAGATAGGCCCCGGGGACGATTGATACGGGGGTGTCAGGTCCCCTTGGCCGTTGATACGGACGATCCGCTGCTGCTATAGTGTTTGGACATGTTAAGGGTTGCGTTGAGATCCGTTCTTGCCGGTGTGGCATTCACCCTCGCCATGCATACCACGGTCGCAGTCGCTGATCCTGTGATTGGTACACATCCCCGGCTGCTTCTGACCAACGCCGAGAAGAGCCGCCTCCTGGCGAAGAAGAACGCCAACGATGTTTCATGGCAAGCGCTCAAAGCACGCGCCGATACGCTTGCCACCTACTCGATTCATCCGTACAAGTTCGCCACGAGCTCCGATTCGCCGGAAGGCACGATCTATTACACCTATCAGGGTGAGGGCTGGTACGAGGCAACCTTGCCGCTGGCGTTTGCCTATCAGATGACCGGAGACACCCAATATTCGAACAAGCTGATTCAACTCGCCCAGGAGATGATCCGGGCTCAGAGCGACCCGGATAACCAGCCGCCAGATGGGCTGCCGCCGATCCGCCCGGACAACTATTACCCGTCGCGTAATCTCGCGTCGGTGCTGGCCTTCATCTACGACTACTGCTACGACCAGCTCAGCGCGTCGCTCAAGTCGCAGATCATCATGCTCATGAACGACTATTACGATGACGTGAGCGTCAACGGCTATCAGGCCCAGACCTATAGCTATGCTGCTGGCGGGAACTTTTTTGGGGGTCACCTGTACGGCGTGGCCCTGATGGGCTACGCCTCCTTCGGCGACAACCCCCGCGCGCAGGAAATGATCGAGTGGGCGCGGATTCGCTTCGACGGTATGCCGGGCCCCACGCTCGACGCGTCGAAGATCCCAGAGTCCTGGCGCACACAGTGCTTCGAGGGCGGAATGCGTCCCGCCGCGTCGCGCGACTTCAACGGTCCGGACATCACTGGGAACCCATTCAAAGGCGGCTTCGACTTCCAGGGCTGGTCTTACGGCTCAGAGGAATACAGCCGGATGATCGACTATTTGTTGATCGTGAAGAGCGCCACGGGCGAGGACCTCATTGCCCCCCGCATCGACTGGTTCTCGCAGATCCTGCGTGCCGAGAAGCACGCGCTTTTTCCGAATCGATTCATGATCGACCCGTCCGGGGATTGGGGAGGGTACCAAGGCGCAGTCATCTCCAGAGCTCTTCCCACGCGCCTGGCTTTCATTCTGGCCGGGACGGCGGACGGGCCCACAGCGCAGCATTTCGTCTATTCAGAAATTGCCGAACCGACCATTCCTGAGGTCACGATCTATCCCCCGCCCGAGTGGGTGGACTTTTACTTCGGCGATCCTTCTCGACCCTCCACGGAGCTGCTCCTTCCGCCGTACTACACAGGCTTCGCTCCTAACTACCCGCAGGCTGCGAGCAGCCCACAGGGCACGAACGGAGCGATTCCTTACTTCATCATGCGCAGCGACGGGAGCGGCACGGCGACGTGGGCGTCCATCGTGATGGGGTCGCAGTGGTGGGACGATCACCAGCACTTCGAGGCCGGGCATCTGATCATCGCCCGTGGCAGCGACTACCTGCTGTTGAGCGCCACGGACTGGAAGACAGAGGTGGATGAGAACGGCAATCCAATCTACGGCCGTTCGGGGGTCCTGGGGAATTCTCTCGAGTTGCAAGCGTCGTCGCTTCACAACACGCTCTACTTCGATGACTTCGGCGATTTCCAGACCACGGACATACTCGGGAGTGGCGGCCAGTTGTTCGCCGGAATCGACCAGGTCGTGGCCAACGAGTTGAACCAGGATTTCAGCTACGTCCGGAGTGATCTGTCGACGGCTTACAATCGTTACGGCGACCCGGCCGATACGCCGAACCGTAAGCTCGAGTTTTTCTATCGCAACTTCCTCTATCTTCGGGGATCGAACACCTTTGTCGTCTATGACCAGGTCCAGGCAAAGCCATCGAGCAATCCGAAGGGCGCCTATAAGAAGCACATCCGGTGGCACCTGCCAGAGAGGCCGGCCATCACAGGGACAGTGGCACGCCTGGACCATGGACAGTCACGGCTCTTCATCGACACGGTACTGCCCGCCAATGCGACGCTCGCGGTGGTCGACGGATGGACGAACCCTGATCCCTGCGATGGGTCGGACCCGACTTGCATTCCCTTCGGTGCCAATTCGGGCACGTTTCGTATCGAAGTCAGAGATCCTCAGAACCCGCTGTTCATCCCGTTTCTGACGGTTCTGCAGCCGGGATCAAATAGCAGCGTGGCGCCGGACAACGCGAAGTTTTCTTCTCTCGATGGAAAGATGATCGGCGTCGAGATTACGCAAGCCGGTGGCACGCGCAGCATCGCCCTTTTCAACAACCAGCCCGGCCAGGTGCCCGCGCCCATCACGTCGACCTCTTATGACTTCCGTGAATCTGGCGTGGTGTCCCATACCCTCATGGGCGTGGTTCCCGGCGCGCGCTATTCCGTCGCGCTCGCGAACGGTGTCGTGCGCGTTGACCAGAGTCCCACCGGGGACAAGTCAGCCTCGCCGGCCGGCGTGCTCCATTTCACACTATCTTCGACTTCCTCCTTCCCGCCTCAACACTGACGGCGGGTACGAGAGCCTTTCCGGTTGTCATGATGTTATCGTAGCTCAACTCCTTGTAGACCGACGAATTGACCCCCGTGGATGCCTATTTTAGGGCCGAGTTGACTCCAAGGATCGCGTCACGATGTTGCCCGAATCGCTCAAGGTCCCTCTCCAAGAACACCTCAAGAAGGTCAACGGGATTCACGAGAAGGACCTGTCCGAGGGCTGGGGCCGTGTTCAGATGCCGAACGCCTTGGACCGCAAGTATCCCAATGCCCCCGCTGACTGGCGCTGGTCCGCCGCGGCGGAGGTCTTCCCACAGGAAAACCGCTGGCGGAACCAGAAGACTCGTGAAGAAGGACGCCATCACGTTCACGAGCCGTTTCTTCAGCGGGCCGTCAAGGAAGCGGTCCGCGTGGCCGGGGGTTTTTAAGCATGTCGGCTGCCACAGCTTCCGGCACTCCTTCGCGAAGCATCTGCTGGAGGCGGGCTACGACACGGAACGTGCGTGCCGCATCCGCACGATTCAGGAACTGCTCGGTCACAAGGACGTCAGAAGGATAACCGCGAACCGTGGACACTCTTCTTGAGAAGCTGCTCGAGGTCATAGGTGATCCGGTCATCATCGCGGTTGTCCTGGCCTTCGGCATCACCATCGGCGTTCTATGGCGCCTATTCACCAAGCAGCATGAATTCATCCGTGAGCGTGTTGAGCTACTTCGGCAAGAGAATCAGGATCTCCGCAAGCAAGTCGAACAGCTTCGGACTGAGAACGAGAGGCTGAAGAACCTGTCCAGCCAAATTCAGGCAGTCGTTGTCACACTTCGTGAGCAGTCTTCGATATCAGAGAATGCACTGGAGCGCATCGTTTCTGTTGAGCGGAGACTCCTACCCGAGCTGCGATCCTCGCTGGCAGACGTAGCGGAACGTAGCGAGCGCTCGGACCATCAGCTTGTTTCCGTTCTGGCGGAACTAAAGGAGGTGTTCGTCAAACAGATGGTCGGACGGCGGGAAGTGGCGCAGTTGGCCATGCTCGTCGAATCCGTTGCAGACACGTCTCAGGATTCGTCGAGGCGGCTGGCCGAGATTGCGCAAAGAGCAAGGCGGATCATAGATGAGATCGCCGATTGAAAC
>JACQTD010000210.1 GCA_016210985.1 Acidobacteriota bacterium
ATTCCGGCCCACGCGGGTCAGGTGATCATCGATGGTACGGACGCAAATGACCATGGATCATTTGACGGGATCCGGAACGTCGATGGTTGGCTCTATATGCAAAAGGTTCTCGAAAACCTTGCGAGCCAGCAACCGTTTGGAGTAGCAAAGGTTGTGGTCGATCTTGGAACGACAAGCGGTCAGGCGCGAGCGGCGATCGTCTCGGCTTTCGACCGCTCATCCCTGGCAGGAAGCGGTTGGATGCTAAGGCATGTAGACGGTCCAGCAGATATTGCCAACTGGCTGGATGGCCTTTCTGCATTCAATACCGGGATACTCTATATTCCAACGGCTGGAAACTCGGCTGGGGATCTCACCGGTGATGAACTCGCAGCGATCAACGCCCGTGCAACCAAGATCCGGGACTTCCTAAGGGGAGGATTTGACGCAAGCCGAGGGGGAAGCCTGTTCGCACAGGGTGAGTCCCTTCCCGGAAGCTACGGATGGCTGTCGACACTCATCCCAGGGATTGCCGTCACGGACCTTGGTTCTGGTGGAATCGGTACACCCATCACCCTCACCCCCGACGGCGCGGAGGCGTTCCCCGGTCTCAGCAATGCCGACCTCGCTGGAGCTGTTCCGTGGCACAATTACTTCGATGGCTCATTCGGTAGTCTCACCGTGTTTGGCACGGCTCTTGACAACGGTGGTATCAGACGTAATGTGATCGTAGGAGGTTCTGTCCTCGCTCCAACCCGGCCAACCGTTGAAGTCATCCGTCCGGAAGAAGGAGAAACGATCAACGCGGATTCCGTTTTCAGAATCCGCTGGAGCTCGTTCAGCAACTTCGATTTGCTATCGCACCGCATTCTGCTTTCCACAGATGGTAGACCCTTTGATACCCTCGAGCCGGTAGCGGTTGATCTTCCTGGAGACAGGCAGTTTTTCGACTGGCCGGTGACGCGAGATAAGATAACTGATCAAGCCAAGATACGAGTCATAGCACGAGACATTCGGGGTGGGGAGGGTCAAGGTGACAGCGGTATTTTCGGGATCGTTAACCGTCAGGCACCTAGTGGCAATGAGCGAACCATTGTTCTCGTTCATGGTATTGGTCAGGGAGAAGGCGATCTCAGGATGTTGGAGGACACGCTTAGAGGTGCGCTCAGGGATTCGCGATACACAATCGATAGTGACTTCGGTTGGGGTGAATGCGCTGACATTATGTTTGTCAAGTCTTTCCCTTGTCTGTTCAACAAATGTAGAATTACCAACGGCGCGCAGAAGCTAGCTGGCTATATCAACGCTCTCAAGGATGCTAAGAATATTATTATCGTTGGATACAGCATGGGGGGGTTGTTGGCAAGAGACGTGGTCCTAAATAACCGCCTTGATGAGGGTCGCCGTGTTCTAGGTGTCATCACGCTCGGAACCCCTAATGCTGGATATCCTTTTTGCTCAGCCGACAGGAACATTTTCTGTCCCACTTTGCTCGATGATATGGCCAGCAACTTCAGATCTAGGCAGGATGAAGATATGGTGGTACTGTCAGAATACCTTTCAGATTTGAACTCTCGGTGGGGCTTGGCGCACTTGCCGCAACTGAAGTGGCTCGCGGCAGCGGGAACATTCTGCGATAACCCTCGTCGTAGACCTGCGCTCGGTCTAGACCTATTATGCCTATTACAAGGATGCAGAGATTCTTCTCCCCTAAGTGACGATCTTATTTGTGAGGATAGTGCCTTATTCAAGCTAGTTCTTAGCAATAGTCCAACAGATTACTTTTCGAATCGGGGTTATGTTCATACCCACACCGCTGCGGGCCTGCAGGGCTTGTCACTCATGTGTTCTGCTGATAAACTAAGTACACAATCACTCGACAGTCCTGGCGTAAGGTCGTTACTAATCATGGATGTTGTGAGGTTTATCAATGGACTCTAATTCCTCATCCACACCCACAAAGCAGGCGGTCGCACGCCGTAGGTTAATTCAGTCTCTCATCGGAGGCATAGTTGTGTTCGGCTTAGGGGTTATCACTTTGTGGGCTTCCCAAAGCCACTCTATCCTGCAACCCGATTCACAATCCAAACCAGACTACGTCCAGAACCTCCTGAACAAGCAAGTCAACATAGGTGCCGTCATCCGTCAGTTGACCGAGGACGATATGAAGCGATTTCTGCGCGGGGTGGCGGACCGTGGATTACCCGACGAATTGGCTGACCCCCTCTATGTGATCGCAATTAATCGGAGCGATCTGGTGTCGGCGGAACTACTCCCACGCGTGGAGGCAGAACTCAAGCAGCAACCCTCTGCGTCGCGCGAGCGGCTTATAGAGAACATGGCCGATGCAATCGCTTACGGTGGTGACGAGAGATCGCTCGATACGCTCCTCCACCTAGCCGAGATCGATACTTCACGATTCGCACCTACCATCCCGCTTCTCCTTCGTTATACATTTGGAAGAGATGTGACCGGTCAGAACTCCTTTTCGCTGGCGTACTATGCCTTTGGTAAGACCAATCAGGTAGTTGATCAGGCGATCCTCCGTTGGGTTGAGGACTATGGGTCTACGCACAACGGTGTACGGTATTGGGCAGAAGCTATTGTCAAACTCAACAAGGGTAGACCGAGCGAGGAGAAACTGCTGACGGATCCCATCATCTCACGCCTGCCTGGCGGCATTCCCTCCGATCTTCGGGTAGAGCTTCAGAACGTTTCCCGTTGATCTGGGATTGTTCTTGGCAATAGAGTTCTGTAAATGCCTCACGCATTTCACGCCGAGGCGATGCGAGCACATCTTACTGTTGATATTCTGGATTAGTAGCTCGCGGCGCCAAGAGCCACCGCGCCAAAAATGGACATCCGATCATCCTGACTCATCCAGGGCTTCCGAATCGGCGGTAGGCGTGGGTCGAGTTCCGGAAATCGGTGGGCGATGGCGATCGCGATCTGATGTTTCGTGACATGGCCGGTCTCTGAAAACGACTCCTGAACGAAAGACCACGCAACGCTGCGTGCCTTGATTCCGGCGTCGACCGCAAGCACCTCAATTTCGGGGAGGAGTCGCCGTACCCTTTGCCGACGACGGAAACTTCCGGCCAGATAGTCCTCGATCACCAAGAGCTCGGGTTGGTACTGGTCGATGAGACTGGCGATCTGCGCTAAGCTCTCGGCAATCTTGCTCCCCATTACCTGCAACACGCCCCAAGCGACCAGGGCGTTGGGTCCTTCAAGGACGGCAAAGCCAAAGCCCCGAACGGTCGGGTCGATTGCCAATACCCGCTTCTCATGATGCGCAATCTTGTTCAAGGGTCGGTGTGATCGCCGGCATCCGCAGGCAAGCCGGCGGTCAGCGATACGATCTTGCGAGCCGTCATTCGATCCGGCGTTGACTTCTTGCTCAGTCGGGCTATCAAAACTTTCCTCCTTTTCAATGTTTTCAGCTCGGCTTCTTCGTAGATCCCGGCGAACAACTCCCGAACGGGAATCCGGAAGACGGACTCGTACGCCAATGCCGTTCGCAGGCTCGGCTCTCGCCGGAACCGCTCGTAGCGCGACACTTTCGCACCGCTACGTGCCCCTAGCAGAAACGCTATCTCGTCTTGAGATAATCCTGCTCGCTTCCGGTATGTTCGAAGATAATTGGGAAGTTTTCGAGTGGGCATTCGAAGAAGGACTGCTTGCTGCGAGGTCCCGACCTTTGTGATTGATTCTCAAGGAGCGGCATGGAGTGCCCAAGGACGCAAAACTTGCCGCATGCGGCAAGTGCAAGGGGAGCACAATGTTAATCGATGCAGATCAGACCTTCATTATACGACTGGGAGCGGGGTCTGTTCCATAAGCTCAGCGAGGATTGTCCGTTAGTGTCGACAAAATGCCAATGGCAATAACCTTCGACTGCCCAATCTGATAGGCCCGTCCTTGTCGTCACCGGCATATTTTGCTCCCTTTGCATGCCAAGCGAACCCGATACGCTACGAGTCAAACCTTTCCAAATCCAATCAGAGGAGAAGAATGATGACTCGAACGCCAGTTGATCTAGCAAGCTACATTAACCAGAACATTCAGCGCGGGAATCCAGCGGATTTCCCAATCGTACTGAGGCCGGTTTACTTCCAGCAGAATGGCTCATTCGAAGCAGTGCCGAACCGTCTCGCTGTGGTCCGGGGAGACACGGAAAACGCGGTAGCCGTTGTTTCAAATCGGTACACCCTCGTTCCACACCAGCGGATTCTCGACATCGTCGAAGAAGCGATCGAACCCCTGGACATGGGCCCAGTGCCAAGAGGCATCTACGTCGATTGTCACGGCGCCCGGATGCGTGCGATCTTCAAGTTTCCGGCTCTGGTCACACCTGTCCACGCCGGTGACAACATTTGCCCCTGCTTGAAGATTGAGAATACCTATGACGGCACCTCGCGCATCGCAATCCACATCGGCGCGTTTCGATTCGTGTGCACGAATCTTGCAGTCGGCGGAGGAGGCGTGTTCGCCGGCGGGTTCGTTTCCATTCACGCCGGCGAGATTCCGATTGAAGGAGTAGTCGAGCAATTGAGCGCCTATCTCACCGGATTCGAGGCTATCGTCGAGCGGTACCGGGCATGGACCGAACGGTCTCTGGACCAGGTTCTTCTGGCGCCGATCTTTGACAAGATGCCGAAGCGGGCTGCCAAGGGCATCTCGGACGCCATCATTGAGAGCGAGGCCGTGACCGTCTACGACGCCTACAACGCGGCGACTGATTACGCGACCCATCGAATGCGTAGCTATCGGGGCGCGTTCGATCTTCTGGATCGAATCAATCGCGGATTCCAGAAGTCTTTCCCGTCTTCGGCGAACCAATCTCGATAGAGCCAAGGAGCAATCCTTGGCCTTTTTGTCTCGCTGGCTTCTCCTTCCGTGAATGAGCCTCTATTCCTCGCTGGACTGCGGGGACTTGGGGGACTTCACTCGGGTGTGATCCAGCGGGAGGTCCCGTATAAGTTTGGATCTAATGATCTTGGAGTTATGCAGCCGCGATCTTCTCCAGCTCCGGTGTGGAGTCCCCAGAGTCCCCCAAGTCCACGGTAGGGGTATCAATGCCATACTTCTCGAATAACCTCACCAGCTTGTCCCCCTCGGTGGGAGCGATCACGTAATTACCATGCCGCCGCTCGGTTCGTAGTTGCAGCTTTCGCCGGATGATGAAGCCGATCCAGTGTGGCGTTATTTTTCGCTCAAAGTCCTCCTCGTACCTGGCGGCGAACCGATCCCTGATCTCTTTGATTGACAGCGCCCCATCGTAGGGAGAATCTCGAAGCTCCCGGAGGATCTCCAGCACCTTGGCCTCAACGTCCATGCCCCGGTCGGCCACGAGTTCTCGGTGGTATTCTCGTGCCACCTGGCGCAGGGTCTCTCTGGCCTGGGAATCTCCGATCACACTCAAGAGCGGTACAAAGATCTGCGAGAGGCGTGGCTCAATTGAACGATCGACGAGAGATGGGTCAACTTGGCACCTCCCAAAATTGCGAAACCGAAACATGAGCAGCTTGTTCCGCAGATCCCGAGCTTCCTGCTTGTAGGCAGACGTTAGGTTCAGAGGGATGTCCTCTCTGAGCCTGCGACCGCCCACTTCTTCCGTCAGGCACCGGCTCTCCAGTGCTCGGTCCTCAAAATACCCTCGAGTGGCCACGAGCTTTGGGCCGAATACGGTGTAGGCCCGAGGGCTGTACTCCTTCCCTCCGACAGATTCACTTCTCAAGACTGGAAAGCCACGGGCATTGCCGTTATTCAAAATCTTCACGATCTCTGCCTTCTCGTCTGAGAACCGAAAATCGCATTCGTCGATAATCATGGTTCCGCGAAACGCATCGAGAATCCGAAAAAGAGGCGAAACAGTCGACGCGCCGCTTGCAAAGATCGGCTTGTAGCAAAGTGAGCCAACAGTGAGCAGGCACCGGGTTTTACCCGACCCGGTGTCCCCCCGAATTCGGAGATAGGGCAGCTCGTTGAAGGCATCATGAACCCAGGAGAAGAGCACGTAGTAGCTCGCGATCTGCTCGAAAAGCGGCGAGACATCCACGTACTTATGAATGAAGGCTCGGATTTCCTCGACGAGGGCTTGCTCCGATTCATAATCAGTCGCTTCTGAAGGGAGAAGCACCACTTCATTCAGCAGCAGGTTGTTGCGGGGCGAGTAGGGCGCGAACCGGATGTTGTTCACGAGCAGGCTCGTCTCATAACGCACCTGGCCTTCCGTGAAGATGCAAAGGAGCGTCCGATTCTCTTCCGGGCGGCAGACCATCTCGATCAGCGAGCCGTCTGTTAATACCGCCGAGGCCATTGGCGTGGCGGTGTCTTTCTTGGCCTTCTCGACAGCAGAATCAAGCGCTTTGTTCATTTTGCGGCGTGAGTTCGCGAAGGACCGTTAGCGCCTCTGGGAAGCTCAGGTGCTCGACCTTCATCAGGAAACTGAAAACGTCGCCGCTGGCCTGGCAGCCGAAGCAGTAGAAGGTCTGTGTTTGAGGAAACACCACGAGGGATGGAGTGCGATCCTCATGGAAGATGCACTGAGCTGCGTAATTCTTTCCTCTCTTTCGGAGAGGAGCATATTTTGTGACGACATCTTCCAAGGCGATGCTGGATTTGAGCCAGTCAAGGTCCTTTCGGTTTGGATCTTGGCCTCGCGAGAGTTCTGTATCTTTGGATTCTCTCCGCTCTGGCTCAGGCAAGGGTCGCGCGTCGTCTAACAGCCGAATAAATTCCTCCCGGCTCTTCCCCAGGCGCACAAAGAAGTCGGTCACGTCGCCGCCGTTACCTACTTCTTCCGGAAGTCGGACGATATGGGCGTGAGGGATCAATCGGCCTACCTTCTCGGCGCCGAACCTCCCGGCATCGTCATTGTCGAAGCAAACATAGACGTTGGGGATGTGCTGAAATTCCTCGACCCAATCCTGTTTGAAAGTACCTGCGCCCCCTGTGGAAGTGACCGCGGGAAAATCATGGGCCTCCAATACCAATCGATCAAACTCTCCCTCACAAATGATGATCTGGTCGGGCACAGCTAGGAGGCGGTCCCAACCGTAGAGCTCGGTCGAGGCTCCAGGGGTTGTGTACATCTTCGAAATGTCGGATGTGTCATCGGGATCTTTTGCCAACTTGAAGAACACGACATCCCCGGCGTGATCGCAAATCGGTATCGTGATCCGCCACCCGCTCCAGCCGAGGAGGTGCGTATCGATGATCGGATCGGGAATGCCGCGCGCGTTAAGGTACTCGCGGATTCGCTCTGGAAGGTTCGCGTGGTATGCTCTCGCGCATTCGAGAAGATTCTCAACTTCAGCCATCTCTTGAAGCTAACCCAAGCAAGAATCATTTGAAGGGTGTTGTTCTTGTTGAAGCCGGCATGTGTCGAATCACCTCGCTCCATGTCCTTCGACCGCGCTGGCCGTGAGCACATTCGGTGATCACAGGCTTTTGACAGCTGGAAGACTAAGCACTAGGATGAAGTCCAACGGTCAGGTATGACGCAGGCGGTAATGTTTCCATCCTATTCGTAGTAGGATTCTGCGGATACCGTTTGTCCCATGGAGCTCAGGGACGAAGACATCCGAGAATTCACGAACCTTTGGCTACAGGAGTTCGGCGAGCGCATCTCACCGGAGAACGCCAGGTTGCATGCCACTGGCTTGTTGGAACTTTACGCGCGGCTCGCTGAACCGCTGAACAAAGCCTCGCAGGTGTCGCCAAACACCCTGCCAAATCAACCATGAAGTATTTTCTCTACTGTCGAAAATCAAGCGAAGACGAGGACCGCCAGATTCTCTCTATCGACTCACAGCGAACCGAGATGGAACGACTGGCATCATCGTGGCGCGATGCCACGATCGTACGTGTCTTCGAGGAATCCTACAGTGCGAAGGCTCCCGGAAGGCCAATCTTCAACGAGATGGTGAAACACATCGAAGCTGGCGAAGCCGAGGGAATAATTGCTTGGCATCCGGACCGACTGGCCCGGAACTCAATCGACGGCGGGCGGATTATCTACCTTCTCGACACGCAACGGCTTCGGGATCTCAAGTTCGCCACATTCACTTTCGAGAACAACTCCCAGGGAAAGTTCATGTTGTCCATCACTTTCGGGTACTCAAAGTACTACGTCGACAGTCTGAGCGAGAATGTGCGGCGAGGTTACCGAGCAAAATATGAAAAGGGATGGCTCCCCGGAATAGCCCCGGTTGGCTACCTGAACGACAAGGAAAATAAAACGATCATCCCCGATGAGGATCGCTTCCTCTTGGTGCGGCGGATGTGGGATCTAATGCTTACAGGTGCCCACTCGCCGCGGCAAATCTGGGGGATAGCGACCCGCGAATGGCAATTGCGAACCAAGGCCAGAAAGCGCATGGGTGGATCGCTGATATCTCTGAGCGGCACCTACAGGATCTTCACGAACTCGTTCTATGCAGGGATTCTCGAATGGGAAGGGCGCACTTATTCCGGCAAGCACACCACAATGGTATCGGTCGACGAATTCAAACGGGTGCAGGAACTCCTCGGCCGCCCAGGGCGACCTCGTCCAAAGACTCACACCTTCGCATTCACTGGCCTCATTCGGTGTGGAGAGTGTGGTCTCTCGGTCACCGCTGAACACAAGACTAACCGATATGGCTATCACTACACGTACTACCACTGCACCAAACGGCGCTTCGACTGCCACTGCCACCAGCGCTGCGTGTCCGAGGCCAGCCTTGACAGGCAGATTCTCGGCTTTCTTCAGGAAACAACTCCGCCTGAATCTATTCACCAATGGGCGCTACGGAAACTCGAACGGGTGACGGAGACTCGAAAGGCAACCAAAGCGACACAGCAGGTCACACTTGATCGCGCAGCGGCCACCAATGCAAGAGAGCTAGAGAACCTGACGAGGCTCCGGCTGCGCGACCAGATCGCCGACGAGGAATACGTCAAGCTCCGGCAACAACTCGAACGGGAGCAGATCCGAATCGCCCAACACCGCCAGCGACTCGCCGAGTCCGACGCTTGGTTCGAACCCGCGCATGAGTTCGTTTCTTTCAGCAGCAGAGCGGCTTCCTGGTTCCAGGCCGGTGATCTTCAAACAAAACGCTTGATCGTCGAAACTGTCGGTTCGCACCTCGTACTCAAGGATGGAAAGCTCAGTATTCAAGCGAAGAAACCGTTCCGAGTATGGTCCGGAACGGCCTCTATTTCTGACATGCGGGCCTACGTGAAGGACGTTCGAACCTTTTTTGCTGATCCTGCCTCGCTGCAGGAGGCCGACCGGATTAGAATGGCCTTCGCCGAGCTTGGGTCTGCGGTAACGCAGGCGGCGTAGCTGTTCCTGACATTCGTTCATCCTAGCAGGTCGGTGCCTAGACAGAAGGGTGGGAGATTTGTCGTCGGCGACAAAACATACTGGGCTGTACCGGGACATACCTCGAAGATAGGACAAACTGACCGAAAGGCTGATCACATGGTTTGTGGAGCATCCTACGTGTTAGCGCCGCCGGGAAGCGGCGCCAATAGCGCCGGTGTAAGGCGGAACCAATGAGCCAGTCTTAGCCCCACCAGCAAGGACGCGGTAAGAACTCTACAAAAGTTTCTATATCCGCGCGGGTGGCAGTTTTGTTTTGCTCAAGGGTTCGATGAGCGAACCCTGAGGAGAACAAGAACTGCGCATGGGGCTGAGTCGGAGTTGTCGCTACTGCCAGCAGGCTTTCCAGCCATCCATTTACCGACCAGAACAAAGGGTCTGCAGCCAGCCGCAGTGCCAGCGTCGGCGGCGGAGTGATTATCACCGCGAACGAATCCGAGACGATCCGGCGTACGCTGCAGACGTGCGCCTGAGCCAGCGGAAGTGGCGTCAGGCGCATGCCGAGTATTGGAAACAATACCGGGAGCAGCATCCCGAATCGGGCGGGCGCAACCGCGAGCAACAGCGGCGGCGCGATCGGAAGCGTCGTTTGGTCGATCTTGCAAAGAACAACTTAGCTTTTGACCTAAAGCACGAGGCCAGTGAGGTTTGGCTGTTTGGACCCGGGGCGGCTGATCTTGCAAAGAACAACCTGGCTCTGGCCAAGGTGTTCATTTATCAGCCAGTTGGTTCTGGCCAGGGACAGGCTCCTGCATCTTGAAAAGAACAACGCTTTGGCAGGACGGGCCATCGAGTTCTATAACCCGGTTGCGGATGCTGACCAACCAACAAATCGACACGATTCATCGTCTCCGCTTTGTGGAAAAGTGGACCGTGCGCAAGATTGCCCGGCACCTGCACATCGGTCGGCGAACGCTGGTCAAGTATCTGATCAAGCCGGCGCAAGTTCGATCGCCTCGGACACGAACCAGCAAACTGGACCCCTTCAAGCCAGCGATCCAGGAATGGCTTCAACAGGACGCTTCCGTCACTGCCGCGGTCATCTTCCAACGGCTACGCGAGGAAGGATTCGCTGGAGGCTGTACGATTGTCAAAGACCACCTGCAAGCAATACGGACGGAGACAAAAGTCCGGCGCGCCTTCGTGCGGATGGAGCCCCCAGCTGGCGAACGCTTTGAGAGCGACTGGGGCCACTTCGGTGCGCTCCTGTATGACGGCGCCCCGCGCAAACTCTACGCCTTCTGCCTGGTCGAGTGTCACAGCCGGAAGATGTATCTCGAGTTCACTCACAGCCAGACGTTTGAGACTTTCGTCCGCTGCCATATCCACGCCTTCCAAGCCATGGGCGGGGTCGCCCGTGAGCTCTGGTTCGACAATCTAGCGACCGTCGTCGCCGAACACGACGGCAATCTCGTGCGGTTCAATCCCCGCTTTCTGGGCTTCGCCCGGGAATATGGCTTCGTTCCCCGCGCCTGTCATGTGGCGGCTGCCTGGGAAAAAGGCAAGGTGGAACGTGCCATCGGCTACGTTCGGCAAAACTTCTGGCCCCTACGCAACCTCATCGACTTACCCGACATCAACTCCCAGGCTCACCAGTGGCTCCAGCAGGTGGCCAATCAACGCCGTCACCGCGAAACCGGCCAAATCCCCGATGAACGTTTCCGTCCGGAGTGCCTGCGGCCGCTGCCGGCCATTACACCCGACTATCGCGATTGCGCCGAGGCGCTCGTGCACAAAGACCTCCGCCTTTCCTTCGACGGTAACCGCTACTGTGTTGCACCGCGCTATGTGGGCCGCCGGCTCACGGTGAGGGCAGATTCCTCCTCCGTCACCATCTATGACCAGCATCAGGAAGTCGTGCGCTACCCGCGCTCGTGGCGGCGAGGCCAGACCTTCGGCGCCGAGCGCTTCGAAAAAGAGTTGTTCGCGCAGATGGCCGCGGCCGAACGCTCGGCCGCGCAACATCGCGTGGTGATGTGGCTTGGACCCGCTTCCGAAGAGTACCTGCGCCGCCTGGCCAACACCGACCGGTCCTTGTCCCGGCAAGTCCGCGAGCTGCTCACCCTCATCCGCGACTATGGCCCCGACCCGGTGGCGGCAGCGCTTGCCAAAGCGCACGCCGCTGGCGCCTTCGGCGCTGACTATGTCGCCAATATCCTGCGCCAACAGCAATCCCGCCGTGATGTTCAGCCGCCGCTGGAGCTGAAGGATCCGGCGCTGAACCAACTGGCCACCGATCCCCTGTCGCTGGCCGCATACGACGCTTTCATCCTGCGTTCCCGAAAGGAGTCCTGTGAACTCACTACATCAGAAACTGGATCAACTCAGCCTCACGACCATGAGCCAGAATCTGGACCAGATTCTGACTGATGCCGCCGCCAGGAACCTCAGCTTCGCCGCGGCGCTGGAATCGCTCGCCGACCGCGAACTGGAAGCCCGCAACGGCCGTGCCGTCGAGCGCCGCTTTCGCTTCTCCCGTCTCGGCGCCCGCTCCTCCATCGACAGCTTCCAGTTCAACTATCACAAGAGCCGAACCCAGATGAAAAACCGCATTCTGCGTTTGATGGATCTGGAGTTTCTTCAGCAAGGCACCAACATCGTCATCATCGGCAATCCCGGCGTCGGCAAAACCTTCCTGGCAAAGATCATCGGTTGGCGCGCCTGTCAGGCCAACCAACGCGTGCTCTTTACCACCACCATGGACATGCTTAACCACCTGCTGGCCTCCCAGGTCGATCACTCCCTCGTGCGCAAACTCAAGATCTATACCGAACCCCCGCTCTTGCTCTGCGACGAACTGGGATACCTCTCCCTGGATCAGCAAACCTCTAACCTCTTCTATCAGGTCATCTCCACCCGCCATAGCCGCAAACGCAGCACCGTCATCACCACCAACACCCCGTTCTCCGACTGGGGCAACATTCTCCACAATACGACCATCGCCACCGCCATCGCCGACCGGCTGGTCGAAAACTCCGAAATCTTCCTGCTCGGGGGTGACAGCCTGCGCAAGACCAACAAGACCCCGAATCCGCCGGAACGTTGATCGCCCCGGCTTCAAGAAGGCGCCGCACTGTGGTGATATCCCGTGTCGGAGGAGTCCGCCGGGTAACCCCTCAACGGCGCTGCTGGTGGGGCCGGCCTTCCGGCCCTCCCGCTCCCCATAACCCATGTTTAACTTCAGCGCCAATCATCTCGCCCTGATCTCGCGCACGGAATACCGCTCCTGCGCCGTGTTCCTGATGAGAGATGACTCCACGCACCGGGTCTATCGCCTGTATGACTTCACCAAATCCCAGCAGATCCCGCCAGACGGCTATTACTGCATATCGGGCAAGGTCAACAGCGCCGACAAACTCTACCTGGTCATCGAGTCCGTCAAACCAGACACGAAACATCCGCGGGCTTCCACGGCTCCTGCTCCTGCTGACGGCGCACAGGAATAACACGATGCACTGACAACCGATTCGATTCGTTAGTCCGCAAAATGGAACTCACAACCATCCGTCGACCTCGCTTACGCGGTCGTCCCCGTCCCCGTCTGCCCAACCCTCTATCCCCGACCCCGCCGGCTCACCCCAAACCGGCCAAACTGGCTCCCTCTTAAACCGGCGCTAACA
>JACQTD010000022.1 GCA_016210985.1 Acidobacteriota bacterium
ATCACGGTGCTGGTGCTGCTGGATAACGGAAACGGAAAATTCCGAGCGGTGCGGTAATGGCAAGCCAGGCCGCCTGGGGCTTTCTCATTGGGTATCCGCCAGGCCTTGCCATCCGGTTCGAATCTCCTCAATTAACCCTTGATATTCGGCATCGTCGCGCAAGCTTTTCCAATTCGGATCCTGCACGAACCACGGATAATTCTGGTTTCCCAAGTGAACGGCACGTTTCATCCATTCGAGGGCCGCGTCGCGCTCACCGAGCAGCACGTGGTGGGACGCCATCCAGTAAGCCGCATCTCCATCGGCCATGGCATGATCACGTACCGGAGGATCGATCAGGGTGCGTGCCTCCTCAGCCTTATCCTGCCGGGTAAGGCACCAGGCCAGAAAGAAGTGAGCCGATTGATAGGAGGGGTTGGACGCGAGCACGGCTCGCAACAACTCGATCGCTCGCGCAAGATCGCCGAGGTAGTAAAGGGCTTCGGCGAGGTAGGTTCGGAGCGCCGAGTGAAGGGGTTCCAGCGCCAATCCCCGCTCGAACTCTACGCGCGCCTGCTCGTACCGCCCTTGATAAATGAAGACCCGCCCCCTGCCGGTATATCCCTCGGGCGCAGCCTGAGGATAGAGTTCGATGCGGGTTTCATATTCCCGAAGCGCCTTATCGAGAAGGCCGTCCCAACGATACAGATTGGCCGCCACGGCGTGAACCGAGTGGTCCAGTGGCGCTCTCTTCAGCAGGTTCCGAATAACGGACCTGGCCCTCTCCTTTTCACCATTTGCCAGGTAACTGTAAACCAGAAACAATCGCGGCTCGAGTTCCTGGGGCTCGAGCTCGAGCGCCCTCTCCAGCGCCTTCCGGCCTTCCGCATAATACGATGACCCTCCGATGCCACGAATCACATAGTTGGTATAGCAGCGGCCGAGCGCGGAGTAGGCGAGTCCGAATACAGGATCGACTTCGATCGCATGGCGAAACAGGGTGACGGCTTCGTCCAGATCCTCCTTGCGGTAGGTTTGGAAAGTTGACTTGAGCAGGAGGTTCTTCCCTCGCAGGAAGAACTCGTACGCCTCGGGGCTCGACGTCGGTGTTCGGCCCAGGCGGTCTTCCTCCTTGCGGGTCAGCTTGACCTCGAGACCCTCCACGATGCTGCGCGAGATTTCATCCTGAAGCGTGATGATATCACCGTAGGTGACATCGATTTTTTCAGTCCAGAGAATCTCTCCGGTGGCCATGTCCACCAATTGCGGCGTCACCCGGAAGCGTCCTCCCGCCTTCAGGAACCCGCTGACGAGCACCGCATCCACCGAAAGTTCGCGGCCGGCCTGCCGTGGATCGACGTCGCGATGTTCATAGCGTGCTACATAACTGGAAGGCGTCACGTTCAGGGCATGCAGGCGAGCCAGTTCGGTGATGACGCTGTCGGCCAGCGAGAATCCGTAGAAATCGGCCTCGGGATCACCGCCCAGGTTTTTGAACGGAAGGATGGCGAGGGTTCGCCGTTCCTTGGTCTGCCAGGAGCCTCCTGAAGTCACGATCCCGCTCGTGGGCGCTGAGGCGTCCGAATGCGGCCCGCCGGCAGGCCTCGGCGGTGTCCTGCGGCTGAACCGGCTCAGCATTCTTCCGACTCGACTCGATTTGAACCACGACCGTTCCAAGTGCTGTGGAGGGGACAGTTCAGCCGAGGCTTCTCCCGGGATACTCCCGGTCTCCTGAAGATGTTGCCGCATCGCACGCTTCAGATTTTCTTCCAGCGGCCGCATCGTGGGGTAGCGATCGTGTAGCTTTTTCGCCAACGCGCGTTCAACAATCCGCTCCACAAAGGCGGGAATCGCCGGGTTGTACAGCCGCATGGGCGTCGGCGTTACCGTCAATACCGCATGCAGAATGTCGATTCGCGACTTGCCTTTGAATGCCCGTTCCCCGGTCATCATTTCGTACATAACCGCGCCGAGCGAAAAAATATCGGTCCGGTGATCGAGCGGCTCGCCCCGCGCCTGTTCAGGAGACATGTACGAGGGAGTGCCGAGCAGTGCGCCATGTGCCGTGAGTTCGTCCGAGGTGGCCGGCAGGCTCGCGGCATCCTTGGCCAGGCCGAAGTCAAGGATCTTGCACTGTGACGACGAGGAGACCATCACGTTCGCCGGTTTGATGTCGCGGTGAATGATGCCCCGTTCATGGGCGCAAACGAGCGCGTCCGCCAGCTGGATCGCGATGGTCAACGAAGTCTTGAGATCCAGCGGCTTTCTGGAAATGATCTCTTTCAGCGTACGGCCTTCGGCAAACTGCATCGCAATGAAGTAAATCCCGTCGACCTCATTGATGTCATATATCGTGCAGATGCCTGGATGATCCAGCGAAGAGGCCAGACGGGCCTCGCGCAGGAACCGGTGACGTCCGGCCGTATCCCTGGCGAGGTCGGGCGCCAGCGTCTTGATCACCACAGTTCGATTGAGTTTGGTGTCCTCCGCCTTGTAGACGGCACCGCCACCGCCTTCGCCCAGCTTCTCCGTGATTCGGTAGTGGTTTACGGTACTTCCCAGCATAACCGCTCGATCATCTCGGGGCACGAAGGCGGGTGAGCTTGAAACATCCGGCGGGTCGTGAGGCCGAGCTTCAATTATAGACATCGGTTCCCGGCAAGTAAACGTGTGAGATGGTGGCCACTCCAGACTCAAATGCGCCGCGGGCTAGGGCTCGGACAGACCCGATCCATTACCGCGCCGGCCTGTGTATTAGTCTCTCCCAAGCCCGTCCCGCGTTGCCTGAACGACCTCCGACGCTCGCGGCAAGTGATTTATTTGGGTGTAACACCGTGCCCCGGCGAACCCGGCACGCGCTGTATAGCATCGTAAACCTCGACATCATTTGAGCGCTCAGTTGATGCCGACCCTGTAATGACGAGACCGATGACGAGCAACGAGGAGCTACGATCATGACGAAAATAATGATGGTCATACTTAGCGTCTGGGTCGCACTGGCGCCCACACTGACGTTCGCGCAGGATTCAACGCAAGACTTACCCGGTAAGTTGCGGCCCGCCTACGCTCCTCGGCGGTTGCTGGTCAAGTATCGGAGCGGCCTGCGGGATGTGGAGATTGAGGATCGCGTGGCGAGTCATGGATTGAGCCACTTGCGGGGATTCTCGGGTTCGCTTCGCCACTGGCGCTTGGCGTCGGTTCCGAACTATCGACGCCTGGAGGATGTCCTGTCCGGACTTCGGAGGGATCCGGCCATCGAATTCGCCGAGTTCGACTACGTTTATTCGGCGAGTGGGATTCCGCCCGATGATCCCAATTTTTCAAGCCAATGGCCGCTGAAGAACACGGGCCAATCGGGAGGCGTGGCGGGTACGGATATCAATGTTACACAGGCCTGGCAGGTTACCATCGGTAGTCCGGACGTCGTCGTGGGGGTGATTGATACCGGCGTCGACTATCGGCACCCGGATCTCGCCACCAACATGTGGACCAACCCCGGTGAGATTCCGGGAAACGGCCTCGATGATGACGGGGACGGCTATATCGACGATGTGTACGGATGGAACGCCGCGGCGGGTAACGGAATCCCGCTCGACGACAATCGGCATGGGACCCACGTAGCCGGAACCATCGGCGCGATCGGGGATAACCAGCTCGGGGTTGCCGGGATTAACTGGGACATTCGCGTGATGGCACTGAAGTTCCTGGATAAGGACGGATCGGGGTACGTATCCGACGCGGTCGACTGCATCAGCTACGCGGTGGCCATGCGCGAACGTGGGGTTAACGTGCGGGCGCTCAACGCCAGCTGGGGCGGACCCGGGCACTCTCAGGCGCTTAAACAGGCGATCACCGACGCCGGAACGGCAGGCCTCCTCTTCATCGCGGCCGCGGGGAATAACGGCGATGGAAGCGGTTCGGCGGGAACCGATGACGATGTTTCTCCTCTTTACCCGGCCTCGTATGAATTGCCCAATCTGATCGCCGTGGCGGCCGTGGACCGGAAGGGCAACCTCGCCGGTTTCTCCAATTACGGAGCCAGAACGGTGGCGCTGGGCGCGCCTGGGGTGGCCGTCATGAGCACTATTCCCGGCGGCGAATATGCAAGTTTCAGCGGGACGTCGATGGCTGCTCCCCACGTGACCGGCGTGATCGCGCTCATGGCGGCGGCGGCCCCATCCGCTACCATGTCCCAGTTGGGGGATGCCATTCTTGATGGCGCAACGCCGCTCACCTCCCTTCAGGGAAAAACCCGGACCGGCGGGTTCCTATCCGCTGTCGGCTCGCTCGCCGCGTTGCAGATGCCGTTCATCACGTCGCCGGATATCCGAGCCGTGGTCAGCCCCGCCGTCGCTACGCTCGTCCCGGCGCAACCGGTTCCGATCAAGCTTACCCTTGCCTCCATCGGCCACTTCGCGGGAGCCGTGCAGCTCGCGGCCGAGGTGAAGCCGGTCACGAATGCAATCACGGTCAGCTCACCCACGATGAATACGTATCTAGGGGAGAGCGGAGAAGTGGCGGTCGACTTCACCGCGCAGGTGTCCGCGGAAGGAACTTCCGGCGACTATCTGCTGAATCTTTCAGGTGTAAGCGGGGGCGTGCAACGTACGTGGACCGTCCCGCTCACCGTACAATCCACGAGCGGTCTCTTCAGCGTTAACGTCTCACCGGGCACGGTAGCGATGTCGCGAGGAGCCATCAGTCTATTTTCAGTCAACATCCAGCGGGCAAGCAACCATACGCTTCCGATCAGCTTCCAACTCATGTCGATGAATGATTCAAGGGCGGTCACACTGCTTGGTGCCTTGCCCAACCCGACCCGGAGTAACATCGCATTTATGTTCGTCATGACAAATCCATCAGCCGCCGTAGGAACCGTGCCTGTGCGGGTACGTGCAACCGACACCCGAGGGGCAACGGCGGATTCCAACGAGATCCGGGTACAGATACGATAGCTGAATGAAGTCGGCTACTGGAGGGGATGAACCGCGTGCCTGTGATCCAACCTAATTCCAACTGGGTGTGGGCTCACCCGAATAGAACGAAGATGGACTCCACAACTCGCCACTCTATTTTAACCGGGCTGGGGTGGTGAGCGAGGGCCTGAAGCGGTCTCTTCGTGCGTGAATCTGCGTAGTGCAAGGAATTAGGTTGGATCATCGGCGCGCAGTTCTTCCTTCTCAGGCTGCTGAATGTATATGCTGACCAGACCCCCCGCGTCAACTAATGAAAGTCGGTGTAGATGTCCTGAAAAGCGAGCTGGCGATCGTCCTCGGCTCCGGTTTCGCTCGGCGGCGGGTGGCCTCCAAGCGCCGCGCGGACATCCCGCCAGCTGAAGCGGATGATCCGGTCCGTAACCAGCACGGCAGGGATTCGGCCCGCCCGCCGGAGCCGGTGAATCGTGGTCTCGCTCACCTGCAAGGCTTCCGCGAGCTGCTTGGCCGTCAGCAGGCCCGGACGTTTCTCAAGTTCCTTCTTCGCCGCGGCCTTCATTTCTTCAACTGCAGTCGGACGGCCAGGTTCCGGCGTTCGGCGCCGTCGATTTCAACGTAGGCCGTCTCCACTTCGTGACCGGGGGCCGTTGCTGTGATCCGGAAGCGGGCGCGCTCCGCCGGAAGGCGGAAGGCGAATTCTCCCGTACTGTTTGAATGCTGTTCCATCTTCATCGACTTTATCGGTTCCGAATCGAAAGGGACACGCTCAATCCGTACGTGCGTGCCCACCAGCACGAAACCGTCGGCATTGAACGTAGAACCGGCGACGATGGCGAAGGGCTTGGCCCGGACCATCGTCACGTCTTTGATCGCGCTCGTCTCCTGCCGTCGGACTTCGACGACCGGAACCGTGGCCGTCCGGTGCTCGGGTGAGAAAAACGACAGGGCATACCGGCCGACCGGCAGCTTGGAGAACTCGTATTGGCCGTAACTGTCAGTCATGACTTCGCCCGCCTGCTGGTCAGTCCGGCGGCTGATGGCTCGCACTTTGATTCCGGCCACGGGCTGGTTTTTCTCATCCCGTACGACGCCACGGACCGAACCCAAGCCAAACTCGGAGACCGCGTCCTGGCCTGGCGACAGGCTCGGGATGAACAGTAACATCACCATTCCAAATAAGCGCGCGATTATGGTGTACTTCATTTCGGCGAGCTTCCTGACCTCAAACGATAGCACAGGGCCGAAGCCCCCGCCAAACGCGGCCATCCTGGCCGTCGCGGCATGGTAAAATGACCTCCGTAATGACAGCACCGGGAGGGAAAACGTCAGGCCTGCGGGCCGCCACGATGCTCTGCATCGGCCTTCTGCAGTCGGGAGCAGACCCGGCGCCTCTTCGGCCGGAAGTCTTCGCCGCAACGGCTACGCCCGGGTTGTCCACTTCGGCCACGCAGGACTCGGCCGTACGGTTGGAGAGTCATCTTACCACCATCGATTTTGCGGCCATGGACAAGAACGGCAGGTACGTCACCGATCTCGCCGCCGCGGAGATCGCGGTGTTCCACGACGGCGAGCGCAGGCCGATCAGCTTCTTCGACTCCCGACTCCAGCGATCGCTTTCCCGTGCCCTGGCGGTCGTCTTTGCGCTCGATATCTCCGAGAGCATGGGACAGCAGATCGCGGACCAGCAATCCGCCGCCCGGCAGTTCCTCTCGCTGGTTCAGCGGCAATCGGTCTTCGCCGTGCTCGGCTTCAACGATCAGATGCGGGTTTTCCAGCGCTTCACGAACAAACCCGACGAGATCATGCGCGCCTTCGCCAAGGCCGAGGCCGCGGGAGGACGGACCCGGCTCTACGACGCCCTCGACCGATCGATCACGATGCTCATGCGGGACGTGCCGGAGTTCCGGGGTGACCGGCGCCTGCGTCGGGTCGTAGTGGTCTTCACCGATGGTTTTGATTACACGAGCACGATTGACCGGAAAGAACTGGTTCGGAGGGCGAATAGCGCGGGCGTGACCATTTACTCGGTAACCGTGCCATCCTACTTCCTGTCGATCACCGGTCGTCAGCGGGTACCCACGCTGCTCGATGCCTCGGGCATCGTGGCCGCGACGGGCGGACGTGATTTTTCAGCTGAGCAGAAGGACTTTTCGCCGATTTTTCGAGCCTTGGCTGAGGAGATTCACGCTGGCTATACGCTGGCCTATATTCCCCCGGCAGAGGACTTGAAAGACGGTCGATATCACGAGGTCAAGATCACCACTTCGCGCTCGGGGGTCACGCTGCGGCAGAGCC
>JACQTD010000199.1 GCA_016210985.1 Acidobacteriota bacterium
GATCCGGATACCGCAAGAACCTTCCATGACGCAACCCTGCCGGCCGAAGGGGCAAAGGTGGCCCACTTCTGCTCCATGTGCGGGCCCCACTTCTGCTCCATGAAAATCACCGAGGATGTGAGGGCATATGCGGCGGAGAGAGCCATGAGCGAGGTGGATGCGCTCGACGCCGGGATGCGGGAGAAAGCGGAGGAGTTCAAGCAAGCGGGGTCTGAGGTTTACCGGTAGCCGACACGTCCTTGGTAAGATTGCCAGGTAAGAACTCAGACTCCAATACTCGTGCGGCGTTGTCCCCCCCAGGCAGAGCGGCGTTCACGGCCCGGGAGTGGGACATCATCCAGTCCCATCGCACCCCGCTTCAGGTCCAGCGTTTTCTCAGGCGGCTCCCTTATAATTGGGAGGAGCAGGGTGAAACCCTGCGCTCGTTCCGGCAGGTCGTCAGGCTGAGCACCGCCCATTGTCTCGAGGCCGCGCTCACCGCGGCAGTGATTCTTGAGCAACATGGTTACGCACCCAGACTCCTGAGTCTGGAATCACAGGACAAGCTTGACCACGTTATCTTCGTCTTCCAGGAGGCAGGCCGCTGGGGTGCCGTGGCCCGTTCACGTGACCTGGGGCTTCATGGCAGAAAACCCATCTACCGGAACATCCGTCACCTCGCCTGCAGTTACTTCGATCCGTATGTGGATCAGACCGCGCGATTGACCGGCTACGGGATGGCGAACTTGCGGGAACTCGGGAATTACGACTGGCGCCTGTCCACAAGAAACCTTTGGAGAGTAGAACGCCACCTGTGCGACATGCGACACAGCCCGTTCAACTCGTCCGAACGGAGGTACCGGAAACTGCTGAAGCTATATTATGAGCACAAGCGCCGGTATCCGGACAGACCCCTGACCTACTTCTCCAATCGGCACTCATGGCTGCTTTAAGAGGGGACGGCAGCCCGCAGGAAAGTGGGCTCGTTGCGAGTCAAGTACCGTCCCCTCGCGTGTGTTCCGCCCGGACGGACGTGGCCTTGGGAGGCCCCGGGTTTTAGCGTCAGACTTGATGGTTAGTCTGCACCCAACAAAACCCTGCCGCAATCAGGAAAAACCTGAAAGTTCGCAGGAAATACCCTGACCCGGTTCTCATTTCGGTGCCATCCTGAGCGCACCATCCAACCGGATCACCTCGCCGTTAAGCATTTCATTCTCAATGATATGCTGCACGAGCGCCGCGTATTCCCCGGGCTTGCCAAGCCGGGATGGGAAAGGTACTTGGAGCCCAAGCGATTCCCGGGCGGCTTCGGGCAGACCTGCCAGCAGCGGTGTATCAAAAATGCCGGGGGCGATGGTCATTACCCGGATGCCCAATCTGGCCAGCTCGCGTGCGACTGGGAGGGTCATGCTGATGATTCCACCCTTCGACGCCGCGTAAGCTACCTGGCCGATTTGACCGTCGAAGGCCGCTATGGATGCCGTGTTGATGATGACACCCCGCTCGCCGCCCGGAGCGGGCTTACACTCGGCAATGGCGGCCGCGGCCAGCCGCATCACGTTGAATGACCCGATCAGATTCACGCGGATCACCCGTTCGAAGGTGTCTAAATGGTGAGGGCCGGTCTTGGATAGCAATCTCTCTGCCAGTGCGATTCCGGCGCAATTAATCGCGCCTCGCAACGGTCCAAATCGAGCTACGGCAGTGGCGATTGCCCGCCGGACCCCGGCTTCATCTGTGACATCGGTCTGCGCGAATGCCGCGTTGGGCCCGATCTCCGTCGCCAGGCGTTCGCCCCCTTCTCGAGCAAGGTCCGCGATGAGTACTTTGGCTCCGGCCTCAGCTAAACGGCGAGCGGTCGCCGCACCCAATCCCGAACCGCCGCCACTAATCAGCAATACCTGCCCAGCGATTTCCACGAAACATGACCTCCGTAAGACTCCATCCAAACCGGGAATGATCACTCTAATTTCAGGTAGGTAGCTCGGGAGGCACGATGTCCGAATGCCGTGGCGTTCTCCTGCTGTTGATCCAGAGGATAATCGCGAACGTGAACTGGAGGACGGTAACAAGAAAAGTTATGATTATCACGAACGACATTGTCGTCAGTGGATTGAATATGGTTCAGAGCGCGGAGTCAACCGGTCGCCTCACCTGTGGCCACCTGAAGGCCGCTGCAAGTGATGCTGGACAACCCCTTCTGGACTGCGCGCGATTTCGGACCGAGGAGATGAGGGCTTGCTTGCCATGAAAAATCGTCTTACAGGAGAACGAAAGGACCCCCAGCGATTCCGGCTGAACCCTTGCGACTACCTCCTGCTCTCGGTTCGCCGCGCATGGGAGGCGCAGGGGATGTCCGGAGGCTGCACGATGATGGTTCTGGATACCGAGGGCGAGTTACCTCCCGAACGAGTCTATCAAGCTCTGGCGCGGGCCATGGACGCCCACCCGATCACCAAGGCTCGTATTCGATACAACCGCTGGAGCGGGCGGCCGGTTTGGGAGATGCCAAATGACTCGGAAGATTCGGCTCGCGGAGCATTCACTTTCTTAGATCTGCGGGACGCTCCGGATTGGTCGGCCGAGATGTTGACGCTCAGTCAGGAGCGCTGCGCCATCCCCCCCGATATGAACCAAGGTCCTCAGGTCCGCCTCGACTACTATGCAGGGCCGAGAGGCCGGGCGCGCATCTGCCTGCGTTGGTCACACGAGTTGATGGATGGTGAGGGGGCACGGTGGTTCTTCGCCGAAATGACGGGGCCGGGTGAGGACGGCCGGAATGAATCCGTCGTGGCACCGCGGCCTGATGGGGAGATTATTGACGTTCTGGCTCAGAAGCCGCTGAGCGAACGACTGCGGTTGGCTTGGCGCGCGGTGCGGGCCGTCGGCGCCTACGGTAAACTGACGTACAAGAGTTTGACCCCAGCACCGGCCGTGATCGGCCACGGGCTTCGGCTCCGGTTCAAGGTGTTCGAAGCGGAGGACTTTGCGACGATTCAAGCAAACGCACTCGCAGTTTGCCCGAACGGGCCCGCGCTCCTGGCCCGGTACCTGGCCGCGTGTGTGATCCGATCCTTGCACCGGCTTTACACAGCCCGGAGCATCGAATTGCCAATATATTCGATAGCGCTGCCGATGTCCGTGCGTCCTGGGGGGGCACGCCCGGTGCCAGGCAACTATCTGGTTTGGATGCCTCTATTGGGACACCGCGAACGCGTAATGGATACTAAAGAACTGGGGGTCGACCTGCACGCGCAAATGACGTACTTTCTTGAGAGGGAGATGGCTGAAGGGAATTGGGTAGTCATCCAGGCGCTGAGTAAACTGTCGGTTTCCCGATACCAGAAGATGATACAATTGGGGTTACAAAAGCATCGGGGGCTCGCCGGGTTTTCGTATATTGGGAGCGCCGGTCCGACTATCAGTTCCTTCCTGGGGGCCCGAGTCACCAATATTTGGGCGACTACCCCCGTACCTGCGCCACCGGGTTGGAACGCGGTGTTCTACAAGTTGGACAAGCAGCTCACTTTCTCCCTGAATTGGATAAGGGACTTCATACCAGATGAACTGGCTGAGGAATTCATGACGATCATTGAGGAGGAGGCGGTGTATGGTCCACGCCGCGTGCGTTGAACACGACAGCTGGGAAGCATTTCGAAATGTGGATGGTCCCTGCATGGATTTGAGAGTGTCCAAGCTGGCACAATACTTCTCCGAATGAGCGTATTCCTTGCACGCCTTGTGCTCCCGTTTTTACGTGTTCAACAACGATGTCAGACTCGCCAGCGTTGTCGCGTGTCCCCGAAGAGATGCCCCCTAGCCCCAATACTGTTCATTTAAGGATGCTTATGAATCGAATGATTCTGTTGATGATCCTCGTTCTCCCGGTGCCGTCGCTCGCGTCAACTCAGAATAAGGGCAACAGCGAAAAAGCCGGCACTTCATCCAACCATCAAGCTTCGGGACCAACCAAGAATCGCATTGGAGGAAAACAAGTGACGACCCCATCCGGTTTGAAGTACGTCGATCTCGTGGAAGGCACGGGGGCCAGCCCGAAGGTGGGCCAGACCGTCGTTGTCCACTACACCGGCACGCTCGAGGACGGAAAAAAGTTTGACAGTTCGGTCGACAGGGCCGAACCGTTTGAGTTCCCGATCGGAGTCGGCCGCGTCATCAAGGGATGGGACGAGGGCGTGATGACGATGAAAGTGGGCGGTAAGCGACAACTGACGATCCCGCCCGAACTCGGCTATGGAGCACGCGGCGCCGGGAACGTGATTCCTCCCAACTCCACGCTCATCTTCGATGTGGAGTTACTGAGTATCAAGTAGCAATGAACGCGTGGGTTCTCAATGCTCCGAAGGCTGTCGACAACAAACCGCTCAGAAAGTCTGCGATCCCGCTTCCTGCCCCTCTGGCCGATGAACTACTGATCCGGGTACGGGCATGTGGCATCTGTCGCACAGATCTGCACGTCGTTGAAGGCGAACTTCCCGTCCGTAAAACCCCGGTCATCCCCGGTCATCAGGTTGTCGGTGAGGTGGCCGCATGCGGCACGAGCGCGACGTCCTTCGCGGTGGGCCAGCGCGTCGGCGTGGCCTGGCTGAATCGAACCTGCGGAGTCTGCCGATACTGCCGGTCGGATCGGGAGAATCTCTGTGAAGCGCCCGAGTTTACCGGGTGGACGGTGAATGGAGGTTACGCGGAGTTTCTCACCGCACCCGCGGAGTTCACCTACCCGCTGCCGGCGGGCTTCGACGATCTTCAAGCCGCTCCGCTGCTGTGCGCCGGCATCATTGGCTATCGCTCACTGAGGCTTACCGGCATTGGGGAAGGAGCGGTCGGATGGGCTGGTGCACGGCTGGGTTTGTATGGATTCGGGGCGGCGGGCCATGTCGTGATCCAACTCGCGAAGGCCCGGGGAGCCGAGGTCTATGTCTGTACAAGGGATCGCGCCCGGCATCAGGCTCTGGCCGCAGAACTCGGAGCTGCCTGGGTGGGGGGCGCAACCGACGAACCTCCGGTTAAGCTCGACGCTTCGATGATCTTCGCGCCCGCCGGCGAACTGATTCCGCCGGCGCTTCGGGCCCTGGACAGGGGTGGAACACTCGTGCTCGGGGGTATCCATATGAGCCCGATCCCGCAGTTTGAATACGCGCTGATCTACGGCGAGCGGACGATCCGGAGTGTGGCGAATAACACACGCGGGGATGGACGGGCGTTTCTGGACGAGGCGGCACGAATCCCGGTGCGAACGCACATCGAGATTTTCCCCTTCGAGCACGCCAACGAAGCGCTCATCGCGTTGAAGCACGATGGCATCCGCGGCGCCGGAGTGTTGGTGGTGTAAGAGGTCAGGGGTCAGGGGTCAGAGGCTAGAGGTGAAGGGTCGAGAGGCCTTTATGGAGATCGCACAACTCGGAAGAACGGAAGCCCGGAGCCTCACCACCCACAGCCGGCCTCTGACCCCTGACCCCTGTCTCCTCACGCCGTAACCATCGTCCCCGTTCCCTCGTCGGTGAAGATCTCCTGAAGTAGGGCATTGCGCCGGCTCCCGTTGATGATGTGGGCGCTGTGCACACCGCGTTCGATCAGCCGGGTAATCGCGGCGAGCTTCGGTATCATGCCGCCCCCGACACTTCCCCGTTCAATCAGCCGGCGTCCTTCCTCGAGCGTAAGCCGGGAGAGCCGCGTACGGGGATCGTGAAAGTCCAGGTAAATCCCGTCGACGTCGCTGAGGAGGATAAGTTTTTCGGCCTGCAGGTGAACGGCGATCTCCGCCGCGATCGTGTCGGCATTGATGTTGAAGACGTTGCCCTCGTCGTCCGCGCCCAGCGAACTGATGACCGGAAGATAACCCTGATCGAGCAGGAGCCTCAGCAACTGGACATCGATATCGACGATATCGCCCACATGACCGAAGTCGACTTCCTCTTCAATCCCCGTCGCGCGATTGAGGATGACCTGCGCGTCCCGTCGACGGGCATGAATGATGTTTCCGTCGAGACCCGAGAGACCCACGGACTGGACGCCCAGCCGGCGCAGCGCCGAGAGGATATCGGTGTTGATTTTACCTGCGAAAACCATCTTGGCCATTTCGAGGGTCTCATCGTCGGTGACACGACGGCCATTGATGATCGTCTGCTGGATCCCCAGCTTCTTCGCCAGTTCCGTCAGTTGTTTCCCGCCGCCGTGAACGACGACCACCCGGAATCCGACCTGGTGGCAAAGCGCGATCTCTTCAGCCAGATCGAGCAGGCTGATCGGTTCGTCGGTCACCTGACCGCTCAATTTAACAACGAAGGTCCGGTTCTTGAAGCGCTGGATGTAGGGCAGGGCTTCGCGCAGCAAATCGAGTTGTTCAACGTCCATGTTGACCGTCCCGGGGATTCATGACAGGAGCAGCGAGAGCAGCGTCCGCTGAATGTGCATGCGATTCTCCGCCTGATCAATGACCGCCGAACGCGGACCGTCGAGCACGCCGTCGGAGACTTCCACGTTACGCCGGACGGGCAGGCAATGCATGAAGTAGCCTTCGGCGGTGCGCGCCATCAGATCCTCATCCACCATCCAATGGCGGTACTTCTGCCGAAGCTCCGATTCCTGTTCCATCCGGCCGTAATAGTGCAGGCTGCCCCAGCTCTTCGCGTAGACCACATCCGCTCCGCGGCAGCTCTCCTGCAAGTCATGGGTGACCCGCACGGAGCCGCCGTTCTCGCCCGCGTAGCGCTGGAGCTGCGACATCAGATCGGCGTCGAGTTCGTATTCGGGCGGATGCGCGATCGTAAGCCGCATTCCGTATTGCGCCGCGGCCAGCGCAAAACTGTTGGGCACGGCCATCGGCAGCGCTTTCGGATGCCAGGCCCAGGTGAGCGTGACCTTGCGCTGGTCCACCGATCCGAACTTTTCCTTGATGGTCATGACGTCGCCCAGGCCCTGAAGCGGATGCTGCATGCTTGATTCCAGATTGATGATCGGAATCCGCCCGTGCCGCTCGAATTCCGAGAGGACCAGTTCGGACTTGTCCTCGGCGTAATCGCGCATGGAGGGAAAACACCGGATGCCGATCGCGTTCACGTACCGGGCCAGCACACCGGCGGCTTCCTTGATATGCTCGACCTGGTCCTGGTCCATTACCGCTCCCTCGCGATACTCGAGCGTCCAGGTCCCCTTGCCCACGTCGAGGATGACCGGCACTCCGCCCAGTTGCTGAATCGCCACCGTCATCGAGGTGCGGGTCCGGAGCGAGGGGTTGAAGAAAACGAGCGCCACGCTCTTACCGGTCAGCGGCTGGCCCGGATCGACCTGCCGGTACTTGTGCTGCACCGCCAGGTCGAGGAGTTCCGACAATTCGGCTCGGGAAAAGTCGGCCGTGGTCAGGAAGTTCCTTCCTCTGAAGCCGGACAGCACGCTATTGTGGCCAACAATATCCGAGACCCGTTTCATGCTCAGTTCACCCGCGCAAGGACATCCAGAAATCGGTCGATTTCAGCCCGGCCGAGGCTGAGCGGGGGCAACAAACGAAGGACCCGGGGATCGCCTGAGAGGCCGGTCAGGATCATCGCCTGCAGCAGCGCCTGTTGGTATCGCGCGGCCTCACTCTTGAACTTGATGCCGAGCAGAAACCCCTCACCGCGTACCTCTTCCACCGACACCAACCCACCGAGCGCGGTCTTCAAATAGTCGCTCTGCCTGATCACGTTCTCGAGCAAACCTTCCTCCTCGATCACCTGTACCGTCGCTTCCAGGGCGGCCGAGACCAGCGGGCCGCCGCCGAAGGTCGACCCCAGATCATCGAACTTCACTTGCTCTGCGATCTTGTCGGTGACCAGCACCGCCCCCATGGGCAGGCCGCTCGCCATCCCCTTGGCGAGCGTGACCATGTCGGGCATGACTTCGTGCCGCCCGGCGAAGAAGAAGGTGCCGGTGCGGCCGAATCCGGTTTGGATCTCGTCGTAGATCAGCATGGCCCCAATCTCATCGCACAGTTTGCGGATGCCACGAAAGAAATCGGCACCGGCAGTCCGTACGCCCGCCATGCTCTGAATCGGCTCGAGCAGGATGGCGGCGGTATCGGATCCTTCCGGGCCCGTCAAGGCGACACACCGACGGAGCGCCTCAAGGTCGCCGAAAGGAACGAACTCATGTCCGGGAACCAGCGGCGAGTACTGATCCCGGTATTTCTTGATGCCGGTGGCGCTCAACGAACCGATCGTTCGCCCGTGAAAACCGCCCTCGAATGAAATCACGCGAAGCTTTCCGGTTACCTTCCGCGCCAGCTTGATGGCATTCTCATTCGCCTCGCTGCCTGAGTTTACGAAGAAGATCTTTCGCAGCTCCGGCGGAGCCGCGCGTGCCAGGGCCGCGGCCGCGCGTCCCCGGACTTCGCTGTAAACGATGTTCGAGTAAAAAATCATCTGCGCTGCCTGTCGTTGAATCGCGTCCACAACCCGGGGATGACAATGGCCGGTCGAGACCACCGCATGCCCGCCGTAAAGGTCCAGGTAGCGCTGGCCGTCGCTCGTATAGACCCAGACCCCTTCACCCCGCACGACCTGGAGCGGAAGCTTCTTATAGGTGCGAAGCTGGTAGGCATCCTCCAGCAACCCGAGGTCCGTCGGCATCACGGATGGCTCCCCGGGAACATCAGCCCCTGCGTCTCATCCAATCCGAACATCAGGTTCATATTCTGGACCGCCTGACCCGCGGCGCCCTTTACCAGGTTGTCGATGGCGACGAAGATGATCCCGTTCTTACCCCTGGCCGCCCAGCCGAGGTCGGCGAAATTGGTATTCTTTACCCAGTTGACGTCGGGCGACCCCTTCACCAGCCGCACGAACGGAGCACGGGCATAGTAGTCGCGAAAATAATCGCCCAGTTCCTCATTCCCGGTCTCCTGGAAGAGTTCGACATAGAGGCTGGCGAAAATTCCCCGCACGAGCGGCGCCGAGTGGACCTGCATGATCAACCCGGCGGGCCACTCAGGATCGATGCGCCCGAGCGCCTCGAGGATTTCGGGTCGATGCTGGTGCTCGAAGGGCTTGTAAGCATAAAAACTGTTGGCGCGCTTGGGATGATGCGTGTTCGTCGCCGGCTTGGCCCCTGAGCCCGAGGATCCGGTGATCGCGTTGGCTACGACAGCGGGGCCGATGGCGTGTGCGGCTATCAGCGGCGCAAGGCCGAGGAGAATCGCGGTCGCGAAACAGCCGGGATTCGCGATTCGTTTGGCTTCGGGCACCCCGGGCTCGATTTCAGTGAGACCATAAACGAATTCAGGTAGCCATCCAGAAGCCGTATGCGGCTGGCCATAATGCTCGGCGTAAGTCTCGGCGCGTTGAAGCCGGAAATCTCCGCTCAGGTCGATGACCCGCAGGC
>JACQTD010000205.1 GCA_016210985.1 Acidobacteriota bacterium
ACCGTACCTATGACGCGCGCCAGCTGCATGCTCCGGGAGCTTTGATGGGGTGTTCCCCTGATCAGGTAGTATTACGGGCTGAAGCCAGGAAGCGCAAATGGATTTGGCTTCGGGCGAGGAGTTGTTTATCGTGATCGGCGTCGTCCTCGTGATCGTCCTCGGTCTTGCGCTGTAGCCGATGGCCCTGCAAGCCGAGTGGTGCGGCCGATCACAAAAGGGGGCCGGGTCATGTCGCACATGGAGCACGAACGAAAACCGCGGTTCGAGACCTCTTCCCACATCGCGATGAAAGCGGCGTACCGGGCGGAGGATCTCTCGGGACTCGCGGATCAGCTGGTTCAGGGACCAGGGGAGTTCCCCTTTACACGAGGAATTCATCCGACGATGTATCGCCGGCAGTTGTGGACGATGCGGCAGTATGCCGGATTCAGTAGCGCGCGGGAATCGAATCGACGGTACCGCTATCTGCTTGACCAGGGGCAGATGGGACTCTCGGTAGCCTTCGATCTGCCGACGCAGATGGGCCTGGACTCCGATCATCCGCTGGCCCGGGGTGAAGTCGGAAAAGTCGGCGTGGCCATCGACAGCCTGCGCGACATGGAGTTGCTTTTCGATGGGATCCCGCTCGACCGGGTTTCGACCTCGATGACGATCAACTCGACCGCGGCGATTCTACTGGCGATGTATCTCACGGTGGCCGGTCGACAGGGCGTGGCCTTCGATCAGGTGAGCGGCACGGTCCAGAATGATATCCTCAAGGAGTACATCGCCCGGGGCACCTACATCTACCCGCCCGGCCCCAGCCTCCGCATGGCCACCGACATCATCGCCTTCTGCCAGCGCGAGGTGCCGAGATGGAATCCGATCTCGATTTCGGGCTATCACATCCGCGAGGCGGGGGCGAACGCCGCTCAGGAACTGGCGTTCACGCTGGCCGATGGCATCGCTTATGTCGAAGCCGCCCTCGGTTCAGGGTTGGAGGTCGACGATTTCGCGCCGCGCCTCAGCTTCTTTTTTAATTCGCATAACCATTTCCTCGAGGAGGTCGCGAAGTTTCGCGCGGCCCGGCAACTCTGGGCCGGTATCATGCGGGACCGGTTCGGCGCTCGGGATCCGAGAAGCGAGATGTGCCGCTTCCACACGCAGACGGCCGGCTCCACCCTAACGGCCCGGCAGCCCGAGGTGAACGTCGTTCGTGTGACCCTCCAGGCCCTGGCCGCGGTCCTCGGGGGGACGCAGTCCCTCCACTGCAATGCCCGCGACGAAGCCCTGGGCCTGCCCACTGCGGAGGCCGCCCGATTGGCGCTGCGGACTCAGCAGGTGATCGCGCTGGAGTCGGGCGTCGCCGATACCGCCGATCCGCTCGCCGGCTCCTATGTGATCGAGAAGTTGACGGCAGACCTGGTCTCGCTGGCGCGGGATTACCTGAAGAAGATAGACGAAATGGGCGGCGTGTTGCGCGCGATCGAAACCGGCTGGATTCAGAAGGAGATTGAAGGCGAAGCCTACGGTTATCAACGATCGGTCGAAGCCGGGGAGACGATCGTGGTCGGGGTGAATGCTTACGCCGATGAGGTTGAACAGTCCATCGGAGCCCTGTCGATCGACCCGGGAATGGAGCCGGCGCAGGTCCAAGCCCTGCATGAACTGCGTGCCTGGAGGAATGCGGGTGCGGTGGATGAGGCGCTGGGGCGGCTCGTGGCCGACGCCCGTGCGGGAGTAAACCTGATGCCGGGAATCCTGCGCTCGGTCGAGGCTTATGCTACGGTTGGGGAGATCAGCGACGTACTACGGGGCGTATTCGGAGAGTACCGGGAGGGCGCCACAAGCTAATGGCGGAACCCTTACTCGAAATCGCCGATCTCCAAACCCATCTCTTCACGGACCGGGGAGTGGTCCGTGCGGTGGATGGCGTGAGCTTTTCGATCGAGCGCGGAGCCTCCCTCGGCCTGGTTGGCGAATCGGGGTGCGGGAAGTCGATCACCGGGCTATCGATTATCCGGCTGCTGCCTCCCTCGGCCCGAATGGTGGGCGGCGCCATCCGATTCGAGGGTCAGAATCTGCTGGAACTTCCGGCCGAGCCGATGCGGCGGTTGCGCGGGCGCCGGATCGCGATGGTCTTCCAGGATCCGATGACGTCGTTGAACCCCGTGTTCACGGTTGGCACGCAGATCGCGGAGCCGTTGGTCGTCCATGAGAACCTTTCAAGGAGGGCGGCCTGGGACCGGGCGGTGGAACTCATGCGGCAGGTCGCGATCCCCGACCCTGCTCGGCGGGCCAGGAGCTACCCGCACGAACTCTCGGGCGGCATGCGCCAGCGGGCGATGATCGCGATGGCGATCAGTTGCGGCCCGGCCCTGTTGATCGCGGACGAACCCACGACTGCGCTGGATGTGACGATTCAGGCCGAAATCCTTGAATTATTGGGGCGGTTGCGCCGCGATATGGGACTCTCGATCCTCCTGATTACCCATGATCTGGGTGTGGTGGCCGAGAATACCGATGACGTGGCTGTGATGTACGCGGGCAAGATCGTCGAACGCGGCTCCGTGCGCGAAATTTTTCGCTCGCCGCAGCATCCGTACACGATCGGCCTCCTGCGGTGCGTGCCACGGATTACGACCGCCGGCGACCGGCAAGGGAGACTGGAGACGATCGAGGGCGTTGTCCCGAACCCGTTCGAGCTGCCTCCGGGCTGCGCTTTCGCTCCCCGCTGTCCCGAGGCCCGGGCGGAATGTGACCTGGGAGAGATCGATCCGTATCTGGCTTCGGAGGGGCATGTGGTACGCTGCGTCGCGCGCGGGTCATCGGTTCGCAAAACCTCCTTGGATAAGACGGCGTGAGCATGCCCGACGGTCAGGAACTGCTGCAGGTATTCGATCTGGAAAAGCACTATCCTCTCGGATCCGCGCTCTTTGCGCGGCCGAAGCACTGGGTTCGCGCGGTCGATGGAGTCTCCTTTTCGATTCGGTCCGGCGAGACCCTCGGGCTCGTCGGGGAGTCGGGTTCGGGCAAGACCACGACCGGTCGCTGCATCCTGCGACTAACCGAACCCACATCGGGACGCATCGTTTTCGATGGAGTTGACTTGCTGGCGCTCCGTCCCCGCGAGATGCGGGCGATGCGCCGCCACCTCCAGGTCATCTTCCAGGACCCTTATGCCTCGCTCGATCCGAGGATGACCATCGGCGCCAGCGTCGAAGAGCCGTTGATCATCCACCGGGTAGGGAGCAGGCCGGAGCGGAAGGTCAAGGTGAGGGCCTTATTGGAGGATGTCGGACTGGATCCGGGTTTTGCTTCACGGTACCCGCATGAGTTCTCCGGCGGACAGCGGCAGCGGGTGGGCATCGCGCGGGCGCTGGCGTTACAGCCGAAATTCATCGTGGCGGACGAACCGGTATCGGCCCTCGACGTCTCGGTGCAGGCGCAGATCGTCAACTTGCTGCAGGTTCTGCAACGCCGGCATGGTCTGACCTATCTCTTTATCAGCCATGGCATGGCGGTGGTGCAGCACATCTGTACGCGCGTCGGCGTCATGTATCTCGGAAAGCTGGTGGAATTGGGAGAAACCGAAGCGCTCTTCGAGCGGCCGCTACATCCTTACACCCAGGTGCTCCGATCGAGTATTCCGAATCCCGATCCTGAGGCCGGGCGGGAGCGGATCCGGCCCCAGGCCGATCCTCCCGCGACCGCGGAGCGGATCCCGGGATGTCCCTTCCACCCGCGGTGTCCGTACGTCATGGAGGAATGCCGTGTACAGGAGCCTCCCCTCCTGGAGATCCGACCCGGCCACAAGGTAGCCTGTTTCCTCGCCACATCGGCATGAATCTTCAAAAAAATCGTGATCGTCGTCGTGATCGTTCTCGTAATCGGCTTTGGGTGGAAATAGAATGAGCGCTGATCCAGGACAAGCCGATTTACAAGATCACGCACTGCCGAGTACGAGTGCGATCACGAGTGCGATCCCGAGCAAGTGATCAAAAAATCAATAGGAGGGTTATCCGATGGATGACCAACAGCAGGTCCCGGGCCCGGCTCCCTCGATTGAGCAGGCCGCCGCAACACCCGGCGTGAGCGAGATCGGCCGGCTGACGGGGATCTATTTTTCGCCCGGCGAGGTCTTCGCCGATGTCAATCGGAAGCCGACTTGGGTGATCCCGATCCTGATCAGCGTCATCGTGGCGATGGGTTTCTCACTCTATTTCACAAAGCGCGTGTCGGTCGACTTCGACCAGATGATCCGTCAACAGATGCAGGAAAAGGCGGCCGAGCAGGGAAGAGAGTTGACGGAGGAACAGGTTGAGGCCGCGCTAAAGGTCGCCAGCATAACCACCAGATTCGCCTGGGCCTTCCCGGTCGCAGTGGTTCCCCTGCTGATGCTGGTCATCACCGGCGCGCTGTTCGCCGGATTCCAGATGCTTCAGGCCGAGACGACGTTCAAGAAGGCCTTCTCGGTGGTGACCTGGTCCCACGCGTGCGTTTCGATTGTGGAGTATGGGCTCGGCGCCATCGTCATTGCCGCCAACCCCGAAGCCGTGGATCCGACGCGTCCGAACGATATTACGATGACCAATCTTGGCGCTTTCTTCAGCGCCAAAGAGATTTCTCCGGCTCTCCATTCGCTGCTGAGCGCCGTGGACATCTTCACGATCTGGCTTCTGATCCTCCTGGTTATCGGATTCAAAGCCATTTCGCGGCGGTTCACAACCGGCAAGTCGGCGACGATCGTGGTGGGGGCCTGGGCACTATGGGTGCTGGCAAAGATGGCCTGGGGCCTCCTGGTCTGAGACCCGCGCGGGGCATCGTGACGAGGTTATTCGTACCGTAGCGCTTCAACCGGGTCGAGCCGCGCGGCTTTCATCGCCGGCCAGAGGCCGAAGAAGAGGCCTACGCTGATCGAGACGACCAGCCCGGCGATCGGCGCCCATGCGGGGGTATAGGTGGGGATCAGAAGCTGGACCAGCCGGCTGATCCCCCATCCCACCAGGATTCCCACGACTCCTCCGACGGCGGTGAGCACCATCGCCTCGGTAAGGAACTGCCAGGTGATGTTCCGGCGCTTGGCTCCGATGGCTTTTCGTACGCCGATCTCGCGCGTCCGCTCGGTCACCGAGACGAGCATGATGTTCATCACTCCGATGCCCCCCACGAGCAGTCCCACGCTGGAGATGGCGAACATCAGAATGACGACGGCGCCGGTGAGCTGGTCGAATTGCTGCTTCAATGAATCCGGAGTCGAGATCGAGAAGTTATTCGGTTTGTCGTAGGGCACGGCCCTGCGCCGCCGCAGCAGCTCGGTAATCTGGTCCTTGGCTTCATCGATCTGGTTCGGAGCCGCCTGGGCGAAGAGGAGGTGTTCCTCGATCTGGGGATACATCTTCAGCATCGTCTCGTAGGGAACATAGACCATGTTGTTCTCGCCCCCTTCATCCCCCATCATCATGTTCTCCTGCTTCTGGGTAATGCCGATGATCGTGAAGGGAGCGCCGTTGATCGTAAGTTCCTTCCCGAGCGGGTTGATGTTGGGGAAGAGTTTGTCGGCGATATTGGAGCCGATGACGCAGACCGTCTGTCTGTGGCTGTTTTCTCCTTCCGAGAAGAATCGGCCTTGGGAGACGCGAACCGAGCTGAACCGTTCGTAGCTGGGTGTGGTACCGCGGACATCCGGGCCGCTCACCTGCTGATCCTGGTAGCGGACGACCGAGAGCGGCACGGCGGGGAAGATGAAGGGAACCGCAACCTCCACGGCAGCACAGGTCCGCCCGATGGCCTCCACGTCCTCGAACGTCAGGGGAGGTCGCTGCCGCACCTCCGCCGATTGGCGGCCGAAATGAATACCAGGCTCCTCCTTGAATACGAACAGGGTCCGGGTACCGAAGGTGTCGATCGCCTGGTCAAACTGCACCTGAATACCCGCGATCAGGGAGGCGACGACCATCACCGTCATGACGCCGATGACCACGCCCAGGACTGTCAGCGAGGCCCTCAATTTATGCGACCTCAGGGTCGCGATGGCCATCTTGAAACTTTCGAGGAGTTCCTGCATAGGTCTATTCCGATCGTAACGCCTCTACCGGATCGAGGCCGGCGGCTTTGTAAGCCGGATAGACTCCCGAGAAGAGACCGACCGCAGCCGAGACTACGGTGGCCGCGATCGTCCACCCGAGCGGGAGCACCAGCAGAAAATCCGTGAAGTAGGAGACGATTTTTCCGCCGCTATAGGCCAGCCCGATGCCGATCGCGCCACCAAGCAGGGCAAGCGTGACCGATTCCACCAGGAACTGCCACAGAATATCCGCCCGGCGGGCGCCCATCGATTTCCGGATGCCGATCTCCCGGGTCCGCTCGGTGACGGAAACGAGCATGATATTCATGACGACGATGCCGCCGACGATCAGGGCGATGGAGGCGACGCCCACGGACACGAGTTGGATGGTGCCCAGCGCGGAGTCCCGGAATTCCTTGAGGGAATCGGAGGTGATGATCCCAAAGTTGTCCTCGGCGGCGTACTTTAGATGACGCCGGTTCCGGAGGACCACCCGTACTTCGTCGATCGCATGGGAAATAGCATCCCCGTTGATGGCGGCGACCCGGATGGAGATCGACCTGCGCGAGCCGAAGATCTTCATATAGGTCGAGATCGGTATGTTCACGTAGTTGTCCTGGGGCTGGCCCATGACGGTTCCCAGTTCCTCAGCGACACCGATGACCCGGAAGGGAAGCCCTGCCACCTTGAGTTCCCTGTCGATCGGGTCAATGGAGGGGAACAGTTCGCGCTCCACGTTCGAACCGATAAAGCAAACATACCGGCGTCGCTGCTCATCCTCCTGTGAGATGTATCGACCCTCGGCCACCTTCACCTGATCGATGTCGACCATGTTGTGGGAGACGCCTTCGATCGTAATGTCCGTAAGGGTTTGTGAGCCATACTTGAGCTCGCCACCTGAGCTCAGGCGGGCAGCCGCCTCGAGTACGAACTGCCGCCGGGGATTGTTGATAATCGCCTCCATGTCGTCGAGCGTCACATTCTTATTCTTACGGTTCTGCTCGAACATCTCTTCCATGCTGGTGACGAAACCGACTTTGCGGATCACGAAGGCGTTCGATCCGAGATCGGCTACCTTCTCATTGAAGTAGGTGTTGAACCCCTCCACCATCATGACCACGGCGATAACTGTGGCCACACCGATGATGATTCCCAGTAAAGTGAGGAAAGAGCGAAGTTTATGCGCCCAGATAGCGTCCAAACCAACCCGGGTTGTTTCAGCGACGTTCATAAGCAAGCCATGCTAGCATCGATGTTTGAAACCCGTCCAGTCAAACGTTCTTCGGTGATCCCATGTTCCATTTCCGGACTTCCCGGAAATTGCTACGCAAATTGCTTGCGGTTTTACGGTTTTATGCTATCATGCCCGTTTCGTCTGGCGGCGAAGTGTGGGTAGAGACTCTCCCGATGAACTCCCCGGTCTCAATTGCGACGGTTCGGCCATGGAACGGACGTGGGTTTCTCTCCTGCCCAGAGCGGGATAGGCCGGTGTAGCTCAGTTGGCAGAGCGACTGACTTGTAATCAGTAGGTCAGGGGTTCAACTCCCTTCACCGGCTCCAGTATGACGGAAGAAGCAGCGGGTTCTTTGAGAATGATATACGGTGTGTAGGGGCAGGGGTGGTCGAGTGGTTAATGGCACCGGGCTGTAAACCCGGCGGGCTTAGCGCCCTACGTAGGTTCGAATCCTACCCCCTGCACCAGAGAGGATTGAAGGGGCGGGTGTAGCTCAGTTGGTAGAGCTCCAGCCTTCCAAGCTGGATGTCGCGAGTTCGAGTCTCGTCGCCCGCTCCAATTTTTTGATGGCCCACCTGGCCGCAGCATCGGGTGGGCGGAAGGTCACGGGGCCGATCCCGGTTGGGTTTTGCGAGTTGGGCATGGGGTTTTGGCTGTACGTATTGCGGAGTCAGGGCTCAGGCAAGCATTACATAGGTTCGACTGGCGATCTTGCGAGGAGATTGGCTGAGCATAACGGGGGCAGGCATCGCTGGTCGAACAAGTACCGTCCATGGAGCATGATACACACCGAGGAGTTCGAGAATCGGTCGGAAGCGGTTGGTCGAGAGCGTTACTTGAAGAGTAAGGCGGGCATGCGAGAACGGTTGGATCTGTTGAGAAGGTTGGATGACCAAGTCAGTGATTAATCATCGGGCCCACGTAGCTCAGTTGGCAGAGCGTCCGGTGGGCGGAAGGTCACTGCGCCGATTCCGGTTTGGTCTGTTGAGAA
>JACQTD010000024.1 GCA_016210985.1 Acidobacteriota bacterium
CCTGCGGGTTCGGCTGAAGCCCGCCGGGAGAAGCCCGTTGAAACGGGCTCCGTGGGCCTTCCCCGTAACCCAACCGGCCGCAAAGCGACCGGCCTATTCGCCCTTCGGGTAAGCCGTCTGAAGACGGCTCGTCTCCGCAAGCGGCGGAGGCCAGTCCGAGAACATCATTCGACAGACGAATAGGGGACAGCCAGTTCTCGCTCTGAGCAGCCGGTTGCAAAATGTAGAAACTCCAGGGCAGGCAGGATGCCTGCGGTCCCGGGCCTTGCCGTTGAAAGATCGATCCGGCCGCACTACACTCTCCGCCTTGTTCATAGGGTGGGAGGCCTTCCAAGTTGAGACTACGCACGCGGGTGCTGGCGGCCTGGGCGATATTTCTCGCGCTCGGTACGGCGCCACTTTGGACGTCCGTTTCCGGGCAGGCCCAAGTTCCGCCGCCGAGCCTGGCGGAGGCGCTATACCGCCTCCCGGTCTATCTAAGGATTCTTTATACCGCCGCGCATCCGGACGACGAGAACAATCCGTTGCTCGTCTACCTCTCGCGCCAACTCTTCGCACGTACCGCCTACCTGTCGGCGACGCGGGGTGATGGCGGTCAAAATCTCATCGGCAACGAACTCGGCGAGGCATTGGGCGTGCTTCGCACCGAAGAACTGCTCGCGGCGCAGCGGGTCGAAGCGGTAGACCAGTACTTCACCCGCGCTTATGATTTCGGCTTCACCCGCAGCGCGCAGGAGACCCTGTCCAAGTGGGGGCACGACGAAATCCTGAGCGACTTCGTGCGAATCATCCGAAGGTTCCGGCCGGACATCATCATTTCACGCTTCACCGGCGCGCCCGGCGACGGGCATGGACAACACCAGGCGGCGGGTATGCTTACCAAGGAGGCATTCAAAGCCGCCGGTGACCCCGCGAGATTCACCGAACAGTTCCAGCAGGGCCTGCAGCCATGGCAGGCCCGGAAGCTCTTCCTCAATCGCGGACGCTTCAGTGACAGCACTACCGGGGTGGGCATTGATCTGGGCCTGAGGAGTCCCAGCCTCGGCCAATCTTCAGTCGAGATCGGCGATCAAGCCCGGAATCTCCATCGGTCGCAGTTCCTGCCGAGAACACCACGAACCGGATCCTCGGTCACCGTGCTCCAATTGATCGATGCGGTGCCGCCCTCCTCGGTAAAGGGCGACGAATCCGGCTTGACTGCCGGAATGAACACCTCGCTGACGAGGATCGCGGATTTCGCGGAGGATCCCCCGCTAGCCGAACGATTACGCACCGGATTAGCCCTGGTGGAGAAGGAAGCCAACGAAGCCGTTGCGGCCTTTCGGTCCAATGATCGCCCTGGGGTCATCGCATCGCTTCGACCCGCCCGGAGACGGCTGATTTCACTCTTGGAAGCGAATCCAATGAACTTTCCGGCGTGGAGATACAACGTCAATTTTGCGCTGAGGCAGAAACTCCACGATTTCGACGCTGCCATCATCCTGGCGCTGGACTTGGAGGTCACGGCGCATACGGCCACCATGACGGCTGCCCCCGGAGACCCATGCACGATCAAGCTCACCGTGAGGAATGGAAGTGCCTTGCCCCTGAAAGCGGCTTGGGTAGGCACGCTGTTCGCCTGGCACGACCTCGAGGGAACGGCGCGGCCCTTGCATGGAGGTTCAGATTCCCGGAGCGCTCCCGGTAACGTGGCTGAGAACGGCCTCCCGGGGGAGCGGCCGGGTCCCAGGTATGAGATCCCGGCTGGAGCGGTCGTCGTCAAGGAATTACGCGAGCGCATTCCTGAAGATGCCCCGGCCACGGAACCCTACTGGCTCCGCCGACCCCGGATCGGAGATCGCTTCCAAGTCGACCCCCCGGATCTGATCGGATACCCGCAGGCACCCGCTCCTCTCCGTCTCAGAATCCGGATTTCGCTTGGTGACCCCACGAGCGATGCGCTTGAGATCGTGAGCGATGTCCTGGCGGTTCCCCCGAGCAGGGATCGCCTGGGACAACCCTCGGTGTTGCGGGTCGTCCCCGAGCTCTCCGTGATCGTCTCCCCGCCCATCCTGCTCGCCTCGCCCTCCAGCCAAGACCAGATCAAGCGGGTCCATGTGGAGCTGTTTAATCAGACTTCCGCGGCGGCGACGGGCACCGTCGAACTCAAACTTCCCAAGGGTTGGATCAGTGAACCCCGGCAGTCCAAGTTCACGATTGACGGTCGCAGATCGTCCTCTCCCCTCCCGTTCCAAGTGAGGATTCCCCCGGGCACGAGCCCTGCAAGCTATAGCATCCAGGCGATCGTGAACTCCGGTCCGAAGGTCTTCACCCGCACGCAGGGCATGGTTGGCTACCTGCACGTCAACACCAATTACCTCTACCGCCCGGCGGAGGCGCTTGCTGGGGTGTTCGACTTCAAGATTCCCCCGAATATCAGCATTGGCTATATCTCGGGTCACGGGGATTTGCTCTTGCCTTCCCTGCGGGCGCTCGGGGTATTGGTCTCCGAAATCGACACCTGGAGGCTGGAGAATGGGAATCTCGTCCAGTTCGATTGTATCCTCATCGGTCCCCGTGCTTACGAAAGCCGTGAGGACCTGGCATTGCATAATGGCCGGCTGCTCGATTACGTGCGAGAGGGCGGCACGCTGATCGTGCAATATCAAGTGGCCAGCTTTAATGACAAGGGGTTCTCGCCGTACCCGCTGAGGATCGCCGGCGAGGAGCGGGTCACCGATGAGCGAGCCGCGGTCCGCGTCCTCGACCCGAATCACCCTATCTTTACCTATCCGAATCCGATCACGGATCGGGATTTTGCCGATTGGGTACAGGAGCGCGGGCTCTACTTCGCAGCCTCCTGGGATGAGAAAGCCTTCAAGCCCCTGCTGGAATCTCACGACAACGGGGAGAGGGAACGGCTCGGCGGGATGCTCATCGCGGATTACGGTCGAGGGCATTACATCTATACGGCCTACGCGTGGTTCCGCCAACTGCCCGCCGGCGTGCCCGGAGCGTACCGGCTCTTCGCCAACCTGCTGAGCTATCCGCAAGCTCCCGGCCGGAATTAATCCAGTCGATCCATGTGAATTCGCGGCCCAAACTCATCCGCGCCCTCGGCCTCGGTCAGGCGACCGCGATCAACATGATCGACATGGTCGGGATCGGGCCGTTCATCACGCTGCCACTGATCATCGCCGCCATGGGCGGGCCGCAGGCCTTGGTGGGCTGGATTCTAGGCGCCCTGATTTCGGTTTGCGACGGGCTCGTCTGGGCGGAACTCGGCGCCGCCTTTCCCGGAAGCGGAGGGAGTTACCTTTTCCTGCGCGAAATCTACGGACGGGAAAAGCTGGGCCGGCTGATGTCCTTCCTGTTCATCTGGATGGTGATGTTCAGCGCGCCGCTCTCGATCGCCTCCGGAGCGATCGGTTTCTCACAATACATGGGCTACCTGTGGAGGTCGATGTCTCCGCTTGAGGCGAAGGCGATCGCCCTCGGGATGATCGCCCTCGTCCTGGTCCTCCTCTACCGGCGCATTACGACGGTCGGGAAGATATCCGTCCTCCTGTGGCTGGGGGTGATCGGGACCTGCCTCTGGATCATTGTGAGCGGGATGGTTCATTTCGACGCCAGCCGGGCCTTCGGCTTTACGCCCAAAGCCTTTTCGCTCACGCCGGCGTTCTTCCTCGGGCTCTCCAGCGCATCGCTCTATGCGGTGTACGACTATTGGGGATACTACAATGTTTGTTTTATCGGCGACGAAATAAAGGATCCCGCGCGGAACATCCCCAGAGCCATCATTCTATCGGTACTGGGAATTGCCGCCATCTATCTTTGCATGCAGGTCAGCATCATCAGCGTGATTCCCTGGCAGGAGGCGGCCCGGTCAACGACGATCGCGTCGGACTTCATCGAACGACTCTACGGTCATACCGCCGCGAGGTTCATGACGGTGCTGATCCTGTGGACTGCGTTCGCGTCGGTATTCTCGCTGCTGCTCGGCTATTCACGGGTGCCGTATGCCGCGGCCAGCAAGGGGGAATTCTTCTCCATTTTCAGCCGCCTCCACCCCAAGGGCGCCTTCCCCCACGTGGCGTTGCTCACGCTGGGCATGACGGCCATGATCTTCAGCCTGCGGAGATTGCAGGAGGTTATTACGGCGCTGGTACTGGTAAGGATCCTGCTGCAGTTTCTGAGTCAAACGGTGGGTGTAATGGTTTTGCGCAAGACGCGCCCTGAACTTCCGAGGCCGTTCAAAATGGCGCTGTACCCTGCACCGGCGCTGGTCTCACTTGCAGGATTCATCTATATCCTGGTTGCCCGCACTTCCGGATTGGACATCCTGGTCTATGCCGTCGGCTTGCTCGTCTTCGGCGTGGCCATTTATATGATCCGGGCCTTCAGGAAGCGCGAGTGGCCTTTTTCGACGGTGTCGTCTCCGGCCGCCCCGATAGCGGCGGACCACGGGCCGGTCGAACACGGGGACTGAGCGCGTGGGGGAATCGGCTCGACGGTGCGGACGACCAACCTGAAGCCGGACCGGGCGCACCAACAGACCAGCATGGGAATCCCTACCACCAGAGGCACCATCGCCGCGCCTTCGCCGGTGTCGCCCGACAGACGGGGCGGCGACCGGAGTTCCCAGCAGACGGATTGGTTTTGCATCGTCAACCTCTTCCTCATCCTCTTCGTAGGCTACCTGGACAGCCAGATGATTGCACCGCTGCTGCCGCAAATTGCGGATGCGCTGGGTGTTTCGATCAGCACCGCCGGCATGTTGATCGTCTCCTATTCCGTCGTGACCGGCATCTTCGCGCTGCTTGGCGGAGCGCTTTCCGACCGGCACGGGAGGAAGGGGTACCTGACGGGTGCGGTCGCGCTCCTGGCGGTCATTTCATTCGGCACGTATGCCTTCGCCGGCGGGTTCACCCTTCTGCTTCTCTCCCGCGCCGCAATGGGTATTGCCTCAGGGACGATCTCCTCAACCGCCATCGCCTACGCCGGGGATTACTTTGCCTATCACCGCCGGGGCCGGGCCTTCGGATTCATCATCGCGGCCAATTCGATCGCCCTGGTCGCCGGTGTACCGCTTGCCGTGTACCTCGCCGATCGCTTCGGCTGGCGTCATGTCTTTTTGGCGACGGCCGGGCTGGCCGCGTTGGCTACACTACTCAGTGTCTTTACCTTGCCGGCTCTGGGGAAATCCGATGCGCCGGAGGCCGTAGACCGGTTCACGAACCACGCAGAGGCGCTCAGTCACATCTTCTCCCGGCGTGACACGCTGGCCGCGCTCACGATCGCCTTTTGTGTGTCGGGAGGGTTTGTGGGCGTAGTGACCTACTTCGCCGCCTACCTTCACACCCGATTCGAGGTCGGGGCGCAGGGGATCGGAACTACCTTCCTGATTGCCGGCGTTTTTGCCGTCTCCGGCTCGATCGCCGGGGGATTCCTTTCGGACCGCATCGGGAAGAAGCGCGCCACATTAATATCGAGCGCTCTGCTCACCCTGTCGATCGTCATTTTGCCGGGACTGGGCTGGTCCCGGGCGGCGGTCGCGGTCTTCGGAGTGCTGAATCTGGCGGCGGCATTTCGCCAGGGGGCGCTGAACGCCATGATGACCGAGATGGTCTCGCGCTCCGGCCGGGGCACTTTCATCGCATTGAGGAACATAGCATCTCAAGCCGGCATCGCCGTGGCGACGTTTACGGGCGCCATGGTCTTCGATCGTCACGGATTTCCTTTCATCGCTTGGATGTGCGCCTCACTCACCTTCCTGGTTGTGGTCCTGCTCGGGCTGATCCGCGAACCGGAGATCCCCGAGGCCTAGCGCTGGAGCATTTATGTTTGGAAACTGGAAGGCGGCGCCACCTCCCCAGCAGCGATTGAACTCTCATGCGACACTTGCCTGCGGTAGGGGTTGTCTGATTGAATAACGTTGCTCTGTTTCCTTAATTCCGCCGCTGGAGAGAGACCATGAACCGGATGATCGTTTCTGCCCTTGGCTTAGTGCTTATGATCAGCGTCGGTCGCGTTCCGGCGGCCCTCGGTTCTGATCACGATGATACTCCGCTGCTGAGAACGCTCAACCGGCACGATGCGCGGCTGACCGATCTTCACGCTTTCGTGACGGGCGAAGATCTGGTACTCTCGCTGTGCAGCAATCCGGCCATTCCGGCGACAGCAACGAGCTACCGCTTTCCGTCGGATGTCACCTTCGACTTCCACATCGATTACGATTCCGAAATCAGGCCGGAGGACCCGGACATGCTGGGCGGGACCATCGTCGATCCCACCGGCATACGCGAGGACATCACCTACCGGGTTCGTTTCAACCCCGATCAATCGCCGACGCTGCAGGTCATCCGCGCTGACGGTCAGTATGACGGGACGTGGCTGACCGGCTTTTACGCCGGGTTGCGAGACGATCCCTTCATTCGAGGGCCGAGGATAGGACGAAACGTCGCCGCGATCGTTCTCCGTGTCCCGCTGGCGAGCGTCATCAAGAACCAGAGCACCATTTTGATTTGGGCCACCTCAAAGGTAGACACCCTGGAAGGGCCTTTTCAGGATTTGGACGGCCGGTCGCTGCGATCCCAGGAACCCGGCTTTCTGGAAATGAATGCCATGCATCCCAGCGAGCATCTGGCCAAGATGGGAGTGAAGCCCGACGTGATCATCTACGACACCTCAAAGCCCGTGCTGTTCCCGAACGGTCGGGCCTTCAAGGACGATGTCGTCGATATGACCGCCATCCCGCGTATCATGGAGACCGACCAGCCGTTCCCGTCCGCGAACGATTCCAAGTTCCTGGAGGTGTTTCCTTACCTGGCCGCGCCGAATCCGCCGCCGCAATAGATGGGCCTGACCCGTTCCGGCCGTGGTGCGCATCGGCGGGCTGCCCTGCTCGCGCTGTTCGTTCTCGCGGCGCCCGTGGGCCTCGCCGGATTGCCCCAGAAAGGGGCGAATGCGCGGATCACCTATTACAACACGCTACTCGAGAAGGACCCGCTGCACTGGCCTTCCTGGGCTGGCCTCGGCGCTTGTTATCTTTTCAAAGCCGAGGAGTCCGGTGATTTTTCGTGGTATCGGCGGTCTGAGGAGGCACTGAAGAAATCGCTCGAACTCCAGCGTAACTACGATGCCCTCCACTATCTGACCGCGGTCTACGTCGCCCAGCATCGTTTCGCGGAAGCCATCGAAGTCGGTCACGAAACGGCGGATACCCTTCCGGGCGACACCCAATCGTATGTTTATCTCAGCGACGCCTACTTGGCCATCGGGGAGTATGACCGTGCAGCCGGCGTGATCTCCCGGATGCTGGAGATCGATAAGGATTTTTACTCCCTGAGCCACTCCGCGCGGCTACGTTTCCTTCTCGGCGACATCGACGGGGCCATCGACGCGATGAAACGCGCACTTACGATGACCGGTCGGGATGAACGCAGCCGGGCCTTGGGTCCATGGGGCTTCGTGCAACTTGGAAGCTATGCCTTCGCCAAGGCCGACCTTGTCGCCGCGGAGAAGGCCTACCGGCAGGCGGTCGCGCTTTCACCCGGATATCCTCCCGGTCTGGAGCACCTCGCCGAGCTGCGCTTCGCGCAGGGCAAGGCTTCAGCCGCGATCGAGCTCTATCGAAAGTTGCTCAAGTCGCGCCAGAACCCCTCATGGCAAGCGGCGCTGGCCGACGCTTACGAATCATGTGGAAAACATTCAACGGCGCGAGCGTTGCGCCGGAAGGCCATCGCCGCCTACAAGCGGTCGATTCTCGAAGGGAGAGTCGACCGCTTTCGACAGCTCGCTTGGCTTTATCTGAACCACGATCGGTCCCGAGTCCAGGCCCTGGATCTGGCGAAGAAGGACCTCAACGTGCGATACGACGTATATGCCTACGATCTCCTGGCATGGGCGCACTACCTGAACGCGAACGACCAGGAGGCGGTGGCCAGCATCGAGCAGGCGCTCAAATCCGGCATTCGCGATGCCCGGGTCTTCTTTCACGCCGGCATGATCTACGCCCGTTCAGGCCATCGGGAGCGAGCCCGGGACCACCTCCGCAAGGCCCTCGAGTCCAACCCGTATTTCAACCCCGCTGAGGCCGCTATCGCGCGGCGCACCCTGGCGCGGCTGGGGTCCTGATCCTACTTCACGAAATGCCGCTTACTTCGCCGGCGCGGACGGGTCAATGCTCAGATCGGCGTTGTACCGGGAGACGATTCGATCCACCTTCGTGGCGAGCCCGGTCACCTTCTGGAGAAGCCGGTCGGCGCCGGCCTTCCCGAGCGCACGGACATAAGGCGAGCCCTTGTCCAGCTCCGCAAAATCGTCCACCATCATGACGGCGGTGTATTCATAGGCATTGCCGCCGAAGATCGACTGGCTCACGTAGTAGCCACCTACACCGGCCTTCTTCATCGCCGGCAGCACATCCGTCTTGATGAAATGTTCGAGCTGGAGGTGACGGCCCGGCGGTACCTGGACAATCGTAACCACCGCCATCTTCGGGGCGAAGTTCGCAGTCTCATAACTCAGGTCAGGCCGTGCCAGGAGGGCATACGTATGTGATGAATCGATCATGCCGCGTACCCGCTCGCCGTAGGCACGGACACCCTCGGCTCCCCATGCCTTCGTCAGCGGGCTGTCCTGATCGTACTGGGCGAACTTATCGATTGGCTGGATGATCACGTATTCGTAGGCCCTGCCGAAAATGGCCGTCTGCCAGACGGCACGCCAGGTCACTCCCCCTTTCCTGAGCCCCGGGATCGTCTCGTTCTTCTGAAGGTCCTGCCATTCCGTCAACCGATCCGGCTTCACCTGAACAATCTGCAGCGACATAAAGTGCGGGGGTTCGGCTGGGGCCTTCGACCGGGCCGCTTTCTTAGCCGGCGCCTTGGCCGGTACGGCTGCGGCGGTCTGGGCGAAACCCTGAGCGCTGAACGCGAGGGCTATCGCCAGGGTCAAGACCGCGCGCTTGAAAGCGTGGAGCGTGTTGGCATTTCCTGACGGCATAATCGATTCCTCCTTAGTCAGTTCTTGTCTGTTATTCGTCCCGGAGCGATCCCTCGCAGACGGGTACCTTCCGCGTCGAGCCGGAGGCCCCGGTAATTCCGCAGGCTGCTCGTGCTATGCTCATGCTGAACAGAGATAAGAATTCTATCACATGCCAAGCGCGAACCCTAAGGAAGGGTCACATCAACCGCACGCCCATTCCCACACGGCATGGCAGGACCTCCAGGCCGAATCGATAGGGTGCCGGAAATGTCCGCGACTGGTGGAGTGGCGCGAGCGGGTGGCCCGCGAAAAGGTCCGACGCTTTGAATCCAAATCCTATTGGGGCAAACCCCTCCCCAGCTTCGGAGATCCGGCGGCTCGTTTGTTGATCGTCGGGCTGGCTCCAGCGGCGCATGGAGGGAACCGGACGGGTCGGATGTTCACCGGAGACCGGAGCGGTGATTGGCTCTACCGGGCCCTCCACAAATGGGGATTCGCCAACCAGCCGGCCTCCGTCGACCGTGAGGACGGGCTGGTGCTGTCGGACTGCCGCATCACCGCAATGGTGAGGTGCGCGCCGCCTGCGAACAAGCCTTTTCCGGACGAAATCGAGAACTGCCGGCCGTACCTGCTGAGAGAAATTGAATTCGGTTCCCGCTTGCGCGTCGTATTGGCCCTGGGAAAGCTGGCTTTCGATGCGACATTGGCGAGTTTCCGGAGCCTTGGTTTGACCGATGCCGTGCGGCGCCCGCCCTTCGCGCATGGCACGGAGTTCCCGCTCGGTCGCACGGTGGACCTCCTGGCCTCCTACCATCCAAGTCAGCAGAATACCTTTACCGGAAAACTGACCGAGCCGATGTTTGACCGGATTTTCGAGCAGATCCGGGCCAAGCTGGCGTTTGGTGAACTGCCTGGTCGCTGATCGAGCGGGCCGGCCGGCCCATTTCAATGGAGAGGCGGGCGTCGGCGGTCCCAATCGGTCCGATAACGGCGTCAAATGGACTCCAGTTCGCACACAGGGGGAATCGACGAAGGATTGTAGAACAAGCTTACGGAGCGTTGCAAATCGCCGGAATATTCACCGGCGGCCTGATACAATGATGATCCGTGAGGGAACCCTGTGCGGGGAGGAAACGGCGAATGCGGAAGACCTGTCTCTTACTGGGCGTCATCCTGGCGGGCTTTCCATGGGGTGGCGGAGAGGCGCTTGGCCAGTGGCCGGCGGGCCGGGTGATTGATCTTACCTATGATTTCGACGAATCGACCATTTACTGGCCGACGGCCGAGGGCTTTCGACTGGAGAAAGTCGCCGATGGGGTCACGGAGAAGGGCTACTATTATTCCGCAAACAACCTTCAATGCGCGGAGCATGGCGGGACCCACCTCGACGCCCCGATCCATTTCGCGGCCGGCCGACACGCGGTAGACCAGGTGCCCCTCGATCAGTTGATTGGACCCGCGTTGGTCGTCGACGTCGCCGCCGCGGCGTCGAAAGACCCCGACTACCAGGTCACGGTGAAAGATCTGACCGCCTGGGAAGGAAAGTATGGCCGTATCCCGGCTCGGTCCATCATTCTCCTCCGAACCGGATGGGGCAGATTCTGGCCTGACCGGACAAACTATCTGGGCACCAATGAGCGAGGAGAGAAGGCGGTCGCCCGACTGCACTTTCCGGGTCTCCATCCCGACGCCGCCCGCTGGCTTACGGAGCAACGCACGATCAAGGCGATCGGCCTCGACACGGCGAGCATCGACTACGGTCAATCGACCCACTTCGAAAGCCACCGCATCTTAAATGAGAAGAACATCCCGGCGTTCGAGAATGTGGCCCGACTGGATAGACTGCCGGTAAAGGGCACCACGGTGATCGCCCTACCCATGAAAATCAGGGGTGGCAGCGGCGCGCCGCTGCGCATCGTGGCCATCCTCCCGGGAAGGTCGAGGAATCCGTGATGAGGGGCAAGACGCCTCCTGTGAGTTCGCCGTGCGTGTTGAGTTGACCATCACCCACAAAGGAATCCTGCTGGTTTCCATACCGCTCGTCGTCCTGCTTACGATCGTGGTTTCGGTCTACTGGATGCACAAGCTCAACCAGCGCGCGATCGAGAACGCGGCCAGAAGCAAGGAGGCCATCTCCCAATCGCATGAGCTTAAGCGCCTGTTGATCGACTCGGAATCGGCGGTGCGGGGATATGTCCTCTCCAGGAATCAGGGGTTCGCCGACCCGCACCACCGCGCCGTGAAGAGCGTGCCGGCCGTCCTGAACGAACTGAAGCGCCTGGCCCGGGACGACGCGGAACAGTTTGCCATCACCGAACAGCTCGAGGCAAAGGCGTCGGAGAAGCTGACCATCGAGTCCAAGATCGAGAGTCTGGCACGTCAGGGCGATTTCGATCAGGCTGCCTTCCTGATCAAGAGCGAGATCGGGATACAGGCCATGGACGAGTTTCGACAGGAGGTCAACGGCTTCCTGAGGCGCGAGGGGGAACGCGAGGCCGACCAGCGGCTGGCCATCGAACGGTCCTGGCGCCAACTCCGAGCTGTCTTGACCGGCGGCGCAGCGGCGGCCATCGTGACGACGTTCTTCCTCGGACTGTTCTTCAGCCGCGGGATCAGCCGGCGCGTCAAAGCGCTCTCGGAAAAAGTGAACCGGCTCGCGGAGGGGAAGGACTTGACCTCCCCGATCGGCGGAACCGACGAAATCGCGCGCCTCGATGACGCCTTCCGCGCGATGGCGGCGTCCCTGGCCGAGGCGGCCAAGAAGGAACGGGCGCTCTTCGATAACACGCTCGACGTCATCTGCGCCCTGGACGAGCGGGGCAGGTTCGTCAGGGTCAACCAGGCCAGCGCGAAAGTCTGGGGATTCCGACCGGAGGAATTGGCGGACCAGTCGCTTGAGGGTGTCGTCCTGGCGGAAGATCTCGGCCGCCTCGAACGGATGCTGCTCAGTTGCCGGGCCGGCACGCCGGTGAATGATGTAGAAATCGCCTGTGCGAAAAAGGATGGCAGTCCGGCTCATGTGCTTTGGTCCGCCGTCTGGTCGGATCCCGACCGGATGACCTTTTGTGTCATCCACGATGTCTCGGCGCGAAAACGAGCCGAAGCCGACCTCCGTCTCAAAACGGCTTACCTCGAGCAACTCTACGAAAGCTCGCCCGAAGGGATCGTGGTGATCAATAATGAGGACGTGATCATCAGCGCCAACCCCGCCTTCATCCGCATGTTCGGGTATGCCGCTGAAGAAGTCGTAGGCCGCCGCGCACTCGATCTCATCGTGCCCGAAGAACTGCGGGAAGAGGCCTCGGAGCTCACCGCCCGGGTCGCGCAGAGCGCCTCCATCAGCATCGAGACCTCGAGATGCCGGAAGGACGGAACCCGCCTGCAGGTATCGATTCTGGGAACACCTATCAGGATCAACGAGGAACAGATCGCCGTCTATGGGATCTACCGGGACATCAGCCGGCAGCGAACCGCCGAGGAAGCCCTCCGGGAATCCGAAGCGCGGTTTCGCAGTGCCTTCGATCACGCCCCGATCGGTAAGGCCATCGTGGCACAGGACGGCAGATTCCTGCAGGTCAATCGCGCATTCTGCGAGATTGTGGGCTATTCAGAGGAAGAGATGCTCCGCTTGACGTTTCAGGCGATCACGCAACCGGACGATCTCGAGGCCGACCTCGCGAACGTGCGCCGGCTGAGGGAGGGGGCCATCCCCAGCTACCAGATGGAAAAACGATACCTTCACAAAGAAGGGCATGAGGTGTGGGTTTCGTTGAGCGGCTCGGTGGTCCGGGGTCCGAAGGGTGAACCGCTCTATTTCCTCTCCCAGATTCAGGACATCGATGCCCAGAAACGCGCTCGCGAAGAGCTGATCCGCCTGGCGCATGTCACCGAGTCGATCGGTGAGTTCGTGGTTATCCTCGACCTGATGGGGCACATCAGTTATGTCAACCACGCCGTGCTCGCGCATTACGGCTATCGGATCGACGAGGTGCTGGGAAAGTCGGTGGAGATTTTTCTTTCGACCCGCAACCCGCCGGAGACCCGGCAGAAAATCCGGGTGGCCACACTCCAAGGCGGGTGGAGCGGCGATGTCGTCAGCATTACCAAAGACGGCCACGAGTTCTGGATCTCCCTCACCACTTCCCTTCTCCTGCATGACGGCGCGGTTCGAGGATCGGTTTCCATCGCCCGTGACATCAGCGTGCGCAAGCAGCTCGAAGGCGATCTGGCGCAGGCGCGCGATGCGGCGCTCGAATCGGTTCGAGTCAAGTCCAAGTTCCTCGCCAACATGAGTCACGAGTTACGAACGCCGCTCAATGGGATCATCGGCATGACCGGACTACTCCTCGACACGCCGCTCTCGCCATCCCAGCGGGAGTTCGCCGAGACCATTAGGACCAGCGCCGACGCCCTGCTCCAGATCATCACTGATCTGCTCGACTTTTCAAGAATCGAAACGGGAAGGCTGCGGGTGGAATGCGTCGAATTCAACCTTCGAGGACTGGTCGATGAGGTCGTACAACTCCTGGCCGAGCGGGCTCACAGAAAGGGTCTCGAGATGGCGGCGCTGATTTACCGGGATGTGCCGTCCCAGTTGTGCGGTGATCCCGGCCGCCTTCGACAGGTCCTGGTCAACCTGGCGGGGAATGCGTTGAAGTTCACGGATCAAGGCAAGGTCGTCGTCCGCGTCCAGAAAGACCGGGAGTCGGACGCCTCGGTGACGGTCCGATTCATCGTGAGTGATACCGGTATCGGCATTCCCGAGGAAATTCAGGGAAGTCTCTTTGCAGCCTTCTCCCAGGCAGACGATTCTGCAACCCGGAAATACGGAGGTACCGGATTGGGGCTCGCCATTTCAAGGAAGATCATAGAGGTGATGGGCGGTGAGATCGGCCTTGAGAGCGCCCCTGGCAAGGGCTCCACCTTCTGGTTCACCGTCGAGCTCCAGAAACCATCCCCACGGCCGGGCTTTACGCAGCCGCCGGAAGTCCCGCCTCCGGAAGAGACGGAGCCTGATCCTGTCCCGGTTGCGTCGCCGGATCTGCAGGGTGACCTGTCCGAAAGCCTGGTGGAGGACGAGGCGGTCGATCGGGAGGTTCTGGCGAAGCTCCAAGAAGAATTCGGATCAGGTCTCATCCACGAATTGATTGATCTCTTCCTTCAGGAAACGCCGCAGCGATTGTCCGCCTTCAGTTCCGCCAAAGACGGCGACGGGCTGGCCATCTCCCGATCGGCGCTTGCACTCGCGAGCAGCTGCCACGAGCTGGGGATCCGGCGTCTGGCATCGCTCTGCCATGAGCTGTACAGTCCGGAAGGCGCAAGCTCCGCCGAGCGCGTCCGCGAAGTCGCCGGCCTTCTTGAAACGGAGTTCGAGCGGGTCCGTCAGGCACTTGGCATCCTTCGCCATCCCTGAACGGCTCCCTTCACGCTTCAACCAGACCTAGAAAACGAAGGTACGCCAACTTCGTCCCCCGTGCCTTGCGGCGATTCCATTCCTTGACCAGTCCGTAGTAGGTGGCATCCTGGCGGTCTTCCCAGTCCGATGTCAGTTTGAGCTCTCGCTGGCTTTGGCGGCCATTAAGCTCGTAGAGGCACTTCACCGCCCGATGGACCGAGAGTTCCTGGATCTTCCCCCGCTCGTCGAGAACCAGATTGAAGGGATATCGCCGGCAGGTGACGGGCCGAAGTTCATAAATCGTACACTGGTCCTTTTTGAGGAACTGGCAGGCACCGCGTTTCTTCCGAAGTCCCATGATCCTCCGGCCGGCGCGCATTTCTATCCACCCACGGTCCCGCTGGCTGGTGGTGATTTCGGTGCTGTCGTAGAACTCCACGATCTCCGCCGCCGTCCGGCCCGTGGCGGTCATGATGCGCCGGACATCATCCGAAGTGACCGGAACGATCACATCCTTACAGCAATTGCCGCAGCCCGTACAACTGAACTTTAAGAACTCCTCACCCTTGATCAATCGTCGTTCCCTCCCTGTTCGTTGCCTTCGTCCCCCCGGGCCCCCTCGGGCAACCTGCCAAACGCTTTGTCACCGAGGGCCGCCCCGCCATATGGTCTGGCAATAGCTCCTCCGGGCGCGGCCGCGCCGTCCAACGAAGGGTACATTACAACAAGTTCCCTCTTCCCGGAATCATGATTGGGCGGTCGCATCCACCCGATGAACCTGCCCGGGAACGCCAATCTCCTGATTGGCGTGGATTCGAACCTTCACAACGCCAATCAGGAGATTGGCGTTCCCGGGGAGTACTCAGCCGAAACTGACCCGCTACCTTGTACTCCCCGCAATTGCAGTGTGGGGCAGGAGGAGTAAGATAATCGGCGGTTCCGGTGCATTTCTGCCCGGAGTCAGACCGGGTTCCGGGTAGCGGGAACTGACCGCGCGCGTGGCTCGTAGTGGATAGACGATGCATCAGAGTTGCCGGGGTAACCGAAATCCGCTGTTGAGGAATCTCTTGTTCTTCCGTGTTTTCTTTCTGGCGGCCGTATTGACTGCTTGTGGCGCAACATGGTCCGGTTGCAACCGGAATGCCGCCGCGTCACGTTACGATCTGACGGGAAAGGTCGTCTCGGTCGACCGGGAACTCAAGAAGGTAACGATAGCCCACGACGAAATACCGGGCTTCATGTCCGCCATGACGATGCCATTTGTACTCAAAGAAGAGTGGGCTTACGGCGTGCTTGGCCCGGGCGATCAGGTTAAGGGAACCCTGGTGGTGTCGGGCGACCGGTCGTGGCTCGAGGACCTCGTCATCACTCAGGAGGGCGCGCCGGACGCCACGGCGGTTCCCGAACCGGCCAACGAGCCCAAGCCGGGAGACAAGGTGCCGGAATTCGTGCTTACCAACCAGGAAGGCCATCGCGTCGGCCTCGGCGAGTTTCTAGGGCGAGCGCTCGTGGTCACCTTTATTTACACTCGATGCCCGCTTCCCGACTATTGCCCTCTAATGAACACCAACTTCCAGGAGCTGCAGACCGAACTCCTGAAGCAGCCGGAGCTGATCGGCCGGACACAACTGCTCACCATCAGCTTTGACCCCGAGTACGACACGCCCGAGGTCCTCAAGACATACGCCAGGTCGTTCACTCCGAACTTCGATCACTGGCAGTTCGCGACCGGATCGTCTTCGGAGGTGAAAACCGTCGCCGAGTATTTCGGTCTCCGTTATTGGCCCGAGAATGACCAGATTATCCATTCGTTGCGAACCGCGGTCATCGGGCCGGACGGGAAGCTGATCAACCTTTACCGCGGCAACGAATGGAAGGTTTCCGAAGTCCTCGGAGATCTCCAGAAATTGAATCTGGCCCGTCTCGCACGCTGACGGGAGCCGTCCAGGCCCGGAGGCGCGGATGGGACCGGGAGGAACCGCATGGAAAGAGAACAAGAGATCAAGAAACTGGTGAATGTCCTGCGCCGAACGGCCCGGATGTCCATGCGACCGGAATGGCCGGAAGGGACTCAGGAGGCCGCGGCTTTTTGCACCGAACAATACAACCGCGTGCTCGCGCGGCTGAAGGAGATCGACACGGACTTGAGCGCGATATTCCAGCCGCTCCAGCCGGGGAGTTCGCTGGTGGTGGCCGGCATGGCCTGCAGGCAACTGGCCTCGTATTACGAGGACGAAGTCGGCGGCGCCTGGACCTGGCGCGGAGAATGTGAGACGGGTTTCGATACCGACGCCGTGCGGGATGTTTGGCGCCGAACGGCCCGGGACATCGAGGACTTCGGCGAATTCATCCGCGGCAGCATCGACGAATGGGTCCGGCAGCGCGGGAAGAGCCCGGATGAGAAGAAAGCCTGATCCGGTTACGGATGGAGACCTCTTCTCCGGTACGCCTGGACGGATCTTCTACAGATCATTCCCGGCGTAGGAGAGGTTGAAGCTCTTGTTGACCAGCGGAAAGTCGGGAACGATGTTGTTGAGCATCGCGTAATTCAGCGCCGGCCAGTTCGCGAACGATGGGTCCTTCACCTTGACCCGTGAGAGGGGATGATCGCCGCCCGCGGCCATCCAATGCCAGACGGGGCCGCGCCAACCCTCCACCAGGCCGAAGCCGCAGGCGCCAGCGGGAGTCGGCTCCATAGACTTCGCGATCGTACCCGCGGGCAGGGCCGCCAATGCACGGATAATCAGGCCGGCCGCTTCACGCACCTCTTCGAGCCGCACCATGAAACGTGCCCACACGTCGCCGGAGCTGAACACCGGCACGTTGAATGGAAGTTGCGGATACGCCGCGAAGGGGTGATCCCGCCGGGCGTCGGCGTCGATGCCGCTAGCCCTCGCCGCCACGCCGCAAAGCTGCATTTCACGCGCGGTTTTCTGCGTAAGTCGTCCGGTGCCACGCAATCGGTCGAGCACGCCGGAATGGCTGAGCACCAGTTCGACGAGATCGCCGAAATCGCCCGTGACCCCTGCTAGGGTCGTACGGATGTCCTTAACTTGGGTCGGCGACAGGTCCCATCGGACGCCGCCCGGCACCAGAATACCCCGCAGAAGCCGGTGGCCGGTTATTCGTCCATGCAATCTCAGGCATTGCTCCCGCAACCGCATGGCATGGGCATTCGCGAGAGCAAAGCCGGTATCGCCGCAGATGGTTCCGACGTCCGCGATATGATTGTGGATGCGCTCGAGTTCAAGGAGCACCACGCGCAAATAAGCGGCGCGGGGCGGAAGGGTCACGCCCGCCATCGATTCCATCGCCTGGCAAAAGGCCATGGCGTGCGCTACGCTCGAGTCTCCCGAGATGCGCTCGGCCAGTTCCACCCCCCGCTCGATCGGGAGATGTTCAAACAGTTTCTCAATCCCCTTGTGTACGAAGTAGAGTCGCGATTCGAGGTTGATGATCGTCTCGCCTTCGACGCTGAAGCGGAAGTGGCCCGGTTCGATGATGCCGGCGTGCACCGGACCGACAGTGATTTCCGAGACGCCTTCCCCTTCCACTCGACGGAAGGGGTAAGGAGTGCCGTCATCCATGAACGGACCGGGCGGCGACGCGTCCTTCAGAAGCGGATGGTACTCATCAGGCCAGAACTGATGTAGCGGCAACCGCCGCAAGTCCGGATGAAGCTCCGGCAGGAGGCCGAAGAGATCGTGGATCTCGCGCTCGAACCGGCTGGCCAGAACCCACCGGGTCGCCAGCGACGGAAACGCCCGGTCGTGCTCAGGCACCGACGCCGAGGCCACAACGAATAGGTCGGCGTGTTCGAGTTCGAAGATATATCGCAACGTATACGCGCCCCGGGTGGCGCGGGTGTCTTCGGCCAGGATCAGTTCAGTTCCTGGAAACTCCGCAATACTTAGGGATAATTCCCGAAATCCCTTTCGGAAAATGTGGAAAACTGGGAAGAGTTGGAATATTCTTTTGCTACCGTGCAAGCTCCTTATCTCTTGAGTTTTAGCGATGTCTAACCCCTTCTTTTGCCAGGTCGAGGCGGTAGAAACCGCGATCTGGCTTACCGAGGTCTTCTAGCCAGGCTTATGGCAGCATGGAAAGTGTTCGGAGAGGATTATGAGTATCAGTAAACCGCTGGAAGAAATGTCGATGGCGGAGAAGATTCAAATGATGGAGTCCCTCTGGGACGAATTGTGTCAGAGGGCTGACAGCATTGAGTCCCCAGCCTGGCACCAGGACATTCTGTCTCAAAGGGAAGAATCGCTGGAGAAGGGCGCCGATACATTTGAAGATTGGGAGAGTGCCAAAGGAAGCATTCGAAAGCAGGTTCCATGAAAGTCCAAATACTGGCTGCCGCCCGCCAGGACCTGATCGAAGGGTACCGGTTCTATGAAAAGCAGGCCGAAGGGATTGGAGCATACTTCCTGGACAGTCTTTTTTCAGACATTGATTCCCTGGTCATCAGCGCGGGCGCCCATCCAGTCCATTTCGGGAAGTACCACCGACTGCTATCCAAGCGATTTCCCTTCGCTGTTTATTACCGGATCGAGAATCAAACCGCGCAGGTCTATGCCGTGCTCGACTGCCGCAGAAGTCCGGCATGGACCCGAAAGAGACTGGCGCCGGAGACTAAGGGTGAGGAGTGAATCAGTTGATTCATACTTCGACCCTCCCTCCGGCGTTGGCAAAGCAGGCTGAGGGCATTGCCAAGAAGGAGGGCAGAACGCAAAGCGAACTCTTCCGCGAGGCGTTGCGCCGCTATATTCAAGAAAAGCAATGGCTGGAACTCCAACGTTACGGGGCCCGGCAGGCCGCGCGGGCAGGTATCACTGAGGCTTATGTTGACTGCCTGGTAAGTGAGTATCGCCACGGCAAGAAGAGATCGGGGTCGTCGACGACACGAACGTCTATGTCTCTGCGCTCACCTTTGGCGGAGTCGCCGATGAGGTGTTGATCCTGGGGCGCAGGGGGACCATTTCGCTTTTCATCTCACCCCCGATCCTTGAAGAGATTGAAGGAGACTTAACGAAAACCAAGTTCAGGTGGTCTGCTCCGGAAATCCGCGCTGCCATTTCTTCGATTCAACAATACGTGTGCCTTGTCCGTCCCCGGGAAGTGGTGGCCCACCTCAACGGCAATGACCCCGATAACCGCGTCCTTGAATGCGCCGTTGAAGCCGGGGCGCTCTTTCGGGTCACGGGCGACCATCACTTACGGAATCTCAGGACATTCCGCGGCATCACGATTGTCAATCCCCGTGAATTCCTGGACGCCCGACTTTGGACTTAACTTACCACCATGGGTCAAGCAAGGGTTGCAACACGCATTATGCTCGGTAGTTCGATTTTACTTCCGCGCTCAGGCAAGTAGTGGCACCCGGGGTGGACTTCGACATAACCCTTATCAGACACCACCAATTGGCGTACTCTATGAGTGATCTGGCAACCAACTTCGCATTTCACCAAAGCTCTAATGTGCCACAGGCGGGTCCTATGGATAATGAGCCATGAGACTTAGCGCGGTCGCGCCGCTATTCGGCTATCACCAGCCCACCCCCCATTCGACGAATCGTTCGATCTGGGGCATGGTGTATCGATAGGAATCATGCCTGCTTAGGTGCGGAAAGGTGACGTTCTGCAGAAGCTAACTCACCGCACCACTCGTCGAGTTCTCAGCGAGCCTGAGTTTGCTTTGATCTTGGAAAGAGAAGGCGATACATACGGAACATACGGAACAGGCCTGTTCCTAAACTTATTGGGCACCGCTAACGAAGCCCTCTGGCTTGCTCAACCTTCAAACATTTGGTTCGACGTCGTGGCATGTGCTACTCAGGTGGGAGGTGCGTGGCAACAGGTTGAGTATGTTTACGCGCGTCCTCTCGTCGCTCATCCTAGGGGCTTTCCGAAGCAGCAAACAGTCGAAACCCTCACTGAAGCGAAAGCGATCTTTTCCACTCTACTAGCCCTCCAAGGCGGGCAGAAAGGTTCTGTGGCGGTGGCCGTACAAACTCTCTGGCTCGCCTTGGTCGAGCGATGGTATGAGATGCGGTATGCGCTTCTCTGGATTGTTCTTGAGTCCATCTTTGGCCCAGGCAGTCCAGGGGAGACAACTTACAGACTGTCCCAGAGGATAGCGTTTTTCTTGGCTAGGTCCTCTGCCGAGGCAGAAACTCTATTTAAGCAAGTCAAGGATGCGTACGCCATCAGATCCCGGGTTGTGCACGGGATGCGGGGAGTAAAAGTGGCGTCGCGGGATGAACAGAAAAAGTTCCTGGTAAGTCTTTATGAGATGGAGGCGATTGTCCGAGCCGCTTTGCTTCGATTGCACCACGATCCCACTGTGTTGACATCACTCAACGGGAACGGTCGGGAGCAACATCTGGATGGCCTGCTCTTTCGTCCGGAGTGGGCACCTGAGGCGGAGCCAGGCAGGAGGCCAGTTGATACGAGGTCCATGAGCACTGAACACAGGCCAACCGACCCAGATCCAGGTTTCTTTGCTGCGCTGTTAACCCACTTCGTCCATCTCGACTCCGTGATGTGGAGTCGCGTATAGAATCTGGGTATCATCCAAGCAGGCGCGATCGCAAGCGCATACGTTGTGCGGGATAAATGGTTCTCTGGGGCGCTGATCTTCGTCCTAGCGTTGGTCTTGACATTATTTCTGTTCCTTATGATGAAGCGGGATGAGGTGATTCGCGACGCCAACCGTCCCCTCATGGAAAAACTAGGCAGGGCTCTATCTGAGCCGTACGTGGAGCCTGGCGTACCCGCATTCGGTTTCAGCCCTAAGCTTGCGTGGCCTGCGCCATACACCGGGCGCGGTCTCAACAGAGTCGTATTCATACTGTTCATGATTGGAGACCTTGTAGGGGTCGGATATTTCGTGTGGTGTCGTTTCTGCCACCAGCCATGAGAGTATCCCGCTGACTAAGTGAGCCACCCTCTCGGACGGGGGCCCGAAGTATCGTGCAGTTGATCGTCGACCCTACGGAACCTGGACCACTTCACCCAAGCCTCTACAGCTGTCGTTTTCCACCTAAAAAGACGTCAACCCGGTTCCAGGAGCCGGCCCCTATGCCGACCACGCGCCTGCCGCTTTCCTCCTAAGAATGCGTCAGCCCCGATGCGGCCAGCCAGAAATCTCTGAGTTTCCGCGGACTCGTACGAACGGATTGCGTCACTTTGCCGCGATCCTTCGCGGATCAGGTCAACGTCACTGCCCTGCCTCGGACGCGAAACTTCGAGCGCGATGGTCACAGATCGGGATGCGCTCGAGGATGCCGCGAGCGGATTTCCTCCGGCAATGTTCGTAGCGCCGTATTGTACGCGGGTCAGCGTGGCTAGCCACCGGAGGGCAAATGTCGGAAACATGGAAGGCGGTGATCTGCGGCAGGTACTCGACGACCGGTTATCGGAGGGAATCGGTCGCGAGCGATTCCGCTAATTCAATTCCCAGGCGGAGCATCCGGCCGGGATTGAAAAGAGGGTGGAAACCAGGGACACGATTCGTGGAAGACCCCCTATTCGGCAGCGAGGGGGAGCAGGACGCGCTGGATCTGCTCGCGGGTCACCAGAACCCCGTACTCGCTGGTGTTGACCAGCTTGACGTCCTGATAGTGGTTCGCTTTGAGATCGTAGACTTCGCAGGTGTCGAAAGGTCGCGAGTAGATATGGAGAGAGACGGAGCGGCTCGAGAAGCTCGAAGGATTGACGACCTGATGGATCGGTTCGTCGGGATCCACGGCCTGCGGGCTGCCGGGCTCCATGATGAAGTGATCGCTCGAGGCCAGTTCACAGGTTCCGGACGATGGATCCTTGCGAACCAGTTTGAAATTGTGGACCTGGAGCTTTCCGTAAGGGACCGCCATCCAGCAGCTCTGGTCCCGATGGTTGTGAATCGCGCTTCGCTGGCCTACCTCCCAGCAGATCGCGATCAATTCGTACAGCTCCGTCCTTTGGATCAGATTGCGCGTGTAGTGTTCGCTCGAGAAGTAGAGGTAGGGCTCCAGCGACAGCGGGTCCACCCTGGTCTCAACCAGAAAGGCAAGGACGGCTTCACCGGTGAATTGCGCGGCTGGAATCTCCGCAAGCCGCCGGGCGAACTCGTCGATCGGGATCAGCACGGCGCCGGGCCAGCGCCCTGCCCGCCGAGCGGATTTACCGGGTCAAGCCAGCAGTTCATCGTGCATGGAGGAGAGGATGAGCAGGAGGCAGCCGCCGTCCGTGGATTGCACGTCGTGGACGCTTTCCCCGGCAGCCCGCTGATAGTCTCCCGCGTGGAGCACCCTATCACCGACGTGCAGATCGCCCTCGAGCACGAAGCACTCCTCCACCCCGCCGTGCCGATGCCCTGGATAACTTGAACCGGAGGTCATCCGAATGAGCATCGTGACCGTGTCTCGGGCCGCGTCGACGGAAAGCCTGCGCACGCTGACCCCCGGCAGCCCCGTGGACTCCCAATTCCCTTCCGAAGCGCGAATCGTGAGGAGCGATTCGGTCGCCGGTCCGCCACTCCAATGCTTCCAGACCTGGGGATCCGCGGGATCCGTCACAGCCAGGCGGTGGAGCAGTTCTGATCGAAGCCCCACGGGTGGCGGGACCGGCTCGGGACTGACCAGGAGATCATGGACTGTGGACGTAAAGCCCTGTAGTTCCCGCGCGCAGACGAGGCACCCGGCCTCCAGGTGCCGCTCCAGGCCGATCGCCGATTCCTCTTCGAGCGCGCCAAGGGCATGGAGCGCGGTCCAATCAAGGACTTCGTCGGTCGGTGCATCGTGCCGGATCGTCATGTTCATTGCATCGCGGGCGCCTGGCCGAGCGCTTGCGCAATCCGAAATAGCATGCATTCGGAACGGGCCGGCTTCCCCAATCCCGTCGATTCTAGGTTTCGATCGCGGAAGGGTCAAGCCCGTAAGGGGGCGGAGAGGTAATGGGCCTTCCGGTCGATCACCCCAAGGGGATGTCGGAGTATGCCCGAACGACCGACGTAAGAGAGTGGCTCCATTGGACGCCCTTCCCCCCGCACTCCATAGTAGCGATGTGGAGTGCGCCGGCAGAGCGGCGCGGCGACGGCGCTATGGAGTGCGGATCCAAGTCCCCCCGACCAGCCAAAGCGGGGTCGCGGCCGTCCGCCGAAACCGACCGGCGGCCGCCCTTCCCCCCGCACTCCATAGTGGCGATGTGGAGTGCGCCGGCAGCAGATTATCGCGGAGAGGCCGAGGTGGCAAAACTGCCGAATCCGGACTCCCCCTGAATTTTCGTTTTACAGATCCGGTTTTTCCCTCTAGAATACGCGCCTCAAAAATCAGGATCATCGGCATGCCGCAGATTTTTCACCGCAGTACGAATACTGTATCCAAGCTAAGTATCTCCTGCGCAGTATTTATCCTGGCCGGGGCCTTGTGGGTTGCGGCACAGGTCAACCGGTCGCCCTATGTCACGCAGGCGACCGTGGTCCGGGATCAGCCCGTACCTTTCAGTCACAAGCACCACGTGGGTGATGTCGGGTTGGATTGCCGCTACTGTCATACTTCCGTGGAGACCTCGGCCACGGCCGGGCTCCCCAGTACCCAGACCTGCATGAACTGTCACTCGATGCTCTTTAATCAGAGCCCGATACTGGAACCGGTTCGTTCCAGCTTTCGATCCGGCAAGCCGATCGCCTGGACCAAGGTTCACGACCTGCCGGATTTCGCCTATTTCGATCACAGCATTCATATTAGTAAGGGCGTGGGTTGTGCCACCTGTCACGGCAAGGTCGATCAAATGCCGCTCATGTGGCAGACGGCATCGCTTCAGATGGAATGGTGCCTTAGTTGTCATCGGGAACCGGAGCGATACGTCCGCCCGCGCGATCAAATCTATAATCTCGACTGGGAACCGAACGCGAATCCGTTGGAAGAAGGACGAAGATTGGTGAAGGAATATAAAATCCAGAACGTCGCGACGCTTACCAGTTGCTCAACATGCCATCGATAAGGTCATATGAAAAAGCAGCCTCCCGGCCGCAGGGAAGAGCCTCTCGACCTGGCCGCGATCCGTGCCCAACTTCACCGAGCACGGGGTAGAGCGTATTGGCGAAGTCTTGAAGAACTAGCTGAGACCGCGACTTTTCGAGAGTTTCTCCACCGCGAATTCCCGAGTCAGGCGTCGGAATGGCTTGATCCGGTGGGGCGCCGTGCATTCCTGAAGTTGATGGGTGCATCGCTCGCCCTGGCCGGCGTAAGCGCGTGCACCCGCCAGCCGCTCGAGAAGGTGCTCCCGTATGTGCGCCAGCCGGAGGAGATCGTTCCCGGCAAGCCGCTTTTCTTTGCGACGGCGATGACGCATGCTGGCGCGGCCACCGGCCTGCTGGTTGAGAGTCACGAGGGGCGGCCGACCAAGATCGAAGGCAACCCCGAGCATCCCTCCAGCCTCGGCGCGACCGATGTCGTCTCCCAGGCTTCGATTCTGGAACTCTACGATCCCGACCGGTCCCAGACGGTCAATTTTCTCGGTGATGTCAGCACCTGGTCGGCCTTCCTCGGCGCGCTGAGCGTGGCCTTCCAGGTCCCGCAGCCAAAGAAGGGCGTCGGGCTCAGGATACTTTCCGGCTCCGTCACCTCACCGTCGCTCGCCGGCCTGATCAAGCGCTTGCTCCGCCAATATCCGGGCGCCAGGTGGCACCAGTACGACCCTGCCGGCCGCGATCAGGCACGCGCGGCTTCGCTGCTCGCCTTCGGTCAATACGCGCATGCCGTGTATCAGTTTGATCAAGCCGACGTTATTCTTTCGCTCGATGCCGATTTCCTGTGCTCCCTACCCGGTAGCCTGAACTACACCCGGGCCTTCACCCGAAGACGAAGAGTGGAGGGAGAGGATGCCCGGGTAAACCGGCTCTACGTGGTCGAGAGCACGCCGTCAAGTACCGGTGCCAAGGCGGACCACCGCCTCGCGATGCGACCGGGCGAGTTGCTCGCGTTTGCGCAGGCGGTCGCGTCATCACTCGGGATCCAGGCTCCGAGATCCGGAGAGGAGGTGATCCAGACTCCGCATCTCGAATGGATGCGCGCCGTCGTCCGCGATCTGGGGAACCACCGCGGCGCCTGTCTGGTCGTCCCAGGCGAATTCCAACCACCGCTGGTTCATGTGCTCGCACACGCAATGAACCACGCGCTGGGCAATGTCGGGAAGACCGTCCGGTACACCGACCCGATCGAAGCCGATCCCGTCGATGGCCTGGAATCGATGAGCGAACTCGTCCGTGATATGCAGGCCGGACGCGTGGAGTTACTCGTGATCCTGGGGGGCAACCCGGTTTATGACGCGCCGGCGGATCTGAATTTTGCGGAGCATCTCGAGAAGGTACCGTTCCGGGCCCGGCTTGGACTTTATTACGATGAGACTTCGGAACTCTGCCATTGGCACATTCCCGAAGCACACTATCTGGAGTCCTGGGGTGATGCCCGCGCCTTCGACGGCACGGTGAGCGTGGTACAACCCTTGATCGCGCCC
>JACQTD010000206.1 GCA_016210985.1 Acidobacteriota bacterium
GAAGGAAGGGATCGAATCCGATCCCCGGAACTACACACGGTTCCTGGTTCTTTCCGCCCGGCATGCGGTCAATGAACATGCCAACAAGACGTCAATCATTTTCAGCACGCCGAATACTCCCGGCGCGCTGCTTCACACACTGAAGGTCTTTTCGGATCGAAACATCAACCTGGTGAAGCTGGAATCACGACCGATCGCCGGCAGGCCGTTCGAGTATATCTTCTACGCCGATCTGGAAGGCGGTCTCACTGACCCGACGGTCAAGGCGGCGGTGGAGGAGGTCCGCAAGTCCGCGGACATCATGAAGGTGCTCGGGTCGTATCCCGCGGCCTGAGTCACGCAGAGCCGCAGAGACGCGGAGCAGGAACTTTCGCGCCGCGTCTCCGCGGCTCTGCGTGCTATTGCCTTTTGACACCTGGAAACGGCGTCCGCTAACATGACATTCACATGGTGACCAAACCAATATCCGGCCCGAGGGAGGCCGAGCGGTTCACCACAACCTCGCTGACGCCGGTCCATCGGCTTTATACACCCGCCGATATCGTTGATATCGATCCCGAGCAGGAGATCGGTTTACCCGGTGAGTTCCCTTTTACGCGGGGCATCCACGCGACCGGTTATCGTGGAAAACTCTGGACGATGCGCCAGTTTGCAGGCTTCGGCTCTGCCTTCGACAGCAACAAGCGCTTTAAGTACCTTCTCGAGCACGGCCAGACCGGCCTTTCGGTGGCCTTCGATCTGCCGACGCTCATGGGATACGACTCCGATCACCCCGTGAGTGAGGGTGAAGTGGGAAAGTGCGGCGTAGCCATCTCGAGTCTGGCCGACATGGAAGTCCTCTTTGACGGCATACCGCTCGAACAGGTCACCACTTCAATGACCATCAACTGCCCGGCCTCCGTGATCTTCGCCATGTACCTGGCGGTGGCGGAGAAGCAAGGCGCCGTTCGGAGCAGGATCTCAGGAACGCTACAGAACGACATCCTGAAGGAATACATCGCCCAGAAGGAATGGATCTATCCGCCGCGTGAATCGATGCGGTTGGTCACGGATGTGATCGTCTTCTGCACTCGGGAAGTGCCTCGCTGGAATACGATATCGATCTCGGGTTATCACATCCGCGAAGCGGGTTCGACCGCGTTGCAGGAGCTGGCCTTCACGCTGAGGGACGGCATCGAATACGTTCAATGGGCCGTCCAGGCCGGACTCGATGTCGACGCGTTCGCGCCGCGGCTCTCGTTTTTCTTCAATGCGCATAATGACTTCTTTGAGGAGATCGCCAAGTACCGGGCCGCACGCCGGATCTGGGCGAAGGTCATGCGGGATCGGTTCGGCGCGAAAGATCCCCGCTCCTGGATGCTCCGGTTCCACACGCAAACGGCGGGCTGCAGCCTCACGGCGCAACAGCCGTACAACAACGTTGTTCGGACCGCTATCCAGGCTCTTGCCGGCGTCCTCGGGGGAACCCAGAGCCTTCATACCAACTCTCTGGATGAGGCCCTGGCGCTGCCGACCGAGGAGGCCGCCACGATCGCCCTGCGCACCCAGCAGATTCTTGCGATGGAATCGGGCGTTACCAACACCGTAGATCCGCTCGGTGGAAGTTATTTCGTCGAGCGGATGACGTCCGACATGGAGCGGGGCTGCTTCGACTACTTCGAGAAGATCGATGCGATGGGAGGCATGATCGGAGCGATCGAGCACGGTTATCCCCAGCGCGAAATTCAGGATTCCGCCTATCATTACCAATGCGCGATCGAGCGCGGCGAAAAAGTGATCGTCGGCGTCAACGAGTTCGTCGCTGAATCATCCGCTCCGCTGCCCATCCTGCATATCGATGACTCGGTGGCGCAGCTGCAATCGGAACGACTCAGGTCCCTTCGCGCAAGCCGGAACCAGGCGGCCGTGGACCGATCACTCACGAGCCTCCAGGCCGGCGCCCGGTCGAACGAGAATACCATGCCGTTGCTCCTCGATTGTGTTCGGGCCTACGCGACGCTTGGGGAGATCTGTGATGCGCTGCGTCCGGTGTTCGGGGAATATCAGGAGTCGGCGATTTAGGGGCTGGGGACTCGGGGCCAGGGATCGGGGCCGGGAGAGGACTGAGCGTGGCCGGAAGGAAGATCAGAGTATTGGTCGCCAAACCTGGCCTGGATGGACACGACCGGGGCGCGAAGATCGTTGCGAGGGCGCTTCGGGACGCCGGGATGGAGGTGATCTACACCGGGCTTCGCCAGACTCCGGAGTCGATTGTGATGGCGGCGCTTCAGGAGGATGTCGATTGTATCGGGCTCTCGGTGCTTTCCGGCGCGCACATGGTTCTCTGTCCCAGACTGATGGAGTTGTTGCGTGAAAAAGAGATGAGCGATGTACTGGTCGTGGTGGGCGGGATCATACCGGAAGCCGACATCCCCCGGCTCAAGGAAGCCGGTATCGCCGGCGTCTTCCTCCCCGGAACCTCCACACAGGAGATCGCCCGGTTCATTTCCGATCACGTTCCGTCGAAACCTGAGGGTTGAGGAGCCGAGGTTCGTAGTTCCGGCTTCAGCCGGGTAGTGCGGCCGCGGCAAAACCCGCCTCAAGGCGGAACTACCTACGGAGCTGATGGCAGTTCGACCCAGTGCGCCCGCATGCAAGCGATAATTCTAGCCGGGGGAAAAGGTACGCGCCTGAGACCTCTCACGCTTCACACCCCCAAACCCATAGTCCCCATAGCCAACCGCCCGTTCCTGGACTACCAGATCGATCTGCTTAAACGAGTCGGTATCATCCAGGTCATCCTCTGCCTCTCGTACCAGCCCCGAAGAATTGAGGAGATGCTCAGCGACGGTAGCCATCATGGGATCCATGTCAATTACTTAATGGAAGCCTCCCCACTGGGGACGGCAGGAGCATTCAAGAACGCTGAATCGATGATCGAGGGCCCCAGTGTGGTCTTCAACGGAGACATACTCACCGACGTCGATCTCGCCGAGGCCATGGAATTTCATACCCGGGCAAAGGCTATGGCTACGATCATACTCACGCCCGTGGAGGACCCGACAACTTACGGACTGGTCGAAGTCGACCCTTCGGGCCGGGTCAATCGGTTCCTCGAGAAACCTGGGAAGGATCAGATCAGCTGCAATACCATTAACGCCGGCATCTACATACTGGAACCCGAAGTCTTGAAATATGTGCCGACGGGGCATGCCTTCTCTTTCGAGTACGAACTCTTCCCCAAACTACTCGAGCACCGAGTCCCCTTTTTTGCATTCGTTTCGAATGGCTACTGGGTCGATATTGGGACGCCCGCCCGTTATTTGCAGGCCAATCTCGATGTCATCGCCGGTAAGCTTCTTTCCTTCAAACCGGATCCGGGAAACGCTTCCACAACCTTCCTGAACTTTGCCGAAATCGACGAACTCTCCATCATCGGCGACGACGTGACGCTGAAGCCGGGCGTTACGATTCGAAGGTCGGTCATAGGCCCTAATTGCTATATTGAGGAGAATGCCGTTATCGAGGATTCTGTAGTCTGGGCTAACTCCAGGGTTGGCGCCGGGGGCAGGGTGGTTCGGGCCCTTGTCGGAAAGAGCTGCCACATCGGTCGGGAGGCCCGCGTTCTCGAAGGATCCGTCTTGGGGGACAAGTCCGTCCTCACCGATTTCAGTAGAACCTTGCACCGTTAGCATCCCCTGCCGACCGCTAACATGCGTTAGAAAAAATCGGATTGCGGAAGTCGATCAGGTATGGTAATTTACGAGCGTTCGGAACATCTCGGTCGACGTGGACTGGTTGAGAGGAAACGGCCAGTAAGATAGCAGGGTTGTGAAATACTAAAGCGTCCTCGATTCATACTGAGAATTAAGTTCATAACCGTCATCGTAAGAAGGAGATGTGGCGTGTTCAGGACTCGAAGCAAGCAGTGTGACTTCGACCCGCAGGTGACCTTGCCCGAAGACCGGCCTCTCCGCATCCTCCGGATCATCGATCGATTAAACGTTGGCGGCCCTACCAAGCACGTAGCCTGGCTATCGGCGGGGCTCGCGGGAGAACAATTTCAAACGACGCTTGTGGCAGGTTCCGTCCCGGAAAACGAGGGAGACCTCTCGTCCTTCGCACGTAGCTTAGGGGTGGAACCGGTCATTATTCCCGAGATGAGCCGTGAAATCAGTTTCAAGGATTTTACGGTCCTCGTGAAGTTGATCCGGCTACTACACTCCATCAAGCCTGCGATCGTCCACACGCATAAAGCGAAGGCAGGTGCGCTAGGCCGCCTGGCTACACTGATTTATAGGTGGTCAACACCATCCGCGCTATGGCTGCAGCCGCGTCGCTGCAGAGTCATCCACACCTTTCATGGACACATTTTCCACAGTTATTATGGACGGACAAAAACCAGAATCTTTTTGGCAATTGAACGAATCCTGGCACGATGGTGCACTAATACTATTGTGGCCATAAGTCGAGAACAACAGCGCGAGATCCAGGAGGATTTCAGGGTGGGCCGGGCTGAACAGTTCGAGGTAATCCCGCTGGGTGTGGACAGTTATCCAGCTCCCGCAGCTCGAGGGCAACTCCGAAAGGAGTTAGCCGTTCCCTCCGGACAATTCCTTGTGGGTGCGATCGGACGCCTCTGCCCGATCAAGAATTATGCGATGTTGCTCCAAGCCGTTGCACTGTTACTCAGATCAGGGATCGATGCCCGGCTAGTGTTCGTGGGCGACGGTGAACTTCGGTCTGAGTTGGAATCAATGTCGAAAGCACTAGCGATCTCTGATCGTGTTATCTTCTTGGGATACCGAGAGGATGCCGCGAGTCTTTGCGAAGATTTCGATGCCGTGGCCTTGAGTTCGTTGAACGAGGGCACTCCTTTAAGTCTTATCGAGGCGATGGCATCCGGCAGGCCCGTTGTGGCGACCCAGGTGGGGGGTATCGTCGATATCCTGGGAGAAAGACAGGCGCGAATGGGCCGTATCCAGCTGTGGGAGCACGGGATTACCAGTCCAACCGGTGATCCTGAAGGCATGGCCGAAGCCCTCCGCTATCTGGCGAATCAGCCTGCAGAGGGTCGCCGGATGGGAGAGCGGGGCCGTGATTTCGTCTTCCGAGAGCTAGGCATCGACCGACTCACGCGCGATATGGAAGCGCTCTACCGTCGATTGCTGGGAGTGAATCCGCAATCTGTTCCCAGCCGTACTGTGGAAGCGGTCGCCTGAATCTCGCCAAAGGAGGATAGCGTGAGAATACTGGTTACTGGTGGGGCAGGTTTCATCGGTTCACACTTGGTTGAGCGACATCTCGATCGAGGCGACGAAGTTTCCATCATCGACGATCTCTCGACGGGCAGCATTGATAACATCCGCCACATCAAAAAGAATCCTGGGTTTACCTACCATATCGACACGGTCACGAATGAGCGGCTGACCGCCGAGCTGATCGACGAGAGCGACCTTGTTTATCATCTCGCAGCCGCCGTAGGAGTTCGTCTGATCGTCGAGAGCCCGGTCAAGACCATCGAGACCAATGTCCGGGCGACCGAGCTGGTGCTGAGCCTTGCCGCCAAAAAACGAAAGCGAGTGCTCATCACCTCGACTTCGGAGGTGTATGGCAAACGGACCGAAGTTCCTTTTCGGGAGGATGACGATCTGGTCATGGGCCCGCCCAGTAAAGGAAGGTGGAGTTATGCCTGCTCGAAGGCCATCGACGAGTTCATGGCAATAGCCTATTGGAAGGAGAAACTTGTCCCGACGGTCGTCGCAAGGTTGTTCAATACGGTTGGACCCCGCCAGACGGGCCGGTATGGAATGGTGCTTCCTACCCTGGTCCAACAGGCGCTCGATGGCCGGGAGATGACGGTCTACGGTGACGGCTCGCAGCGCCGCTGTTTCACGCACGTGTCGGACGCCGTAGGGGCCCTGATGAAGCTGGCCGAACAGCCCGCGGCGGTGGGCGAGGTTTATAACATCGGCAGCGATCAGGAAGTGAGCATCCTAGAGCTGGCGAAACGGATCAAGCAGCTTTCGGGTTCGGATTCGCCGATCGGCTTCGTGCCTTACAGCCAGGCCTACGAGGAGGGCTTCGAAGATATGATGCGTCGGGTGCCCGACCTTTCGAAGATCAAGTCGTTGATCGGATATTCGCCCCGCGTGGATCTGGACGGCGTGATCGCCAGCGTCATAGAGCATCGGCGGAGCCGATCGATCTCCTCCCAAGTCCCAGCTACTCCCCCGGTCGCGGCGGCGAGGCCCGAAGCGCGGGCGTATTCGGGTGCAAATACTTAGATTGGTCATGTGATTCTTATGCAGTTCGTATTCGTAGTGGCAATAGCAATGCTTCTGGGCTTGATCCTCACGCGGATCGTGCAGATGACCTCGGAGCGCTTCGGAGTCCTCGCGGCGCCCCGGGCCGACCGATGGCATAAGAAGCCGACCTCGATGCTCGGTGGCGTGGCGATCTACTTGTCATTCATGATCTGTTATCTCGGGTTCGCTCCGCGCAATCATGCCATCCTCTCGATTCTTGTAGCCGGCAGTTTCCTGTTTGTGGTCGGTTTGATCGACGATATTTATCACATCAAACCACAGACAAAACTGGTGGCTCAGCTCGTCTCCGCGGCCGTGGTGGTGAATGCCGGATTGCGACTCCGGTGGACCAACAACGATGCGCTGAACAGTCTGATCACGGTTTTGTGGCTCGTCGGGATCACGAATGCGCTCAACCTGCTTGACAATATGGACGGGCTCGCGACCGGCATCTCTGCGATTGCCTGCGTGTTCCTCACGGTCAGTTTCCTGCTGAGCGGACAATATTCCGAGGCGTGCGTGACCGCGATCCTGGGAGGCGTTACCCTCAGCTTCCTGGTGCTCAATTTCAATCCCGCGCTGATCTTCATGGGGGATTCGGGCTCGCTCTTTATCGGGTTCGTCCTCAGCGCCTCGGCGCTCCTGAGCGATTACGGACGGGCGACCAACCTGAGTTCCGTGCTACTGACCCCGGTATTGATCATGATGATCCCGATCTTCGACACTTCCGTCGTCATGATCTCTCGAAGACTCTCGGGCCGCCCGGTCTCCGACGGGGGATGCGATCACACGTCGCACCGGTTGGTGGCTTTGGGGATGTCGGAACGCCGGTCGGTGATCATGCTTTACTTCTTCGCGGGCATTTCAGGCACATTGGCGCTGCTGATTCGACTCCTGAAGCCGACGGACATGATGATCCTCATGCCGTCCTTTGCCCTTCTGGTGATTCTGCTCGGATTCGAACTGGGCAAAGTCAGGGTCTACCGGGAAGGGTTGCCGGTGAAGCCAGGGTACCGGCTGATCAGCGTGGTGGCTGATTTTTCGCACAAGCGCCGCATTCTGGAAGTGCTCCTGGATGTGGTGCTCGTCGTGCTGGCCTACTATGGCGCCTATCTGGTATTCTCCCACGGGCTTCCACCCAGTGAGCAGATGGCTGATCTTGTCGGCGCGTTGCCTCTAGTCATGGCGGCGCAGATGGGCTGTTTTTGGCTGGGGGGGATTTATAAAGGAGAGTGGCGATACGCCCGGGTTGACGACCTGGTCCTCATTGGTAAATCGATCCTTTTCGGCGTTACCGCCAGCGCCGCGCTTTTGATGTTGACGGGAAAGTCCTCCGGGATGTCACCGGAGGTGGTTGTGGCGAACATGTCGCTTTTGATGATTTTCATGACCGCAAGCCGGCTGTCCTTCAGGGTCCTGCCGAATCTGATCCTGGGGAGGACGAGCACTGTTGCTCAACTCGAACCTTCACTTGGCATGGGGCCGGGAAATGGAGGAAATCTGATGTTCCAGGATATCATTCTTCGAACGGCTGTTGGGCTCGGATTTGTGCTGATACTCGCGACCTTTTTCTCCTTCAGCTCGCTGGCGGCGCCCCAACAGGAAAACGCGCTGGTCGGCGCACGCACCGCCCCTCCCAAGGGCGAAACGGTCGTCGGAACGGTCACCGGCGCCGGGCAGATATCGGTAAACGGTTACCATGCTGTGACAGGCGCCACGCTCCTCAACAACAGTTCGATTTCAACGGGTTCGGATGGGGTAGCGACGTTGACCCTGGCCTCCATCGGGCAGGTCAAACTATTCCCGGGTTCCGCGATAAACCTCGCCGTAAAGTCCAACCAGGTTCGCGTGGACTTGATCCGCGGATCTATGATTCAGTCGCTGAGCGCCGGCGCTCACGGGGAACTCGGGCTTCCACAGGGACGATCAGGGCTCTCGGTTGAGCGCGGCCAGGTGGAGCTGGCGGCGGGTGGGTTAATCCTGAGACAGGGTCAACAAGGCAACTCGGCGGGGGTTACAAGCGCGCTGGTTTCGGGAAATTCGCTGCTCGCCGTGACCGCGGTCCAAACCGACAGGGCGCTTCCGGAGGTTGCGGCCCGAACCCGGGCGACTTTGACCGGCGCTGCGGCGCAAACGCCCACGCGTACGTTGACTGCCCTCGCGCTGGAGAGCGTCAAGAGTGCGGTGACACAGGTGGCGACCCGACAGACCGGCAGTACGACACCGGACAATGCTCTGTTGCTTACGGCGGTACAGCCGGGTACGCCCCGGCGTCCGCCTGCCAGCCCAACCAGGCCATGACACGGAGGAAGAGATGATTATTCACAAGTACTCTCTCTTGCTGGCCAGCGGTTGTCTTACTTCGCTTTTGATACTCGCTACCCTGGGCGCCGCGCAGGGGGGCGAAACCTTCATTGTTCCCGATGATTTCGCTACGCTCCAGAATGCGAATGACAGCGCGATTGTACCGCCCGGCTCCCGGATCCTGATCGCCACCGATACCCCGGGCGCGACGATCACGAAGCGGCTGATCATAGAAGGCATGGATGACGCGCAAGGCATGCCTCTCGGCGTCGTGGGCTCCGCGTTTTTCGGCAGCGGAGAGAACAATCAGGACATCCGGTTCGCGGGGATTGCCCTCACCAGCCGGGCGAGCGGCACCATCATCCGAAATGTGACCATCGGAGGAAACTCGCTGATCGCTACCCCACCCGTTTTCGGAGTTATCACTGGAGGCGCACTGCAGAGCGCGGCATCGAACATTACCGTGGAGAGGTGCACTATTCTCGACACCTTTCAAGGCGTCAGCGGAACCTGCGGTACTACGGATGATATGATCACGACGACTTGCCCTCGGGGATGGCTCGTTCAGAATAATGAAATCACACTGAATACCGGATCAACTCCGATCTACGCCTATATCGGCATTTCGGCGTTCAATACCGATGTGCTCGGCTTCTTCCCGCAGCAGTGGGTGATTCGAGGAAACATGATCTCTCGCGAGAATACCCAGACCGTGGGCGGACCTGAACGGGCATTCACCGGCGCCACCGGGATCAACTCGTTTGCCAGCTATGGCGCGCGTATACACAATGTCATCATCGCGAACAACCGCTGCGCCGTTCGCGGATTCTTCGATTTTGACAAGAACGGCCGATTCGACCCGAGTGAGGAGTCGGCGACAGCCATTGAAGTCACCGCCGGGAGTTACGGGGATGACTGCTGCGGGCTGGCCTTCAACACCGAGACGCAAGTCATTGGAAACGACGAACGCGGCAGCGATTTTCAAACTTCGGTCTTCGCCTCCAGGGACCCTGCCGCCACGGGACATGACCTGTCGAAGCTTCACCAGTACGACTATCTGCCCTTCGACGTGGGGCGAGTCAACCTGGTCATGATCAAGGACAACATCCTCCCCGGCCCCTTCGCTCCCGGGAAGGCGAATGGCTCGGGGAACCGATCACTGCGAGCGGGGTATCCATCTCGCGGACCGGTCGTGCCAACCGGGGGGAGACTTCCTAATGCGCCATAATGCGACTGTGTTGATGGGGATTGCCTTAATAGCTTCATTGCTGTTGCTCGGCCCGGCTGGCGCAGCTCAAGGTCAAACGTTCGTTATCCCGGATGATTTCCCCACGCTTCAGGCAGCCAATGACAGTGCGATCGTGCCGCCCGGTTCCCGTATCCTGATCATGACGGATACGCCGGGAGCCACCATCACCAAACGCCTGATCATCGAAGGATCCCCGGATGCCGTCGTAGGCTCTGCCTTTTTCGGGACCGGTGAGAATAACGAGGACGTCCGGTTCGCGGGCATCGCGCTCACCAGCCGGGCCAGCGGCACCGTCATTCGAAACGTAACGATCGGCGGCAACAGCCTTGTCGTGACGCCTCCCAACTTCGGCGTTATCACCGGAGGAGCCCTTCAAAGCGCGGCTTCCAACATCACCGTCGAGAATTGTCGTATCCTAGACACGTTCCAGGGAATCAGCGGGACCTGCGGCACAACTGAAGACCTCGTTACGACGACCTGTCCAAGGAATTGGACGGTCCAGAACAACTCCATCACGCTCAACACCGGATTCACGCCGATTTACGCCTACATTGGTATTTCGGCCTTCAATGTGACCTCGGACCCGCTCGCGTTCCCGCAGGGATGGGTGATCCAGGGCAACACCGTGACTCGAGAGAACACCCAAACCGCCGGCGGGCCGAGCCGGGTTTACACCGGCGCTACCGGGATAAACTCATTCGCCAGCTACGGGGCCCGAATCGACGATGTGATCATTCAGAACAACCGGTGCGCAGTACGCGGCTTCTTCGATTTCAACAGCAACGGCAGGTTTGATCCCGGCGAAGAGTCGGCGACCGCCATGGAAGTTACGGCCGGGAGTTTTGGCGATGCCTGCTGCGGGTTGGCCATCAACAGCAATACGCAGGTGATCGGGAATGACGGGCGCGGGAGCGATTTCCGAACCTCGGTCTTTGCGTCGAGGGATCCTGCCGACACCGGACAAGACGTCACGCGGCTCCACCAGTACGACTATCTGCCCTTTGAAGTGGGCAGGGTGAACACGGTTACCATCGGGAAGAATATCGATCCGACGGGAAACCCGTCGGCCAAGGCGAAAAGCTCAGGTTCCGGGCCCGGCCGTAAATCGGTCCTGCAGCGAGGGCCAGTTGCGCCGTTCCGGTATTGAGCGGCCCCCGGTCTGTGATGGATGCGAACTTGTTCGTAGCAAGTGATAACTTCACAAATCCTGAAGGGGTTCCGGTCCAAATGCCAACGACAGGCTCGAAGAGCCGGCAGGCAATAGCCCCGTCCCGTAAGGGCGGGGTTCCGGTCCAAATGCCAACGACAGGCTCGAAGAGCCGGCAGGCAATAGCCCCGTCCCGTAAGGGCGGGGTTGAGCCGGCGATTGAAATTCGGAGCGCCGAAGGCGCGGCACTATGCATTCACGACGCGGATCGGCGTCCCATGTGGACCCTGCCGGCCCTCCGGGCCTCGATCACGGGGGCGCTATGCCCACGCGCTGACGCGCGGGGCTATTACATATCGGTCCTTCGGACCTGAATGCGGAATTCAAGAATTCTCATGTCAAAGACACCTGTATCCTGGCTGAAGGGTGATCCCCCGCGAAACCTGAAAACCTCGCGGGGCAGAATGGTCGCCCAACTGCTCACCGGATCATGGCGGTCTTCACCGGCAACGCTTTCCTCGAATGAGTTGATGGAACTCGCCGACTTGCTCCTGAGGACGGGTGCGGGAGGCTTGGCCTGGTGCTCGGTGCGGGACACTCCAGGAAAACAATTCCCTGGCGCGGACCTGTTTCAGGCAGCCTATCGACACCAATCACTTCAAGCAGCGCTTCACCAGCGCAACTTGAAGCGGATCTTCCCGCTCATGCGAGAGTTCGGTGTCGAACCCGTGCTGGTAAAGGGGTTCGCCATTGCCCGAAAATACCCGGAATCAGGAATGCGACCCTACGTCGATCTCGATCTGTGCGTTCGACCGGAGGAGGCTGGAAGGGCTCGGGAAGCATTGAATACCCCGGACGGCCGAGGGTGCCCTGTCGATCTTCACATCGGCTTTGGCAAGTTCTACGACCGGCGGACAGAGGAGATGTTTGCCCGTACGCAATTCGTGAAGTGTGATGACATTGACATTCGGGTTCTCTGCCCTGAAGACGACCTTCGCATGCTCTGCATGCACCTCTTGCGGCATGGCGCGGCATCGCCACTCTGGCTCTGCGACCTCGCGGTCTTTATGGAGTCCTTACCGGGCGACTTCGACTGGGATCGCTGCCTCACCGGATCTCGCCGGGAGGCCGATTGGGTCGCTTGCGCGATAGGACTCGCAAGCCAAGTATTGTCGGTCAGTGTCTCCGGTACGCCGGTGGCGCGACGCGCGGAGCGATTGCCGACTTGGCTGGTCTCATCCGTGCTCGAGACCTGGGGAACGCCGCTCGAGTCTAGGGCGGTGGTTGCCGGCTTCATGCGGCATCCCATAAAGAAGTTTGCCGGATTGCTTGAAGAGCTGCCCCGGCATTGGCCGAATCCAATCGAAGCGACCGTGGCACTCGGATGTTCATTCAATAGGTTGCCGAGACTTCCCTTCCAGGTCGGGCATGTCGTGTCGCGGGCGGCATCGATATTGCCGCAACTCGTTGGGCAGCGGAGCGCTGCGGTTCACGGGTAGAGTCGAAATGGATGTTCTCCTTCTGATCGCGAGATTAGCCTTAGCCGGCGCCTTTGCCGTTGCGGCTATCGCGAAAGCGGCGGACCCGGCCGGCTCGCGCAAGGCTATGGTCGGCTTTGGTGTTCCCGAGAGGCTTGCGGCTCCGGCCGGGTGGAGCCTAGCAATTGTTGAACTACTCACCGCGATAGCATTAATTCCGGTTCAAACGGCCTGGCTGGGTGCGCTTGGCGCCTTCGCCCTGTTCGCCGCCTTTGCCATCGGGATCGCGGTGAATCTCGCGCGTGGTCAATCGCCGGATTGCCACTGCTTCGGGCAGCTCTACTCCAAGCCGGTAACCTGGTCGACCTTCACCCGAGAATTGCTCCTGATGGGTGTCGCCGGTCTGATTATCGTGCAAGGAAAAAACCACGCGGGGCTGAGCGCAGTGGCCTGGATGACCAGATTGAGCCGGGGGGAGAAGCTGAATCTCGTCCTGGGGAGCACTGTGGTTGCGCTTCTCGTCACGGCGGTTGTGTATTTGCGCCGGGTCCTCTCCCAGCACGGTACGCTTCTGGATCGAATCGAGGCCGTGAAGAAGATGGTGGAGGAGGAGTACGCGGAACCTATCGTCGAGCGCACAGAGGCGAATGCGCCGCTCGAGGGACTACCCGTAGGAGCACCCGCCCCAGGGTTCTCGGTTGCGTCGATCGCGGGTGGACAAGTCACGCTCGATGATTTACTCGCAGAAGGCAAGTCTGTTCTGCTCCTGTTCGTGAGTCCGAACTGCTCTCCCTGTAAGACCCTACTTCCAGAGGTCGATGGCTGGGAGCGTGATCATGGAGGTCAACTGACCGTAGCCGTACTGAGCAAGGGCGGGCCGGACGAAACCCGGAAGTCTATGACGCATTACGGCATCAGGCATTTGCTGCTGCATGCCGAATCGAGAGTCGCTGACGAATACGAGGCGAAATGGACCCCGGCTGCGGTGTTGATCAATCCCCGTGGGAGAATCGCCAGCCGCGTGAATTATGGTGACGAAGCGATCCGGACGCTAGTCTCTCAAACCAGTCGTGCTCGAGAGGTTCGTGCTGGAAGCAATGAGAAGTCTAACGGAAACAGACATCGGCCTTCATTAGAGGTCGGGACATCGCGCCTTCGGGTTGGGGATCCTGCTCCCAACTTCCTACTTCCGGACATCGAAGGAAACGTCGTCAAGACCGAGGACCTGCTCGGCCACGATACGCTGCTTTTGTTCTGGAATCCGGGCTGTCCGTGGTGCCAGAAGCTGACAACTGATCTCAGAGGATTTGAACAGCATCCTCCGAAGCGGGCAGCGCGACTCGTATTCATATCCACGGGTGACAGTGAAAAAATTAGGGCGATGAATAGATTATTCACGTCTCAACAATTGTATGATTCGGAAATGGACACGGGGGCGCTCTTTGGGACAAGTTCAACGCCTTCGGCCGTGTTGATTGATGAGGACGGCAGAATCGCGTCGGGAGTGGCCACTGGCCCGCGTGATGTCCTTGCGCTTGCCGGTGTTCGCAAGATGGAGCTGCCCGTGACGAGCGGGTTCTTAGCAGGTACCATTGAGACGCGCTAACCTGGGATCGGAGCGATCATTGGGAATCAGTCAGATCAATCGATTGCGTCAAGAAGACGACTGGGCAGCGGTTCAGTCGATTTTGTCATTTGGGGTTCGTATCGGGATTCGGACAAACCGGCCGGAATTGCTCCATCGACTTCCGGATCGCTTTCCACCCTCCTGGAAGCCAAACGCAGGATCGCGTATCGACCGACTCTTCTCTCTCAGGGTGAGTGAGAAGAAATTGCGAGGACGGAGCGGGTCATATCATGAGTTGATCGAGGGTCAGGAAGCGGGCGTGAAGGCCCGGAGTTTGGACGAGGTGTTGGATGCGTTCGAGGTTCGCTTGAAATGGTACGTTGCGCAGATGGCGCGACGCCGGGTGTTTGTGCATGCCGGTGTCGTAGGCTGGAATGGACAGGCGATCGTGATCCCTGGCCGATCAATGAGCGGGAAGACCAGCCTGGTGGCGGAACTCGTGCGAGCTGGAGCCAGCTACTACTCTGACGAGTTTGCGGTACTGGATTTGAAGGGACACGTACATCCTTATCCGCAGCGTTTGGAAATCAGGACGGACGGCTCCAACAGGCAAGAAAAATATCGAATTGAAGATATCGGAGGCATCCCCGGAACCAAGCCCGTGCCTGTCGGCTTGATTGCCATCTGTCAGTATCGGGCCAGTGCTCGGTGGCGTCCCGCTCGGCTCAGTCCAGGGCAGGCCGTATTGGAATTGCTCGCGAATACGATGCCGGCGCGGCGGAAACCCGAAGTAGTAATCCCAACGCTTAGGCGTGCAGTTTCAAACGTAACTATCTTGAAGGGCGTGCGCGGTGAGGCTGGTGACGTTGCTCTGAACATCCTCAAAGCATGCGAACCGAGGCTATCCGATTAATTAAGCAACCACGTGCTGGAGAGGGAACATACAATGGACCATCAGAAAACCAACGGTCAGCCCGTGCGGGCTCGTCAGGAAGAGTTAGTAGTTCAGGACCTTCCGGATGAGGTTCTCGTCTATGACCTCAGGAATCATAAGGCCCACTGCCTCAATCAGACAGCGGCGTTCGTCTGGCATCACTGTGACGGCGATAGAACGACAGCGGAAATAGCGGATCTCATGACCAAGGAATGGGGAAAGCCTGTAACCGAGGATGTCGTCTGGCTCGCCCTAAAACAGCTTTCGAAGGCCGATTTACTGCAGGTGCGCATCGCCAAGACCAGTGATGGGATGCGAGCTTCGCGACGCGAAGTCATCCGCAAACTGGGCTTGGCGGCGGCCATGACCCCTCTGGTTGTCTCAATCGTCGCACCTACCGCGTTAGCCGGACCTTCGGTGCCCCCAGTGTGCACCGCATGCGTAAAGAAGAGCGAGACTGCTTGCCCAACGGCCTGTGCCGGACTTATCGGACGATGTTACGGCAATGCAGGATGCGGCGCGGGAAATGTAGGCGGGTGCACGACGTGTGATGATTGCTTTGCCCTGGCTGACCCGAGGAGCTGGGTTATACCTGGCAGTCCAGCTTGTCCTTGACGATTGGAATGAGCGGCAGGGCCGAACTACCGCCTCATAACTTGACACCATTGACGCACTGAGGGGTTGCATTAAGGCACAGGTCCGCAGCCGTCTGAGTGAACTTCACTTTGTCTCATCTCGGCAAGCTTGCCGGGGGCCACTTCCGGCTTCGGTAGCCAAGTTTAGCTGCTGCGGAGGTTCCATGCAGTTTTTTCAAGACCTAGGTTCGCTTTTGGAACGGCGCTGGAGAGAACAGAATTACAGCGAAACCGTCTTTCCCACCATCGCGGCCACTGCATTAGAAGAATGTGCGCCACATGAACATGTCGATCCTTGGGACATAATTCATTGGTTGAATACAACTACCCAGTTACCTACCCAGCGCGACGTCGAGGGTAGGTTCGGAAGTCCTCCTCTCACTTTATACGACGGCCCAAGATTTCGCATTGATACTTATTACTGGCTGGATGGCACTACATCTATTCACCAACATGGTTTTTGTGGCGCTTTTAATGTTCTACTGGGCTCAAGCATCCTCTCCACGTACAGCTTTCAGCTGCGACGCGAGCTAGGGGCTCACTTTTCAATAGGGTCGATTGGCATAGAGAACGTTGAATTATTGCAGAAAGGGGACCGCCGAAAAATCCTGCCCGGTAGTCAATACATCCACTCACTGTTTCACCTCGATCGCCCTTCAGCCACTGTGGTGATAAGAACACACCAGAGCCCGTGTGTCTTGCCGCAGTACGATTATCACAAGCCTTACTTCGCCCTAGACCCCTATTACCGAGAAGCTGGGATGATCAAGAGAGTCCAAAGTGCCTCGCTTTTGCTTCAGATGAGACATCCAAACACAAGTGAGCTGATCAGCGAAGCTCTAAGTTGCTCTGATTTTCAAACCGCATTTGCGATCCTCGAGCTTGCCCATGCCATGCTTACCAACCAACCGTTGGAGCGATCCTTCGGTCTGTCAACGGGCAAGGACACGTTCGCCTCTCTCCTGGAAGTCGCGCGAGTTCGACACGGAGAGTTGGTCGATCTGATCCTGCCCGTAATTGAGGAGGCTCAACGACAGCGCAATATCGTCCAGCGCCGCAGCCAGATTACAAACAACGAACACAGGTTTTTCCTCGCCTTGCTCCTGAACGTGCCTGACCGACATAGGATCCTGGACCTGGTCAATCAGCGGTTTCCTGATCAGGATCCAGTGACTACCGTGGTGGAGTGGGTCGAGGAACTTGCGAACACGAGGATGATCGGGTCCCAAGAAAACAACGTTCTAGGGATCCAGATTGTTGACGATAATTTTCTCCTCGTCTTTCAATGCATGCTTGAAGGTAAGACGGTTGAGGAGACACTACACGTGTGTTCGAGTGGAGAGGATGCCGAGGACGGCGGAAACATTCCAAGCAGGCTGGAGGAGCATTATCTCTCCATTCGAAATTCGCTATTGTTCGGTTCGATCTTCTCAGATTTATCAGCTAACAACGCTACCGCCTCAAATACTGGGCCTGCTGTCCCCGGCGGCGAAATTAGCGCTCATTCACTCCTTCAACCACCACGGGTCTGAGTAGCCCAAATCAGCATACCCCTCCCAGGAGGCGATTGTCATTAGGTCAGTATGGCGGAAACTAAGGTCTCAGCTATCAGGCTCTTCTTCGCGTTTCCCGATGGTGTCTACGACTACGTCTGCGCTGAATGCACGGCACTCTGCTGCAAAGGGCATGGCTTCGCGGGAAACCTGAAGCGTGGGCTGGGAGAGCTGATCACGCTCTACCCTTCTCTACAGAGTATGGCCATCGCACGTGAGGGCAACATCATGATTTTCACTACCCCTGCCAGCGGATGCCCGCTGCTTGATGTTGACAATCGATGTCTGATCGAGAAAGAACTTGGCAAATCCCGCAAGCCTGGTCTTTGCGAACTCTTCCCCTTCAACCTCTTCACACGCATCGGAGATGCGATCGCGGTGAGCCCCCATTTCTTGTGCCCTCTGCGAATCGTCGTCCCTGCCCGTCCCGGAGAGGTTGAAGGATCGCACTCGCGTCTGGAAGTGACGTTGCGCAATAGCGGGTTCCTTGAGGAAACCGATTTCGACCCTTCGCTGACAGCCACGCTTCTCCATCCTTCCCAAAAGGCGACGTCCGTACTGAAGCGTGAAGAAAAATTCCGCGATGTTTGCGGTCAGGCGCTCGGGAGCGAGCGGTTCGGCGATACACTGATGGGCCAGTCCGAAAACCCAGAAGAGTACGAGTCGGTACTCTATCGCGTGATTAAGGTGATGGGATTGGAGATGCCCCCGCGGTCGCCGAAGAGCGATGGACTGGACGATTTGATGCTCGCGCTCGCTCCGCCGCTTCGATTGAAGTTGCTTCGATTGTCTTCGGAGGCCATCCTGAGGGCCTTGGCGCTCAGTGAGATCGTAGTGCGCCGGATCGCTTGCCTTTCTCGAGTGCCTCTCACACCACAGGGAGCATATAACATCTTAAAAAACCTACGCCCCGGAATCCGCCTATTAGCCCATGGAGACGAACCGATCGAGCATTCGAGTAATGTGGCAGATAAGTCGGCCCCGTTCGGAGATCCGGAGCTGACATTCGGCGCTTTCACAGTGCTGCGGCATGTGCGGGCTTCTATGGGTGTGCTTTCAGCGCTCGAGAGATCCATCAGTCCCACATTATCGATAGCTGACCGATCGGTACTCTTCGTTCAGTTAGGTCACCAACTTGATCATACCCAAGCGCCGCGCCGCGAGAAGGGAGCTCGTGAGAAAGCCGGTGCTCAGATGCCCACCTTACTTGGAGGTACCGAAGGCGTTTAGTAAATCAGTCTGGCGTAACATCCCCGGGAACAACGGAACTTTCCCGCAACCACCGCTCCGAAGGAGTCAAATACTCCAGGCTCGATCACCCTCCTCGTTCTCTACCCTGAATGCGTTGGCGAAGCCTGCGTGGGCCAGATCAGGTCCGGAGTCACGAGCCCGCCGCGCAGTTCTCACGCCGAAGGCGTTCGATAATCCAGCCCAGGCTGTTACCCTGGGTTTCGATCGTCCCTACGGCTCCATACCCTGAAAGGGTTCGATAAGATGTCGAGCAAGAAAACACTTAGGGCCACGAGACCGCCGGGTGTTGCCGAACACCCCGAGGCGCAATGCCAGGTGGAGTTGTTAATCTTCCTCGGTGTGTGATGTATTACCCTTCGGACCGATCTCGTTCCCCGGGCGTTGCCCTGGGTTCTGTTGTCAAACCCTTTCAGGGTATGTGGTCATTCGTCGTAGCGCCCCAGGGTGTTACCCGGGGCTGGATTATGAAACGCCTTCGGCGTGGGGATCGTGAGGGGTTAAGTGTCTCCCCAGGTACTACCCTGGGTCTCGATCGCCCCCTCAGCTCGATACTTGAAAGGGACGCAAAAGATGTCGAACAAGAAGACATGCGAGGCCTTGATCACGTCGGGTGTTGCTGCACACGCCGACATGCAATGCCGGTATGTAATCACGCCGAAGTCGTTCCATAATCCAGCCCAGGGTAACACCCTGGGTCTCGATCGTCCCTACAGCTCCATACCCTGAAAGGGTTGGACAAGATGTCGATCAAAAATACGCCGGGGACCTCGAGACCGCTATGTGTCCGGGGCGGGTTACTGAGTTATGCAACGCCTTCGGCGTAGGGATCGTGGGGGCTCTATTTCCCAGGGTGGTACCCTGGGCTGGATTGTTGATCGCCTTCGGCGTGGGGATCGTGCGGGGCTCCCTTCCAGGGTGTTACCCTGGGCTGAATTGTTGATCGCCTTCGGTGTAGCGGTGTTTTCGTGGCCATCCCGCAGGGTGTTTCCCTGGTCCTTAGTCCCAGACATACTTCTCGTCGTATGCCACTTCGTACTTCTTCAAGAATTTAATGTACTCGTCCTTGAAGGTGACCCTCTTATGGTGTGACTCCTGGGTCGAAATGTACCCGCGCACCTGCTCAACGTGAGACTGGCTGACTGAGAAGGATCCATATCCATTCTGCCAATGGAATTTTCCATAGGCCGGCCCTTGGGTCTTGATCCACTTCGAGGAGCTGCGTTTGACCTCAAAAACAACTTTCGCGATGGAGAGATTCTTTGAGAGAAGCAACAGTGCGTGCACGTGATCCGCAACACCTCCGATAATCAACGCCGGACTGTCATGCTCCCGCAGTATTGACGCCATGTATGCGTGCATGTGCTGACGGACCACACGGTCCGTCAGGAATGGATAACGATCTTTCGTTGAGAATATGAGATGACACCACATTTTTGAGAGAGATTGGGATATGGTGAGGAAGCCTCGGTTTGTTGAATGCCTTCGTCGTGAAGCCAACACGGACACTCGAGACCCCGGGATGTCGTGCCGAACAAACGCCGAAGGCGTTGAGTATTCCAGCCCAGGGTATCACCCTGGGTCTCGATGGCAACCCTTCTTTTCCACCCTGAGAGGGTTGGAGAGGCACCGCGTGATGAAACTCTCACCGGACCGCGGGCCGGCCGCGTGACCCTCACGACGAAGGCGTTCAACAATTCAGGGTAACACCCTGGGTCTCGATCGCGACGGTCCCTTTCTACCCTGGAGGGGTTCGATAAGTCAGCGTGGAATGAATCATTCCCGGGACCGCGAGCCAGCAAAGCCAATTGTCCCGGCCTGGTTACTGGATTATGCAACGCCTTCGGCGTAGGGATCGTGCGGCGGGCTCTCTCCCAGGGTGGGACCCTGGGCTCGATTGTTGAACGCCTTCGGCGTGAGGATGGTGGGGGGCTCCCGTCCAGGGTATTCCCCTGCCCCAGGGTGGTATACCCTAGGCTGAATTGTTGAACGCCTTCGGCGTAGGGACCGTGCGGCAGCAGTCTCTATCCCCCAGGGTGATACCCTGGGCTCGATTGTTGAACGCCTTCGGCGTAGGGATCATGATCGGTTCTCTCTCCCAGGGTGGTACCCTGGGGCTCGATGAGTGAGGCCGGCGGATGACATCGAGTACACCGGAAACAGCTTTGGAATCAGGTATGGATCTGCCCGACCACACCAGCAGACCCACTCGTTTCTCTCGGATGACCATCGTCCTCTACTTGTTCTCCCTGGCCCTTCTCCCATGGATGTGGTTTCCTCCGTTCCCCTGGCTGCATCGACACGCCCAGTGGGGGGATGTTGTGTTCGCCGCCGCCGCTGTCGCCTGGGCATGGGATGGCTGGCAAACACGAAAATGGCCCCGCGCGAATTCGGCATTCATCGCATTATCCGCCTACTTTCTATTCGCCGCACTCTCGCTCTTCATGGCTGCGCCCATAACCGCGGCCGGCATCTGGAAACTCGTGGGGATCGGCGAGCTATGCGCGCTCTGCTTAATCACGTCAGACCTGAGCACTCGCCCGGAAGTCTCGCGCTTTATCTCTCCGGTGATCGCGGTCACTTCCCTGTTGACTGCGGCTGCCGCCCTGGTGGGACTTGCGCTATTTTATGCCGGAGTGCTAACCCCGCTCATCGGGAGCTACGGCGATCTCTTGCCCTCCCATTGGTATGCCCGGGTTCAAGCCGGAACCTACAATCCCAATCTGCTCGCTAGCTACTGCATTTTTGCGTCGGCGGTGATCGCCCGCGACCTCGAGAAAGTACCGTCGTGGTGGCGGCGCTGCGCGATCGTCGGACTCTGGGCTACGGTCCTCCTGACGTTTTCGCGAGGAATCCTGGGTTTCCTACTCGCAGCAGTTATCCGGCGTGCCCGGACCTCCCGACAGCGGAAACTCACAGCCCTCCTCGCCGGTGCCTTCATAGCCATTATCACCGCACTCACGTTTTGGAACATTTCCCTGGATCCGATCCGCCCGATCGAGGCCCGGCTCGTGACCGATACCCAGACGGTCCGATGGCAAGCCCTGACTTCCTCCCTCCGCGCACTCGCCGAGCACCCACTTTTGGGCACGGGCCTTGGTACCTCACCAGGTAGAATCACAGAGGGCGGAGGGCAGAGGGCAGAGGGCAGTATGCCGATAGAGAATGTGCCGGTCGATGCTCATTTCACGCCTGTGAACATTGCAGCCACTATGGGCATTCCGGCTCTCGCCGCATTCATCGGATTGATCGTTATCATTTGGAGAAGTAGATCAAAGCCGACGGACCTGGCGATTTGGAGCGGCCTGGCAGGTTTAGGTCTCGACGCCCTCGGACAGGACATCGAGGATTTTCGGCATGTCTGGGTGATGTTGGGATTGGCTGTCGACGGAAAAAGTAGGCAGAGGGCAGTAGGCGGAGGGCAGTATGAACCGGTTGGACCTGACGCCAGGTAATGTTTTGGACGCGTGCACCGCGTGACTGAGAATCAGCCGCGTTCACGCGGCTTCCCCGAAGGGCCATTAGGCCGGTCCCTTTGGGGCCGGTATCCATGCCGAAAAACATCCCCAGCCGCATTCATGCGGCTTCCCCGAAGGGCCGATACGTTCGCCCTCCCGGGAAACGCCGTTGAAACGGCGTGGATTTCCTCGCCCCTGATGCCACCGGCCCCAAAGGGACCGGCCTATTTACCCTGCGGGGAACGCCGTTGAAACGGCCTCGAATCTGCGGTTGACGCCGTACTACTACCGGCTCAGCCTACAGCCGCGTTCACGCGGCTTCCCCGGAGGGCCATTAGGCCGGTCCCTTTGGGGCCGGTAACCGCGCCGAACACGATCCCCAGCCGCGTTCATGCGGCTTTCCCGAAGGGCCGATACGTTCGCCCTCCCGGGAAACGCCGTTGAAACGGCGTGCATTCCCTCCCGCTCGGCTCACCGGCCCCAAAGGGACCGGCCTATTTACCCTGCGGGGAACGCCGTTGAAACGGCCTCGAATCTGCGGTTGACGCCGTACTACTACCGGC
>JACQTD010000207.1 GCA_016210985.1 Acidobacteriota bacterium
CGAGAGCTTCGAGGCGCTCCATCAGAAGCGAAAAAAGTCTCTGCCCTTCCGCGCAGGATGGGTGGCCTCGATCGTGCTCCACAGCCTCCTCATGATCGCGGCCGTGGTGGTTAAAATGGCTCCAGGAATCTTTGAAACCGAAGCGATATCAGGCGGTGGAGGATTCGCTCCGCCGGCTGCGGGTCGGATTGTTGACTTCAAACTCCCGCCGTTACCACCCCTTTCCGTGAGTCAGTCCGGAGCGCGGGAAGCCTTCCCGCCGGATAGGCCGACGATCCTCTCGGAGGCCTCCAGCTCGGCCCGGGGGGAGGCCAACCCGAATCCCACAGGTCAATCGCAACTTCCCAAAGCAACGGGCGTCTCCCCGGAACTTCCCCGCTCGCTTTCCGGAAAGTCGGACGCCTTCGAATTGAAGTCGGCCGGGAACTCCACCGGACAACCCGGAGCCGTCGGCGGAATTTCGGCCGCGGTTCCACGCGGTCGCAACTCCGAAAGGCCGGACGACGCGATCACTACCGACACGCCGCGCGCTTCGGGCGGTAATAGGACTCCCGATCTTGCCGAGGCCCTTCGGTCTGCCCGGCGGGACCCGTCTCAAGATCTGCCCGCGCTCGCCAATCCCCAGTCGTCGGTGACGGCTCAGGGGGAGATGTCCCTCAATGCTTTGGGGGTCGGCGCGTTCGAGCAGTATCGACGATATGTGGTGCAGGCCATCCAGCAGCGCTGGGCCATCCCGGTGGAGGCCAACCTGCTCCAATCCACGGTAAGAACCGTCGTCGTATTCGAAGTGGCGCGGAACGGCCAGCTTTTGGATGCCCGCGTGAAGCAACCGAGCGGATATCCGGTGCTCGATCGCGCCGCCTTGCGCGCCGTACAAGTGGCGGCTCCGTTCCGGCCTTTACCCAGCGTCTTCTTGTACCCGAGCCAGGTCTTCACTGATACCTTCACCTATTACCCGCCGGGCGCGGCCAGGGAATGACTATGCGACGTCTGGTTTCCCTGATGCTCCTGATCACCTGGTTTGGAATGGCTCCCTTTCCGTCGGCAGGGCAGCAGCGGCGCCGCCCGCTGCGCGTCACTCCGCAGGAGCGGAAAGGCGCTCCCGAGATCCCTGCGGGCAAGGAGCGCGGACCGTCGATTCGCATCGCTCTCCTCGGCGACGTCATGTCCTTCACGCTCAGCTCCGCCGGCCCGATCGCCCGCGTGACCGATGAGCGTGACGGCCGGGCGCTGCTCGGGGATAAGGAGCTTCGCATTGTGCTTTCCAAGCCTCCGGCCCATGCATCCCCGGTCTTTACCGTTGAGATCCCATCCGTCGAGGACCGGAAGTCAGCAGAGAAGCTCAGCAAGCAACTGGGGCGACAATACCATCATAGCTCGACGATCGCCGAGGACGTCGCCGGACGGAAGCTGCTCGTTCGTGTAGGTCGGTTCACGTCTCAAGGCGCCGCCGCCGTTTTCGTGGACACACTGAAAAAGGCCGGTCATCCGCGTGCGCGCGTGATTCGGCAACCTGCTCCGAAATCAACCAGACCGGCCCTGCTGGCGGTTTCGGAGGGGGGCGAGCCTTCGGCACGGTCGAGCGATTCGCTCGCCTTCGTCTCGTTCACCGATGCACCGCTGCGAGTGAATGGCACGGCCTATCGAGGGCGGATCGAGGCCCGGTTGAACAGCCGGAACACGCTCGTCGTCGTGAATGAACTGCCCCTGGAGGACTACCTGCTCGGCGTGGTTCCGAACGAACTGAGCCCGACCCACTATCCCGAGATCGAGGCATTGAAGGCTCAGGCCATTGCGGCTCGCACTTATGCGATCAGGAATCTGGGAAAGTATCGCGGAGAAGGATTTGATCTCTATGCCGACGCGCGCTCCCAGGTCTATGGCGGAAAGGAATCGGAGCAACCGCTCAGTTCGCGCGCGGTCGTGGAGACAGCGGGGCTGGTGCTGACGTACGACGCTGAGCCGATCGACGCGGTTTACACCTCGACATGCGGAGGCCGGACGGAAAACGCGGAAGTGATTTTCGCCCGCCCGCTCCCCTATTTACGCAGCGTGCTGTGCAGTCCCGAGAAGGACTGGATCGCCCGGCATGAGCTGCCCAGCCGGCGCAAGCCGTACCTCGAACGCGAACTCGCCTGGCTCGAGTTCGCAGCCCTTGAATTGCCCCGCGAGGTCTCGTCCGGTTTCCTCTCCGGCAAACCGAGTGAGGACCAGATTCAGGACTGGCTGGGCTCGCTGGCCCAGCTGCTTGGACGGCGTCCATCGTCGTCGTCGAAGGCTCGCGCCGTGTCCCATACCCGCTCAGAACCAGGCGGGGAGAAGAAAGCGGTCCGCTTCGACATCGGAAAATGGTACGGATTTGCGCAGCTCCTCGCCGACGGATACTATCCTGACGGCTATGTTGAACTCATGCTGAGTGATCAGGACATCAACTACCTGTTGGACTTCCCCGACTCCGCCGACCTGCCGTCCGCCCACCGGGCGGCCTTTGCCATGCTGCTGAGGGACGGCCTGATCGGACCGACAGACGAGGGCGCGATCAAGCCCAAGGCGAATCTCACCCGCCGCGAAGCCCTCTTCACCCTCGCACGAATACTCGAGCGGAGTGGCGCACTTCAGTTCGAGAGCGGAGTGGTCAGGCATTTCAGGCCCGGCGTCCTCACCGTGCGCCAGGACAGGATCGCCTCCCGCGCGCTGGATGTGGACGGTCAAGCCTACCTCTACCGGAAAGTCGGCACCGCGTGCCTGCCGGTTCCGCGGCTTACGATCGTGGGCGGCGAAAGGGTTCGATTTCACCTGAACCGGAACGGTGCCATCGATTATCTTGAAGCCGAAGTCGCTCCTAACGGACTGGCCAGCGACCGATTCTCTCCGCTCTCCCGTTGGGAGCAGAAGATTTCACGGAGCGACCTGATGGCGCTGCTGAAGAAGAGTGAGGTCGATGTCGGGCAGTTGCTCGACCTGAAGCCATCGCGCATGGGTCAGGGTCGGAGAGTGGCTGAACTCGAGGTCGTGGGGACGCGAGCCACCAAAGTCCTCAAAGGAAGTTCGATACGCAATGCCCTGGGACTGCGCGAGAACATGTTCGTCATCGATCGGCGTTATGACGAGCAGCGGCGCGTCACCGATTTTATCTTTTTCGGGCGGGGATGGGGGCACGGCGTAGGACTGTGCCAGATGGGCGCGTACGGTCTCGCGCTCGAGGGCGCGAATGCCGAGCGAATTCTGAAGTCTTACTATACCGGCGCGGAGCTGGCCAAGCGGTACTGATGACCCGTAAGCAGCAGCGCGCTTCGCTCTATCTCCTGGCCGCCCTCCTGGGGGCAATCCTGATCCGGATGGCCATCATTGGGTGAGCCGCTTCCGCCGGAGCCGCTCCTGGCCATCGTCGGTCCCACCGGTTCGGGAAAGAGCGCCCTGGGGATCGCCGTGGCCCTGGCCTGCCGCGGTGAGATCATCAATTGCGATTCGGTTCAGGTCTATCGGGACTTGAACATCGGCACGAACAAGGTCCCCTCGCACGAACGCCACGGCGTCCCCCACCACCTCATCGACGTCATTGATCCCGCCGAACACTTCACCGCCGGCGACTTCGCCGTCCGCGCGCTCGCGACGGTTGGGGATGTCGAGGCCAGAGGCCACCTGCCGCTTCTCGTGGGGGGAACCGGCTTCTATCTTCGGGCGCTGACCCGGCCTCTCTTCACGGCGCCGCCCACGGACCTTGTGCTTCGCCGCCGCATTCAACAAATCCACGCCCGACATGGTCCCTGGCATCTTCACCGGATGCTGGAGCGCCTCGACCCAGGATCCGCCGGGATGATTTCTCCCGAGGACTGGTCGCGCGTCGCGCGCTCGCTGGAGTACCGGTTGCAGACCGGAAGATCGTTCACGGCGGACCGGGCCGTCCCGGCGTTCTCACCGCCTCCGACCCGGACGATTCGATACCTGGGGGTGGATCCCCCGCGTTCCATGCTCTATGAGCGCATCAACCGCCGCACCGAACAGATGTTCGACGCCGGTTGGGTGGAAGAAGTCCGTGCGTTGCTGGCGGCCGGTGTTCCTCCGGATGCCAAAGCCTTCGGCGCCCACGGCTACCGGCGGATCCTCCAGTTCCTGGCGGGCAGCATGACGATGGAGCAGGCTCGGGAACGGACGGCGCAGGATGTCCGTCATTACGCCAAGCGGCAGCTCACCTGGTTCCGCCGGGTCGAAGGCGCCGAGTGGTTCCCGGGATTCGGTGACGATCCCGGGCTGCAGCGGCGGGTGATCACCCGCGTCCAGGACATCCTTCAGCATTCCATTCCACGCTAATTATCATTCACTTGAAATGACCGGAAGCCGGTGTTACGGTAGACGCGCCTTTACCGCGGCGTGTTTCCATGAGGCGGGTTTCAAGGGAGCGTTTCCGCTTGCGGTATCTTTGAAAGGAGAACTCCCATGACGGAAGCCAAACTAGAAAACGTACAAGATGCTTTCCTGAATCAATTGCGCCGGGACCGAATCACCGTGACGCTTTACCTGCTGAACGGCATCAAACTCATCGGTCGCGTCAAGAGCTTTGATAAATTCTCCGTTCTCCTGGATGCCGGACAACAAGAGATGCTGATTTTCAAGCACGCGATCTCCACGATCTCGGTTCCACGCGCCGCTACGGAATCCCACCGACCTCCGGCCCACACCGAAGCCAAGACCAAGATGGCGATCGGCCAAGATAAGGAGTGAATCCGCGAGAGCGTCATGGCACGCGGGCGCTTCATCACTTTCGAAGGCATCGATGGCTCAGGAAAAACCACGATTCTTCAACGTATCGATGAGGTGCTTCGAAGCAGCGGCCTGCGCTATCAGGTGACCAGGGAACCCGGTGGCACGCCGATCGGCTATGAGATCCGTACGATCCTGCTGAATGCCGCCCATCACCAACTCGTGCCGTCAACCGAACTCCTGCTCTATGCCGCGGACCGAGCACAGCACGTCAGCCAGCTGATTCAGCCGGCGCTTCAGGCCGGGAGACATGTGCTCTGTGATCGCTATGCCGATGCCACCATCGCGTATCAGGGCTATGGACGGGGTCACGACCTGGAATGGGTTCAGCGGTTAATGGAGTTTGCCACCGGCGGCCTGAAGCCGGACCTCACGGTGGTGCTCGATCTCGAAGTTGAAATCGCTCAGCGCCGGGTTCGTACGCGATCCGGCAACCTCATGCCCATGTTCGCCGATCGCCTTGACGCGGAAACGCTGGAATTCCATCAACGTGTCCGCAACGGCTATCTGCGGCTCGCGGAACAGGAAGCCGAGCGGGTCCATATCATCCCGGCCGCGGCCGAAATAGAGCGGGTTGCCGAAATGGTATATGAGCTGGTCGTGAACGCCCTCCAGCCGCGTTAACGTCCACGGGGCACGCCGAACGAAGCCATGACGTTCTCTTCCTTCATCGGGCACGAGCGGATCAAGGACGCGCTCCTTCGCGGCCTGAAGTCCGGGGCGTTGCCGCAGGCGATGTTGTTCGCGGGGCCGGCCGGAATCGGAAAGCGGGCCTTTGCCCTGGCGCTCGCCAAGGCCTTGAATTGTGCCGGCAGTGCGAACGAGGCTTGCGGCCGTTGCCCAAGCTGTCGTCGCATCGACCGGGGGGAGCATCTCGATGTCACCGTGCTGGAACCCTCCACGTCGCAGATCAAAGTTCAGGAGATCCGCGAGCTTTGCGCTGCCGCGCAAACCCACCCCTACGAAGGCCGGCGGCGCGTGCTGCTGATCGAAGCCGCTGACACCATGAACGCCCAGGCGCAGAATTCGCTGCTCAAGACGCTGGAAGAGACGCCGGCGTCGGCCGTGATCCTACTGCTCGCGGAACATGCGGACCGGCTTTTGCCGACGATTCGTTCGCGATGCCAGCGCTACGACTTCCTGCCGCTCACCCTGCCGGAGGTCGTACAGGTGCTGAAAGGACGGCTCCAGAAGCCTGAATTGGAGATCGAATTACTGGCGAGGCTCTCGCGAGGAAGACCCGGCGTAGGCCTGACCTTGGATCTGGTCCGGTTCGGCACGGTGCGGTCGGAGTGTCTGATCTTCCTGCGGGCGCTTTCGGGTGTGGTGGCCCCGAGCGCCGTGCTGGAAGCGGCCGCAAACTGGGGCAAAGGGCTCGATCGGGCGGAGCTGGTAGATCGCCTGGAGGCCCTCCGGCTGCTGCTGGCCGATCTCGGACGCTGCCTGGCGGGAGAGGGCGCCGGATCACTCGTCAACACTGATCTGGCCGAACCGCTGGCTGAACTCTCCCGGGAATGGACGATCGGACGCCTTTCCGCCCTCAGTGAACAATTGAATCTCCTCGATCAGGGACTCTCGCGAAATCTTAACCGCCAGCTGGCACTGGAGCATCTTGCCTTTTCGCTTCAGGGGAACTGATCCAGGCTAAGAGAAGGGATACATGACCCACGCGAGTCCGAGACCGATAAGCATGAAGGCGAGAAAGACTTTAATTCCGTACTTGACCTGATCTTCGGTCTCCTGCTTGGTGACGATCGCGAAGATGACCGCGATGAAGAATGCGAAGAGCGACATCGCCGCCAGGTGCGTCATGATTTTTTCCCGGTTCCGATGTCGTAAGCATCGAACGCCACGAGATAATTGGCCAGGCCGGTGACAAAGAGAAAGGTATTGCCGTATTCATAAGTCGGCGCTTCGGCGTGAATCGCAAAGGCCGTACGGGTCAAGTAGCAGGCCAGGTAAATCACGCCCATCCCGGCATTGGCCATGAAGGGGAAGAAGGAGATCGGTTCCTTGAGGTTGGGCAAATGCAGCCGGCCTTCCATCCAGAAAGCGCCGATCGCAAACATGGCGAGAATCGAGGAGAGCAGAATAATGGCCCGGATCCACCTGCCCAGGATCAAATGGCCCAACCCAGGAACCAGAAGGCCCAGCACCGCGGCCGAAACACCCCGGGCAATCCGGATGAAGCCAGGACTTCCGGAAGCCGGCGCTGTCGTCGGCGGGGCGGGCCAAGCTGCGGTTGGGCGCTCAGTCTTGTTGGGGTCGGGAGTCGGTTCCGTTTCGGATGTCAAAAGTAAAATCCTCGAGTTCACTGTGTCAAGCCAAACAAATATACTAAGTTCATCTCCAACAGGGTGTCAAGGAAACCTGCTGCCCGACGCCCTGGAACCATGAGCCGGGCTGATGTGACGGTTAACGTCGTCCGCGGCCCGGTCGTTGAATCCCGTCACCGCGGGATCATTGCCGTGGTGGACGGCGAAGGTCGCGAGGTCGCTCGCTTGGGCGACACGGAAACCGTGACCTATCTCCGATCAGCCGCGAAACCCTTCCAGACCATCCCGGTGATCGCCGACGGCGCGGCCGATCAGTTCCATCTCAACTCGGAGGAGCTTGCGGTGATTACCGGTTCGCATAGCGGTCAGGCGATTCACACCGCGGCGGTCGAGGGTATCCTCAGGAAGCTGGGTCTCACCGAATCGGCATTGAAATGCGGCGGTCACCCCCCCTTCGATCCGGCGAGCGCCGCCCGGCTCGACGGACCTGCAGGTCCGCTGCACAACAACTGCTCCGGCAAACATGCGGGCATGCTGGCCCTGGCCTTACGACTCCGTTCGGATCCTACCGGCTACGACGAGCCCGACCACCCCGTCCAGCGGCGGGTCATGGACGTCCTCGCGAGTTTCGCCCGGTTGGACCCGGCGGATCTGGCGATCGGCATCGACGGGTGCGGAGTTCCCAACTTCGCCATACCCGTCCGCAGTATGGCCCGGGCGTATGCCGGCCTGATGGCGCCGGATCGCGTCGGGGTCGCCCACGGCCTCCAAACCGCGGCTCGGATGGTGACCCGAAGCATGATCGGGTATCCGGAGATGGTGGCCGGAACACATGGCCGGTTCGACACGGACCTCATGCTCGCCACCGGCCACAGGCTGGTGGCCAAAGTCGGGGCCGAAGGCGTTCACGCCGTGGGGGTCTTCCCATCCACCCGCTTTCCTGCCGGCTTGGGGATCGTAGTCAAGATTGAGGACGGCGATGATCGCAGAGTGCGCGGCATGGTCGTTCTAGAAGCGCTGCGGCAGCTCGAACTCATCGACGAAGGCCGCCTTGCCGCGCTTAAGCAGTACGACCGCCGCGCCCTCCACAACCATCGGGGCGATCTCGTCGGCGAGATCTGCCCCGCATTCCAGTTGAAAGTGCCGCCGACGGACGAAGAACCATGACCCCCGAGCTTCGGGCCCTATTCCCGATCACCGAAAAGTTCATCTATCTTAACCATGCTGCCGTGGCCCCGCTGTCCAAGCGTGTTGTTTCAGCTATGCATGAGCAGGCGGAGGAGGTGGCGCGCTACGGAACCCGGCATTGGCCGAAGTGGATGGCCGGAGTCGAAGGAACCCGCCGCTCGCTCGCCCGACTTATCGGCGCCCGATCCCAGGAGATCGCGCTGATGCCGAACACCTCGACGGCGCTGGCGAGTGTCGCGAACGGATACCCCTGGCGTTCAGGCGACAACGTCGTCACCGCCGGTTCCGAGTTCCCCGCCAATATCTATCCCTGGATGCGCCTTCGCGAGGCCGGAGTAACGCTGAGGATGGCCCCCGAACGGGATGGACGGGTGGACGTGAGCGAGCTCCTCGGTCTGGTGGATGGTCAGACCCGGATCGTCACGGTCAGTTTCGTGCAATACGCCTCAGGACAGCGGATGGATCTGGAAAGCATGGCCGAAGCCCTCCGTGGACGGGATCTTCTCTTCGTCGTAGATGGCATTCAGGGATTGGGCGCGCTCCCGCTGGATGTCCGCGCCTGGGGCATAGACGCAATGGCGGCCGACGGCCATAAGTTTCTCATGGGGCCGGAAGGCGCTGGATTCCTATACCTGAGCCCACGGGCCTTCGACCGGATCAAACCGACGACGGTGGGATGGATGTCGGTCAAAGGCTGGGCCGATTTTGTCGTCCATCCCATCGAATGGCGGACCGACATGACCCGCTTCGAGCCGGGAACCCTCAATGCGATCGGGTATTACGGGCTTGGGGCCGCCGTCGACACCCTGCTGGAAGTCGGAATCGACAGGATTCAACGCTACTTGCTGGACCTGACCGACCATCTGGTGGAAGGCTTGAGGTCGAAAGGTTTCCGGGTAGTCAGCCCTAGGAACCCTCGCGAGAAATCACCGATTGTCGCCTGCGTTCACGACCGTTTTGCCGCCGATGATCTTTTCCGGCTGCTCGATGGCCGAAACGTGATCGCGGCGTCCCGTGCGGGACGGCTCCGGTTTGCGCCCCATTTCTATAACACCCGGGATGAGATCGATACCGCGCTCTCGTACCTGCCGGCCTGACTACAGGATGCCTAGTCGCCCTTGGCCTCCATCCAGTTTCGGCCGGAAGCTGCGTCTACGACCAGGGGAACGCGCAAGGGATAGGCCGCTTCCATTTCCGTCTTGACCAGCCGGCGGACGACCTCGGCCTCTTGCTCCGGAGCCTCCAGGACGATCTCGTCATGGACCTGGAGGACCATGCGGGTGCGCAACGATTCCCTCCTGAGGGCATGATGCACGCGGAGCATGGCCATCTTAAAAATATCCGCCGCGCCGCCCTGGATGGGAGCGTTGATAGCTTCCCTCTCCGCCCTGGCACGGTTATTGAAATTGCGGTCGGCGATCTGCGGGATCGGCCTGCGGCGCCCTCCCAGCGTGCTGACATAACCCAGGCGGCGGGCCTCCTCCGGAATCCGGTCCATGTAAGCGCGCACGCCGGCATAGAGCTTGTAATAAGCGTCGATGACCCGCTGCGCTTCTTTCCTTGGCAGTCCGACGCGTTGCGACAGGCCGAAGGCTCCGATGCCGTAAGCGATGGCAAAATTGACGATCTTGGCCTGACGGCGAAACTCCTTCTCCTCGGCCGGCGTTTGGGCGCCGAAGACGCTGCGTGCCACCTGGGTGTGAATATCGGCTCCCCGTCGAAAGGCTTCGGTCATCACCGGATCCTCACTTACATGCGCCAGCACGCGAAGGTCGATTTGAGAGTAGTCCGCTGATATGAAGAGATGACCGGGTGCAGGGACGAAGGCTCTGCGTATCCGACGTCCCAGTTCGGAGCGGATGGGTATGTTCTGGAGGTTGGGGTTCCTGGAGGAGAGTCTGCCGGTTGCGGTTCCGGTCTGGTCGTAAGTGGTGTGAATTCTTCGCGTTCGAGGATCGATCAGGGTAGGCAGCGAGTCCACGTACGTGCCTTTCAACTTCACCACCTCGCGATAATCGAGGACCATTTGCGCCAGCGGGAACTTTCCAGCGATTTCCTCCAGTACATCGGCTCCGGTGGCCACGCGTCCGGTCTTCCGCGTCCGCCGGGTGACTTCGATTCCAAGTTCCTCGAAAATCTGGGCGAGCTGTTGCGGCGAATTGATATTGAAGGGCCGGCCGGCTTCCTTGTGGATCATACGGGTGAGCCGCCCGATCTCCGCTTCCATCTCCCCGGCAACCTCGGCCAGTACCACTGCATCGATGCGCACGCCCGCCAGTTCCATGTCGGCCAGCACTTCCACGACCGGGATCTCCAGCTCCCGATAAGGCCGATCGAGCTCTGCCTTCTTGAGTTGTTCGAGTAGAAGCGGCGCGATGCGGCCGAGCGTCTCCGCGGCACGGGCGGGATCGTCGGGGTTGACGGGAGCGTCCAGCCAGGCTTTGGAGAGGTCCTCAAGCCCGTATTTGCCGCTGTTCGGATCGAGCAACCAGGACGCGAGCGAGAGGTCCTCGAGCGTGCCGGACAGCCCGAGTTCGTGCCGTCTGCACAACTTCCAGATCGGTTTCCAGTCCAAGGCGAGCTTCCTCGGATGCGCCGAGGAGAGCAGCGGCTCCAGTGAATCGGCGAGCGGCGCCTCACCGTCAAGCCGGCAGGAGACGGACTCGCCATCGCGGACCGACAGACCGACTTCGGTGATCCCACCGGTTGCCGAACTCCAGGCCAGAGCGACGACCGGTTCCTTCAGAGCCTCCTCCACCCAACGGTTCAATTCAGCCGGACCTTGGAGTTTCTGCGAGTGTGGCCGGTCTTCCGGCTTATCGGGCTGCGGAGCGCGAAGCAGGGCGTCGATGCCGACCAGATCCTTTAACAACGTCGTGAAGTCCAGCTCTTTGAGCAATTGCACGGTCGCTTCCAGGTCGGGTCCCTGATAGCGCAGCGATTCGAGGTCAACCTCGAGCGGAACGTCGGTGTGGATGGTGACGAGTTTTTTTGATTTAAGGATCAGATCACGGTGATCCCGCAACGACTCCCGGTAACTCTTTCTCCCGACCTCCGCCCAGCCTTCCAACGCCTTCTCGAGCGATCCGAACTGCCGGATGATCTGGACTCCTCCTTTCTCGCCAATCCCGGGCGCTCCGGGTACATTGTCGGAACTGTCTCCCACCAGGGCGAGGTAATCGACGACCAGATGCGGAGGAACGCCGAGACGATCTTCCACCCCCTTGGCATCGCAGACGACGGTATTCTGCCGGTCCGACTTGATCACGACCACATGGTCATTGACCAGCTGACAGAGATCCTTATCATTGGAAATGATCGACACGGCCATGCCGGCAGCGACCGCCCTTCGGGCCAGCGTTCCCAGGATATCGTCGGCCTCGTATCCAGGCTTTCGCAGGGTGGGAACGCGGAGCGCATCGCAGATTCCATATACAAGGGGAATCTGCGGGCCAAGATCGTCCGGCATTTCCGCCCGATTGGCCTTATACTCGACGTACATTTCATGACGAAACGTCGGCTCCGCCGTGTCGAATACCGCGGCCAGATACTCGGGTTTCTCGTCGACGATCAGTTTCCGTAGCATCGCGGTGAAACCGTAAACGGCGTTAGTAGGCGTCCCCGAGCGATTCGAGAGGCCCCGAATGGCGTAGTAGGCACGGAAAATATTGGACATCGCGTCGATGAGGAACAGCCGGGGCCGTGGTTTTACCATATCCAGCGAGTATCCTAGCTTCTAGCCGGATGCGGCTCAACCACGGCCGGATTGTGGGAGGGGTCTCCCGACCCCGATGTGGTGCGGTCCTCCGCGTACCCCATCGACCTCTGGAGAGGTCTCCCACAATCACGCCTACCTGACAATTTCGTATCCCCATGAATTGAATCGAACTATCTCGGACTGGGAGTCGTTTGGGATAGGATGCGAATCCAGGGGTAGCGGGCGAAGATCCCCGATGGTATTCGCTAGAGAAATCCAAGATCGAATGGAGTCAGGAGGAGCAACTGCCATGAGTTGGACGCGGTCTTTTATGGTTGTGTGCGCACTCTGCGCGCTGATGTTCGTTGCCGTTGCGGGGGCGGCGGAGCCCGAGACGCGTCCTATGCGCTTCCCTGACATCTCCCGGAGTCAGGTCGTGTTCGTGTATGCCGGGGATCTCTGGACCGCTTCCCGGACCGGGGGCGAAGCGAAACGACTCACCGCCTATGCCGGCGACGAGCTCTATCCCAAGTTTTCGCAGGACGGAAAATGGATCGCGTTTACGGGTGAATACGATGGGAACGCAGATGTCTATCTCATCCCCGCGGCGGGCGGCGAACCCCGCAGGCTGACCTATCATCCCGGTACCGATGGCGTGCTTGGCTGGTCCCCGGACGGCAGGCGAATCCTTTTCCGCTCCAACCGGTACAGCGCGCCTCCCGCCTACACCCGGTTGTTCACGGTTCCGGTGGAGGGCGGCATGGCCGAAATGCTTCCCGTGCCCCGCGCGTCGCTGACGAGTTTCTCGCCCGACGGCCAGCGAGTGGCCTTCAATCCCACCTCCCAGGAGTTCAGGACCTGGAAACGCTACCGGGGTGGATGGACGAACCACATCGGTCTCTTCGATCTTCGAATGGGATCCAGACATGGGCGGTCTGGACTGGAGCATGATCGGTAAGCGGTACGAGGCCCTGCTTCCGCATGTCGCCCACCGGAGCGATCTCAACTACATCATCGGGGAGATGATCGCCGAACTATCCACCTCGCATACCTATGTCAGCGGGGGCGATGTGCCAAGCCGCAAACAGATCGGCGTTGGCCTGCTCGGCGTCGATTTCGCGGCCGACGGCGGATTCTATCGGCTCTCCAGGATCTACCGCGGCGAGAACTGGAATGAGAATTTGCGATCCCCGCTCACGGAGCCCGGATTGAAAGTTAAGGAAGGCCAGCACCTGATTGCGGTCAATGGGGAACTAGCACCGGCGACGGCCGATCCCTACTCCTATTTCCAGAATCTTGCGGGAAAGACCGTGACGCTCCGCATCAACGATAAGCCCTCTGAGACCGATGCCTGGGAGATTACCGTAAAGCCGGTAACGAATGAAAACGGCCTGAGATATATCAGCTGGGTTGAATCCCAGCGAAAAAGGGTGTCGGAGGCCACGGGAGGACGCGTGGCCTACATGCATGTGCCCGACACAAGCATTCCCGGGCTGATCATGTTCGACAAGTACCTGACCGGACAACTTGGCAAGGATGCCATCATCGTCGATGAGAGATACAACGGCGGAGGGATGATCCCGGACTTTTACACGGAGAAACTCCAGCGGAGGCTCCTCAACCTGATTTCACCCCGCGACGGGAAGGACATTCCGTGGCCTCCGGTTGCGATTTACGGACCGAAGGTGATGTTGGTCAACGAAATGGCGGGTTCCG
>JACQTD010000214.1 GCA_016210985.1 Acidobacteriota bacterium
ATATACATGCCTACATATTACACGACAAACGCTCCCTCAACCCGGTAACGATGCTGGACTTATCTATGCTGATCGCCCCGAAAAGAGGAGGAACTTCAGCCTAGACTCCCGCAGAATTCGAAAAACACGAATGCGGAGAAAGGGGACGCTGGATTCGATCTCCGTCATCGCCTGGTTACAAGCGTAATATACGATCTGCCGCTGGGACGCGCAGGCGGTTTCCTGGGCGGCTCCAAACTCATACGAGCTGTCTTGGGTGGCTTTCAACTTGCCGGCATCTTCGTAGCGCAGACCGGTCCGACGGTGAACCCGAGTGTCGATCCCAGTCCGGCGAACACCGCAGACGCGACACCCATTCGGCCAGATCGCCTGCGGGATGGGAACCTGCCAAGCGGAGAGCGTTCGGTGGATCGTTGGTTTGATCCAACCGCCTTTGCTCCTCAGGCGTCATTCACCTTCGGCAATTCAGGCCGGAACGTGCTGCGCGCACCCGGCTTCATCAACCTCGATCTCCTCGTTGCACGAAATTTCCCGATTACGGAGTCGAAACGTCTGGAGTTGCGTGGCGAGTTCTTTAACTTCACCAACACCGCGCATTTTGGAAAACCGAATGCCGTGATCGGTAGGCCGGCAGCCGGCAGTATTTCAGGAACCTCATCGCCCAATCGCCAAGTGCAGATCGGCTTGAAGTTCATATTCTGAAGATCATCATCCCTAAACGGTATTCGCGTTGATTCGCGGATCGAACCGATGAGTCCGTGAAAGCGGTTGGGCTGGATGGTGTAACGTAAGCGGTAAGCAGGGCACATCTACACGTGCTCGAGGCCGAGGAGCCTGAATACGGATCGTTCGTCCCAAGTATGCCTGCCACTGCGGGGAGGCTGGCGTGGCGATTGCGCCGCTGCCCGCTCGCCTGATTCCACAAAGCCAACTTGGGCTCCCGGCTGGCCGTGCACATCCTCCGTCGAAGGATCGACCCCCAATGCTCCGGCGAGTTGCTTGATCGACAGGCCCCGCGTCTCCCGGTATTGGGCTTGCCTCCCGACTCGCGACCCAGCCTGAACATGAGGGCTGTAGCCCAAGGATCGGATGATCTCGGGCATCAGGGGCAACGCAGGGTGGGTTGCGTTTCTTTCCCCGTTCGAGACCGTAGCCTCATCCACGCCAAGTCTGGCCGCGACTTCACGTTGAAGTAGTCCCAGCCCAAGCCTTTTCTGCCGAAGATGATCGCCTAATGTTGTCAATAACTTAGGGTACATAGAAGGTTTGGGTTTGAGCTTTGTCTTCCTCACATGACAAAAAGCTAACGCAGGGGTGTCGGTGCCGGTACTTCGCGGATCCGACCCGCGAATGCAGCTGCACCATGCAGATGATGCGACAGTACGTCGCCGAGATCTCGGGACCACCGATGGACCGGATCGACATTCACATGGGCGTATCCGAGGTGAACGTGACGGAGTTGTCGAATCCTCATCAGGCCGAGCCGTCGGCGACCGTGCGCGAAAGGGTTGTTCGTGGCCGGCGAAATCAGATCCAACGAATCATCGGCGACTTGCACGCAGAGACGCGGAGACGCGGAGGAGACTGGGGTTTCAGGTTATCTCTGCGGCTCCGCGGCGCTGCGTGAGGAATTGACATGAAAGCACTCAACGAGATTCCCGGTAAGATCGTGGATGCGTCCTACAAGTTGACTCCAATTCTACTGATTACCTGAGCGGAGCAAGCCCGCGAGCTCCAACGCTTCCACGACCTTCGCAACGCTTTCTAACGGCGACTCCCGGTCGGTCTGAAGTTCAATCTCGGGTCTTTCGGGCGGCTCATAAGGATCCGAAATGCCGGTGAAGACCTTGATCCGAGTCCGGGACTCAAGTGTTCGCGCATCTCGTCTCCATCCAAAATCTCCACGTGTAGACGTCGCGCTTTAAACTGTTCCTCCAGGTGATGGGCGATGGTGGACTTCCCCGAAGAGGGAAGGCCGGTCATCCAAATCACGAAACCTTCATCCGCCGCCATGAGGTCCCTGAGATTACTCGATCCCCGCTGCCATGCGGAGGCGTCTGAATCCTATGGGGAAGCAAACCATGTTGCCACGAAACGATGCTCTGCTGAAACGATACTTTCAGCAACTCATGTTGTCAATCTACCTCGGATCAGAAGGCCGTTGGAGCCCACCGGCCGCGACGAGGAGGTGTCCTGGCATCCGTAGTCGACAAACGCACTAAAGCACGCAAGATGCGTGCGGTCCCAGGGAAATGGCTCCTCAGCGCCTCCGCGGCTCTGCGTGCGGGATGCGAGGACTATCCAACGGCGAGTCGCGCCAGTTCCTCGGGATCGGGTAGTGACTCCTGGTGCGTGCAGCGAAGATCGAGCTGGCTCTCCACTCCCCTCACACCCCTGACGCAACTGACCGTGGATAGCAGGCGGGCGGCTTCGCCGGCCGGCAGGGAGCCGCTCAAGGTGATGCGACCGTCGCGGCTCGCGACCCTGACCGATTCAGGTGAGGAAACGACCGACTTCACTCTCGAGCGGATACGCGCCAACAGGACGTCGTCGGAAACATCGTCATGGGACAATAACGTGATCAGCCCGGCGCCCAAACAGACGCCGCCAATCAGAGCCAGCTTGCTATCCATTACTCACCCTCCCCGAAAAGATCTCCCGATGAGATCGACACCCGAGGGTGGTTCCCATCAAGGCTTCCCTGGACCTGTGCCGGAGGAGTCATCGCGTGACCCCCCACCCGTGATGATGAGGAACCCGATCGAGTAAGTCGCGCACCTCCTCATCTGTGGTCGGCGAAAAATCGTCGTACCAGGCGCCGACGGCGGAAAAGGCCTCGGGCATCATCGGGCAGACGACCAGATCCACTTCCAGTCTCAACTCTTCGCATGTGCTTGCGGCCGCGACCGGAACGGCCACAATGATCATCGCCGGGTCCTGCTCGCGAACAGCGGAGATGGCTGCCCGCATGGTGGAGCCCGTCGCCATGCCATCATCCACCAGGATCACGATCCGGTCTTCGAGTTTCGGAGACGGACGGTCCCCCCGATAGGCGTATTCCCGGCGCGAGAGTTCCCGGCGCTCTTCCTCGGCGATCGCACGAATCGCCTCTGACGGAATCTTCAGAAACCGGACGATCTCCTCGTTGATGACCAGCACCCCGCCGGTGGCGATGGCGCCCATGGCCAGTTCCCGGTGTCCCGGCACCCCGAGTTTGCGCACGACGAAAACATCAAGCGGTGCGTTGAGCGCATCGGCCACCTCCATCGCCACCGGAACTCCTCCCCGGGGGAGCGCCAGCACGGTTACGTCGGCACGGCCCGCATAGGACATCAGCTCGGATGCCAAGAGTTGTCCCGCCTCTTTTCGGTTCTCGTAACGTATGGTCATGACCGCCTCCCCAAACCGTGCATCCGCACTCATCCGGGACTCAGGCCGAAGGAACAGCTGAAGCCGTTGCCGGCTGCGCCAGGTGTTTCTGAAACCACGCTGCCGCAAGCCGGGCAACTTCTTCCAGGGTACCCGGTTCCTCAAAGAAATGTGAAGCCCCGGCGATAACTCTCAATTCCCGCTCGCAACGCAATTGAGCATAAGCCTCTCGATTCAGCTTGATCACGTCCTGGTCGTATGCTCCCACGATCAGGAGCGTGGGACACCCTACGGCCGGGAGCAAGGGACCCGCCAGATCGGGTCTGCCGCCACGCGAGACCACCGCGACAATTCGGTTTCCCTCCTTCGTAGCCGCCGCCAGGGCCGCGCCGGCTCCGGTGCTGGCGCCGAAGTACCCGATTCGAAGCTGACAGGTGTCGGGTGAGGTCCGGATCCATTCGGTGGCGATCAGCAGGCGTCGAACAAGCAATTCGATGTCGAATCGAAGATGTCCGGTCCGTTGGTCGAGGGCTTCTTCTTCCCGCGTCAGCAAATCGAATAGCAGCGAAGCCATCCCCGCTCGATGAAGCCCGCGAGCCACAAACAAGTTGCGCGGGCTGTGCCTGCTGCTTCCGGTCCCATGGGCAAAGAGCACCACTCCCCTGGTGGCCGGCGGGATGCTGAGAATGCCCTCAAGAACGACCCCATCCGACGGGATACGGATCTCTCTGGCCGCCGCCTCATAGTCGGGAACGCCGTCTTGATGATGCAATACAACCGTCCGCTCATTGCGTATCATGCGCCACCTCCGCTTTTTCCGGTCCGGTTTCCACGACTCCAGGTGACCCGGGCCAGCTTGTTCTCGTGGGAGAAGACATATCTCACTTTTCCCCCGAATGCCTTTTCCAAGGCGTGTCCGAGCCGCTGGGCCAGATGCTCGGTGGTCGTGGCCAGGCTCAACCTCGACGTTCCTTCCAGCTCCCACCCCATGATTCTCGCCAGCGGATTGTCCTCCGCCGCCCGGCTGGCCTCGTTCCGAAGCAGATGCTCGATCTCGTCGCGGTGGGTCTGGAAATAGCCGCCCTCGATGTAGACGTATCCGGCCGGCATGCCGTGCTCCTGTTGCCGGCACGCCGGGCACTGCGTTTTCTGGGCGACAGGCGCATGAACGCCCGTTGATGGGGGGGCCGACGGCTGCACCCAACGCCCATTTGCATACACAGATCCGCACTTCACGCAGACCGAGGGTACCGACCGGGGTTTTGGCGCGCCCGGATGACTCGTCTTGTGATCGAGCCGTTTAGTGAACGGAGTTTTGTCGTGCCTTTTGCCGCTGCGCATGATCGTCCTCGACGATCATCTGCAGGCAACGGGCGTTCCTACCTGTATCTACAATGAAAGACGATTCATGGGTTGGACCGGTGGGTTTATTCGCCCAGCGATTGCGTGATTTGGCGGCATCGCACAACTTCCACAGAGCACTTGGCATGCGAGGCGACGGCGTGAGACACGGACCCGAGCCACAAACGCTTCAAGCCTCGGTATCCGTGTGAACCCAATACGATGAGATCGGCGCCCCATTGCTCGGCATACTCGGGGATCACGTGCTGAGGATGCCCCTGAAGCAGCTCCGAAGTGATTTGCGGCCCGAGTTTCTCGAACTGCCGGAGTCGTTCGGCCGCCTTATCGATCGCGACACGGGCGCGATCCTGAGATGCCCTCTCCGCCTCCTCGAAATAGCCCTCGGGCAGCACCCAAGTCTCGGGCGTGGGCAGGGCGGGTAGTTCCGCCACCGAGATGATTCTGAATTCGCTCCCGGCAGGCCAAGGACGCCGAGCCACTTCCTCGACGGCCGCGTCGCTGCAGGAAGACCCATCGACGGCTAGGATGATCTTCATCTCATTCTTCGTGAGCCCTCACAATCTCCACCGAGCAGTGCGCGTGGGCGGCGACGGCATGCGAGACTGAACCCAGCCAGAGGCGTTTCAGCCCCCGATACCCATGTGAGCCCATGATGATCAGATCAGCGCCCCACTTTTCCGCCTCTTCGGCAATCACGTGCTTGGGGTGGCCTTCCAGGACACTGGTTTCCACCACCAGCGGATCACCCGGTCTCGAGCGCAGTTTCTTCGCGGCCGTCTCCACCAC
>JACQTD010000204.1 GCA_016210985.1 Acidobacteriota bacterium
CCTGACCCCTGACCTCTGACCTCTGACCTCTGACCCCTGACCTCTGACCCCTGACCCCTGACCTCTGTAATTTGATTTGGAATGACAAGCCCCGGCTGTATAATGCGCGGTCCATCTGAATCGATGTGACTTTGCAGCGAGGCATAGACCTTGACCGAGATAAGAGTGGCACACAGCCCGGACTCCGACGACGCGTTCATGTTCTACGCGCTCGCGAGCGGCAAATTGAAGACGGGCGATCTGAAATTCACCCACATCCTGAGTGATATCGAGACGCTGAATGAGAAAGCCATGGCGGGGGAATACGAAGTCACCGCCATCTCCTTTCACGCTTATGCCTACCTGTCGGATCGGTACGCGCTGCTCGGCCATGGGGCCAGCATGGGGGATCGCTACGGACCCGTCGTGGTATCGGGGAAACCGATCAGCCTGTCGCGGCTGAAGGCGCGAACGGTCGCGATTCCGGGCAAGCTGACCACGGCTCATCTGGCGCTCCGACTGTTGGAACCGGAAGTTCAGGTCGTCGTCATGCCATTCGACAGGATCCAGGATGCTGTAGCCCGCGGCGAGATCGACGCCGGATTGATTATTCATGAGGGTCAGGTTACCTACGCCGACATGGGACTTCATAAGGTAGTAGATCTCGGCCAGTGGTGGCATCAGGAAACGGGCCTCCCTCTGCCGCTCGGTGGCAACGCGATCCGACGGGACCTTCCCGAAGAGACGGCCAGACGAGTATCCCGGATGCTCAAGCAGTCGATCGAGTACGCGCTCGAGCATCGGGACGAAGCCCTGCCCTACGCCATGCAATTTGCCCGGGAGATGACGGCTCAGCAGGCTGACCGTTTCATCAGCATGTACGTTAACGACTGGACGCTGGGCTACGGCGAGCGGGGACGCGAGGCGGTGAGCTTGCTGCTCCGTCGAGCGCACGAGAAGGGGATCATACCAACCCTGCCTCCCATTGACTTCATCGAATAATGATGACCGAGTGGAACCGGCACCAGCGCGGTGATGAGGTAGACCCACGATGATCCCAATCCGCGATGACATTCCCTCACGGAGTTATCCGTTCGTCAACGTCACGCTCATCGCCATAAACGTCCTGATGTTTCTGTTTCAGTTTTCGCTCGATCCCGAGCATCTGGAACTCTTCGTTAACGACTTCGCGGTAGTGCCCGCCCGGTACTTCGCTTCGTCCCTCTCGGGCGTGGGGGGCATGAACGTACCGCCGGATCCCATGGGGCTGGCACTTCCCATCTTCACGGCCATGTTCCTTCACGGCGGCTGGATGCACCTGGGCGGGAACATGCTCTACCTCTGGATCTTCGGGGACAATATCGAGGACCGGATGGGGCATGCGCGATACCTGGTCTTTTACCTGCTCTGCGGCGTTCTCGCCACAGCGGCCCATATCTTCACGAATGCGGACTCGCGTGTGCCCAGCCTCGGTGCGAGCGGGGCCATCGCCGGAGTTCTCGGCGGATATCTGCTGCTCTATCCGCACGCGCGCGTGGTCACGCTCATTCCCATCTTCATCTTCCTCCAGTTCGTGCGGATTCCTGCGGTGATTCTGCTGGGATTCTGGTTCCTTCAGCAGTTTTTCGCGGGTGCCGCCTCGCTCGGCGTCCATTCCGCCCAGACGGGAGGCGTCGCCTGGTGGGCGCATATCGGCGGCTTTGTCGCCGGCATGATGCTCGTCCATCTGTTCAAGCGGAGCGACGATCAGACTTACGCCCGGGAGATCTGGTGGGATAGGCACCGCTAACATTCGCATTCTTAATCAGTTAGATCCCAATCCTTCAGGCTGTTCAACCTATTTTTGACTTAGCGGTTCGGCGGCAGTAGACTTTGAAGTTTCCGCCCTCGATGGCGATGCGGCTAGGGGAAGATTTTTGTCGCCTCGCGCCGCTTGGGGATGGGAGATACTGAAGCTGATCCATATGGAAGCAACTGCGGAACAATTGGCAACCAAGTCGGTCAGTCGCAAGGACCGTGTCCGTCCGCTGGTCGATGCGTTCCGGCTGGTCACGGTATCGCTCGACCTCACGGAGACTTTGCATTACATCCTGAAGGCTGTGCGGGTACTGATCCAGTACGATGCGGCAGGAATCTATGTCTTCGATCAGTCGGCGCGATCGCTCCGGGGTTATGAGCTGATCGGATACCGGCCGGGCGTCCAGGAGACGCAAGCCTGTTGTATCGACCGGGGGATCATCTATCAGGTTCTGGAAACCGGCCAGGGCGTTGTGCTGCCTGACGTGCACGCCGATCCTAACTACTATCAGGCGCGGGAGTCCACCCTTTCCGAGATTGCCGCGCCCCTCACCGGAACGGGGGGAAAGGTCATCGGGGTCATCAATCTCGAGTCGGATCGGCAGAATAACTACTCCCAGGACGATCTTGAACTGCTCAGCCTCTTTGCCAGCTTGGCCACGATCTCCGTAGAGAAGGCCAACCTCCACAAAGAACTGGTGGAGAAGCGCCGTTGGGAGAGTGAGTTGCAGATCGCGGGACAGGTCATGGACGCGCTGCTGCCGAGCACTCCCGATGGAGTCAGGAACTTCGAAGTCGCGGGCCGGAGCGTTTCCTCGACCGAGGTCGGGGGAGACTATTATGATTTCATTCATGTGGCCGATGGCCGTCTCGGCGTGATTGTGGCCGATGTCAGCGGTAAGGGCATCCCGGCGGCCCTGATCATGGCCAGCTTCCGTGCTTACACCCATGCGTTATTCGGGATCGACTTTTCACTGCGCGCCGTCTTCAAGCGGCTGAATCAACTGCTCACCGACAGTATCGAGGAGCGCCATTTTGTAACGGCCTTCTACGGCGAAGTCGATGATGACGGCCGGCGGATGTTCTACCTGAATGCCGGTCACAATCCCCCGCTGCTCGTCAGCGGGAAGGAGCCGGCGAGATTCCTGTCAACCGGCGGGATCCCTCTCGGCATCCAACGAGATGCGGCCTACTCGGAGGACATCGCCTACTTCAACCGTGGAGATGTTCTTGTACTCTATACCGATGGCGTAACCGAGGCGGAGAACGACGACGGGCAGGCTTTCGGATTGGAACGATTGGAGCGTCTGGTTCGGGAGCACATCCAGGCCGACGCCCAGACCATCTGCGACGCCATCGTAGATGACACCAAGAGGTACCTGGGCGCGCAGCAGCGCTCGGACGATGTCACCGTCGTGGTGGTCAAGGCTAAGTAATCAGGACGGCAACTCCGGAGGGTCGTTTGAGTCACATGGGTCGTAAACAGGATTATTTCTGGCTCCTATCCAACCACGGAAGATTGGCCGCCGAGAGTTGTTGGACGCCCGCGGCCGACATCTATCGGACGCGCGGCGGCTGGCTCGTGAAGATCGAGGTCGCCGGCGTCCAGCCGGACGATGTGGATGTAGAGGTTTCGGGTCGATCGTTGTTCGTGCGCGGCGTCCGTCGCGACCATGACACCTCGCAGGCCGTGGAGTGCTACCAGATGGAACTGGTCTATAGCCATTTCGAGAGAAAGATCGAGCTGCCGCGCGATGTGCTCGGAGACGAAATCGACTGCGAGTTCGTCAATGGTCTTCTGCTCGTGAAGTTGCTGGACCTTTGAGCCCGATGGAGGAGAGTGTGAAAGACGAGAAGTCTATGCCCGCTGGCGGACAGCTTGAAGTGGCCGGCCCACAACCAGTGGAGCGCGCCGAACCGGTGGAGACACCGGAACCGGCGACCGGGACCGGACCTGGACCGGAGGTCGTGACGGGACAGCCCGTTTCGCCGAAAGAGGAAGAGTCAAACCCGGAAGGCCGGAAGATTTTTGAATTGCCCGTGCTGCCGCTCCGGAACACCGTGGTATTCCCTTACATGGTCGCGCCGCTGATCGTGGGGCGACCCCGATCGCTGGCGGCGGTAGAAGCGGCCGTAGCTACCGAAGAGAAGCTGCTCGCCACCATTGCCCAGCGCCACCAGAACGAGGATGAGTTGACGGCGGAGGACCTTCACCGGGTCGGTACCCTGGTGGTCATCACCAAGATGCTGCGGACCAGCGGTGACACGCTCCAGATCGCCGTCCAGGGATTGCAGCGGCTGCGTGTCCTTGAATTCGTGCCCCATGACCAGCATTTGAGAGCCAGGTTCGAGGTGATCGAGGAGCCCGCCGACACCGAAATCGAGGTTGAGGCGATTCATCGCAACGTCATCGACCTGGTCCGTAAGAGCCTCACTTTACTTCCAAACGTTCCGGAGGAGGTGGCTGCGGCGTTTACCAACGAAGAAGATCCGGTCGTGCTGGCTTTTCGTCTCGGCGCCCTGATCAATCTGGACACCGAAAAACAACAGGCGCTGCTGGAAGCACCCAGCCGGCTGGAATTGCTCCGGCTCATCCATGGATTCCTGACCCGGGAAGTCGAGATCCTGGAGCTGCGCAAGAAGGTTACCGGCGAAGCCCAGGCGGAGATGGACAAGGCCCAGCGTGACTACGTCCTGCGGCAGCAGCTCCGCGCCATTCAGAAGGAATTGGGAGAGCAGGAACCCGAACAGGCTGAAGCCGAGTTGCTGCGGGAGCGCCTGACGGCCGCCGATCTCCCGGATGACGTCCGTAAGGAAGCCGAAAGGGAGTTGAAGCGCATGGAACGACTCCCTTCCGCCGCCCCCGATTATCACGTGACCCGGACGTACCTCGAGTGGATTCTCGAATTGCCCTGGCGCACGGAGACTGAGGACAACCTCGATCTCGATCATGCGAAGCAGGTTCTCGACGAGGATCATTACGGCCTCAAAGACGTCAAGGACCGGATCATCGAATTCCTGGCGGTGCTCAAACTCAAGCCCAATGCCAAGAGCCCGATCCTGTGCCTGGTCGGACCTCCCGGCGTGGGGAAGACTAGCCTCGGGCAGTCGATCGCCCGCGCCTTGGGAAGAAAGTTCGAGCGGATGAGCCTGGGCGGCGTGCGCGACGAAGCGGAGCTGCGCGGCCATCGCAGGACTTATGTCGGTGCGCTTCCGGGAAGGATCATCCAGGCGCTGCGCCGGGCCGGCACCCACAACCCGGTTCTCATGCTCGATGAAGTGGACAAACTGGGCATGGACTGGCGCGGCGATCCGGCTTCCGCCCTCCTCGAGGTGCTCGACCCCGCGCAGAACCACACCTTCCGGGATCATTATCTTGATCTCCCCTTCGATCTCCGCAAGGTCTTCTTCATCTGCACCGCGAATTCGCTGGGCACCGTGCCCGGACCCTTGCGCGACCGGTTGGAGATTCTCTCGCTGCCGGGGTACAGCGAAGAGGAAAAACTGGAGATCTGCAAGCGGTACCTCATCCCTCGACAAGTGGATGAGACGGGGCTCAAGACTGAACAACTGTTACTCACGGACGAGGTCGTCCGGGTGCTCATCGCCAAGTACACACGCGAAGCCGGCGTGCGCCAGCTGGAGCGGACCGTGGGGCAGATCGCGCGAAAGGTCGCGCGCGCGGTCGCACAGGATCCGGACGTCAAGGTCGAACTCGACGAGCAGAAAGTCGTCGAACTTCTCGGACCCGAAAAGTTTCTGCCCGACAGGGCCAAGCAGGTGCTGCCGGCCGGCGTGGCCACCGGCCTCGCTTGGACGGAGGCCGGCGGTGAGGTGCTCTTTATCGAAGCCACCCTGTTGCCCGGCGGCAAGGGCCTCAGCCTGACGGGGCAACTCGGTGAGGTGATGCAGGAGTCCGCCAGAGCAGCCCAGAGTTACATCTGGTCGCATGCGAAGGAGCTGGGCGTCAAACTGAAGATTTTCGAGAAGAAAGGCGTCCATATGCATGTTCCTTCGGGCGCTATACCCAAGGACGGCCCCTCTGCCGGTGTGGCGATGGTGGCCGCCCTCTCCTCCCTCTACACCAATTCGCTGATCCGCCCGGATACCGCAATGACCGGAGAAATCACCCTTTCCGGACTGGTGTTACCCGTGGGAGGCGTGAAGGAAAAGGTACTGGCCGCGCGCAGGGCCGGTATACTCCGGGTGGTGCTGCCGAAGCACAACATGAACGATCTTCTCGATCTGCCCGCCGACATCAAGGAGCGCCTCGAGTTCATTCCTGTGGAGACGATCTCCGAGGTGCTGGCGGCCGTTCAAAAAGGAACACCGCCTCGTCAGAACGGCCACAAGCCGGTTACGCGCCTCAAGCGCGCACGCCCGGCATCTCCGAGGGTCGCCGCTTCCGGAAGAAGGAAATAGAGAGACCAAGGGCCCGCGTGGTGAGCCCTTGGGGCAGGCTCACGACAGCAGAAGCTCCAGATCTTCCCGCGCCAGGTTGCGCATAAGGCTGTTGTCGGCATTGATGATCGAGTCGGCCAGATCCCGCTTGCTCCGCTGAAGTTCGAGGATCTTCTCCTCGACCGTATCCCGTGTCACGATTCGATAGGCGAATACTTTGCGCTCCTGGCCGATGCGATGAGCCCGATCGACGGCTTGAGCCTCAACAGCCGGGTTCCACCATGGGTCCAGGAGGAAGACGTAGTCCGCCGCCGTCAGATTCAGGCCCAATCCGCCTGCCTTCAAACTGATCAGAAACAGGCCGCGACCGGCGGCAGCCTGAAATCTATCCACGATCTCCGCTCGATTTCGCGTCTGACCGTCGAGGTACTCGTATTCCGTCCCCTTCCCGTCCAGATGGGTACGAAGCAGTCCCAGGAATTTTGTGAACTGGGAGAAGACGAGCGCCTTGTGACCCTCCTCCAACACCTCGTCCAGGAAGGATTGCAGCAGATCCAACTTCGCGCTCGAATGTGCCGCCCAGTCAGGATCAATCAGCCCGGGGTGGCATGCGGCCTGCCGGAGTCGAAGCAGGGCCTCCAGGACCTGAATCTTCGACCGGTTCAATCCGACTTTGCTGACCCGACTCAGCAGCGAGCACCGGTAGTGCGCTCTCAGCTCGTCGTAAATCTTACGTTGCTGCGGTTCGAGGTCACAGTAAACGGTCAGTTCGGTTTTCTCCGGCAGATCGTTGGCCACCTGCTCCTTGGTCCGGCGCAGGATATAAGGCTTGAGGGCGCGCGCCAGGAATCTCCGCGTCTCTTCGTCCGGATTCCTGAGGGCCGACGCGGTGAAGCCATGAGCCGGGGTGGATGCCAGCAATCCCGGATTTAGGAATTCGAAGAGGCTCCATAGATCGCCGAGGTGATTTTCAATCGGCGTACCACTCATGGCCAGACGGTGCCGGGCACGAAGCAGTCTGGCCGCCTTGGCCGATGCCGTGGCTGGATTCTTGATCATCTGGGCCTCGTCCAGGATCACATATTCAAATTCGGTCTCCTTTAGCAGGGCTGCGTCCTGACGAAGTGTGCCGTAGGTGGTCATCACCAGATCATAATCCTCGAGGTGTTTCAAATGAGCTTCCCGGCCCGCGCCGGTGGCGTCGAGTACCCGCAGCGCCGGCGAAAATCGGCGCGCTTCGGCCATCCAGTTCGAAACAATCGATCTTGGAACCACTACCAGCGAAGGCCCGTGATGCACTGCACGCCGTGCCCGCGACCGCTCGTGGCAGACATCGAGAAGCGCGAGTACCATGATCGTCTTCCCTAAGCCCATGTCATCCGCCAGGCAACCCCCGAGTCCAAGTCGCTGCAGCATGAGCAGCCAGCCGAGACCTGCCTGCTGATACTCGCGAAGCTCCCCTTTGAAACCGGATGAAGGCAGGGCTGGACGAACGCCATCGAATCGGCGGAGTTCATTCCTTGCCCGCGCAAACGCTTCGTCGAACGTAGGTTGAATCTGGGCTTCCAGGAGTGCATCAAGTAATCCAATCTGACCGCGGGTGAATCGAAAATGATCCTTCTCGGCGCGCCCGAGACTTGCCACGAATCCGTACCGGCGCAGCCAGTCCTCAGGCATCAATCCAAATGTGCCGTCGCCCAGCCGCACGAGATGTTCCCCCCGTTTCAGCGCGGCGATGAGCTCGGGCAGGTTGGCGGTGACCCCCTCAAAATCGGCATCGCCGTGCAACTCAAGCCAGTCGATTCCGGATTTGACATCCAGCCGCAGACGGCCGAACTTCCGGAACACCTTCCCTTCGGCCTCTACGCTCCAGCCCTCCGCCACCAGCAATCGAATCGCTTTGGCGAACCGCCCGGCATCGATTTCAAGCTCGGACTCACGGGGCGCATTCCCTCCCGGGGACCGAAATCCGACCTGGAGCAATCGATCCAGGGCCGCCTGTTCCACCGCGGGATGACGGAGGATCATCTGCCGGCGCTCCGCCTGGTAGATTCCCGTCCGTCGATCCGATCGCGACACTTTCTCGCCTTCGTACGCAAAGGAAAGCTCGGCCCTCACTCTGGGTGCGCCCCCATAATACTCAGCCTGGGTCCGGGCTTTCAGACAGGCGACGGGATAACCGTGCACCTCCTCGAATCGGAGATCCTCCGGAAGTACCAGCTTGGGGATATCGGTTATGCTCAGTAGCCGATTGAGCAGTTCGTTCTGCTGGGCTTCCGGGATCCGGATCTCGCCCATCCGCTTCAGGTGATGCGTCCAGGTTCCCTCGTCATGTTCAGTCAGAAGCGAAACCCGGTTCCCGGCAAAAATCAATCCGCCGGTGGCAAGCTCAGCCTCCTTCAACGAGATCCGCTCCCCGTCGCGGGCGTAGTAGCATTCCAGGACCAACCCGCCGGTGTCGGCGTCATGACGAAGTTGGAGTGCGGCTTCCCAGGGCGGGCCATCGTCCCATTCCAGCGGAACGGGATCGTGATTGCTCCACGCAAGCCGGATCCCGCACCGGCCCGTCCGGCACATTTTCGGAATCAGCAACCGGGTCATCGGCGGCGTGAGCCGCCATTTTTGCGAGACTTGATAATAATCCGAAGCGTACAGTTGAGAGGCATTAGCGCCTCCGGCGAGCAGGCCGAGCACCTCGCGGTCGGTAGCATCCTGCAAAGCGTGAATCTGATTGCCCGCGATTCTCAGTTGTTTCACCACGGTCCAGTCGCCGTTCAGTTTGGGTTCGCGAAAGCCGAGATCCACGATCACCCGCTTCGCCTCACGACTCTCGGGGATATTCACCACGTACCAGATAAGCGCGCCCGCGGGCAGCGGCCTGAACACGGGCGGCGACTTCGAACGCAAATCATTCTCGACTGCGCTCAACAGCCGTCTCCATTCCGCGTTCCTGCCGGATTCGGCTCCGGATCGGACCACGGGGACGTACTCACCCCCGTCGTCCCCTGTCGCCTGCACCGGATCGCGGATCTCCCTGAGTGACTGCGGTCCATTCCATTGGTAGCCGGGGAGCGATGAAAACTCTTCGACTTCGAGCCGGTCGATGTGGCCGAGTGTGTGAAGGGTGTTCTCCGACTCAAGGGCGAGGATGGTTGCCCAAATATGCTTGCAGGGCTCGAAGTACTCCTCGCAATACGCGCAGGTACAGTCGACCCAGAGCGTCCGTTTGCGACCACGGAGGTCTACATCGTAGAGCTCGCTTCCAAGAACTTCGGCATCCACGGTCCGCCCGATCCGACGGGTTATCGTGACCCGCCCCTGTTGGAAGTATTTGCGACCCCGATTTCGCACCTGGGCGGCCAATTTGCGTTCCAGCTTCTGGATAGTAGTATCCAACGACGTTACCCTCTCGATTCCCGGACTCGGATCCCGGTACCCAAGAGGCGAAAGGAATCAGAATCCAGCGCGAAATTCAACAAGACTCTGCCACGGAGTGGCTAGCGGACATTAGATGGTATGAGAAGGCCAATCTCCACGGAGTACCAGTAAACTGGTCTCCGAAGTACCCAATTGACGGGCTCGAGGCCCAAAGGAGGAGAC
>JACQTD010000217.1 GCA_016210985.1 Acidobacteriota bacterium
AATCTATGGAGTTCCAAAAACGCCTTCTGATCCAATCTTCCGGCAAGCAATTCAATCAAGACTCTCGGGAAGGTAGAATTCTCCGTTAGCAAACGTTGGAGGACTCTCCTCGCGAAAATGGCCCTCCTCAGTGAACCCCACACAGGTATCGCAGGCTTGACGCCAGCGCCATCCCCCAATCGAACTGAGAATAGCGCTGTGTGGGGATCTAATCAAACCGCTAGACCGGCCGATCAGTGGTCACTTCTCTCGATCAACAGGTGCCTCGGAGTGATCCTAGTCTTTCGGGGAGAGGGCCGTTGACTCGCCAGATGCGTCACCCAACCAGAGGTCGCTTGACAGCGTTTCGCCGGCTGCGTACATTGCTGGTTTTCCCCAAGGCGGAAGCTCAAGGGCTTTGACTGTCTTGGAGCAATGATCCCGCGATTCCCGGGAGAATCCCGCAGACCCGCCAACCATGTTTGACTCACTGAGCGAAAAGCTGCGGCTCGCTTTCCGCGATCTTCGTGGGCAAGGGAAGGTCACGGAAGCGCAGCTTGAAACGACCTTGCGCGAAATCCGCGTTGCCCTGCTCGAGGCGGATGTCAATTTCAAAATCGTCAGGCAATTCATAGACAGCATCAAGGAGAAGGCTTTGGGGCAGGAGGTCCTGGTTTCGCTCAATCCTGCCCAGCAGATCATTAAGATCGTCCATGACCAGCTCATCGAACTGCTGGGAGGCACCTCCAGCCGCCTGTTATTCACACAGAAGAACCCGAATGTCGTCATGATCGTCGGCCTGCAGGGCTCGGGGAAGACGACGACCTCGGGGAAGCTGGCAAACCTTCTCTACACCCGGGAGAACCGCAATCCGCTTCTGGTCAGTGCGGACGTCTACCGGCCCGCGGCACGTGAGCAGCTGCGGATCATCGCACGCGACCTCAAACGGCCCCTCTTCGAAGACCCCTTGGTAAATGACCCGCTGGAACTCTGCCGGAGAGCGCGGCGGGAAGCCGAGCTGAAGGGTTTCGACACGCTGCTGATCGATACCGCCGGCAGACTCCACGTCGATGACGAGTTGATGGTTGAACTCGAATCGATCAAGCGGGAGCTGCTCCCGGCGGAGATCCTGTTCGTGGCGGATGCCATGACCGGTCAGGATGCGGTCCGTAGCGCGGAGACCTTCCACCAGCGGCTCGGACTTTCGGGCGTGATTCTCACCAAGATGGACGGCGACACCCGTGGCGGCGCCGCCCTTTCCATCAAAGCCGTGACGAGCCAGCCGATCAAGTTCATCGGGGTGGGGGAGAAATACGACGCGATCGAGCCCTTTTATCCGGATCGAATGGCCTCGCGGATCCTGGGCATGGGAGACGTGCTCAGCCTCATCGAGAAAGTCTCGGCCGAAGTCGATCAAGCGGAAGCGGAGAAGCTCCAGGAGAGACTCCGGAGGGACCAGTTCACGCTTGAAGACTTTCGCGATCAGCTCCGGCAGGCGAAGAAACTCGGATCCGTCGGCAAGTTTCTCGACTTCCTTCCCGGTAACCTGCTTCGATCGGTCGGCCTCGGGAAGATCACGCCCGAACAGATGGCCGAGGTCGACGATCAAGTGAAACGGACTGAGGCCATCATTAATTCGATGACCCGGCAGGAGCGGTCCAACCACCGCATCATCGACGGGAGCCGGCGAAAACGCATTGCACGCGGGAGCGGAACCTCAGTCGAAGCAGTGAATCAGCTCCTGAAGCAATACGTCGACATGCGTCAGATGATGCGGCAGGTGATGTCGGGTCGAATGCCGGCGCCGCTTCAGCGGGCGGTTGGACACTCGATGAACCGAAGGTCGAAGAAAAAGAAGCGAAAGAGGTAAGTTATAGCCATAGCAGAAGTTATTACCTGTTTGTTCGATATCTTCATGGCCCCGGTTGAACTGCTGCTGTGGACTTTTTGCAAACAGCCACTATAATTTCACCCCGTTAAGAGGAGTGTAGAACTTGCTAGCCATTAAACTGACTCGAATGGGCGCTAAGAAGCGTCCCTTCTATCGAATCATCGTCACGGAGAAACGGTCAAAACGCGACGGCCGGTTTGTTGAGGCTTTGGGGTACTACGACCCGATCAAACAACCGGCTGAAGTGAAAATCGACCACGAAAGGGCTGGATTCTGGATACAGCGCGGCGCGCAACCTACGGACACCGTCCGGAGGCTGTTGAAAACGCCGGCGGTGACGAACCTAAATCCGGCGCCTTGACCCTCCGCCAGCTGACCTGGTCGTCGCGCGCTCATATCTAATAATTATTTACGCAGTTTCGCAGTTCATTTCACTGATCGGCCAAAATTCACGTTCCCGTAAACGTCGAAGTGGGGGTTCGGGAGATGAAGGAACTGATCGAAATGATCGCCAGAGCGCTCGTGGATCAACCGGAGAAGGTCGAAGTTAATGAGGTCGGTGGCGAATCGACGGTCGTTTTGGAATTACGCGTCGCCCAACCCGACTTGGGAAAAGTCATCGGCAAGCAGGGTCGAACCGCGCGCGCGATCAGGACGATCCTTGGCGCCGCGGGAATGAAGCTGAAGAAGCGATTCGTTTTGGAGATCCTCGAGTAGTTGGACGCAGACCTCAAGCCCATCGCCATCGCAGAGATTGTCCGGACGCATGGGCTGCGCGGCGAAGTCGTCGCCAACCCCCTCACTTCGAGAATCGAACGGTTCGAGGACGTTCGAACCCTGCTGGCTCGATCCACAGACGGAGAACTCTCCCGGCTTGAACTCAAAGCCTATCGATTCAAGGGGGCACAACTTCTGCTCCAGTTCGATTCCATCGACACGATCGAGAAGGCCGGATCGCTCGTAGGTACACTGCTCTGCGTGCCTCAAGAAGAAGTCATCGACCTGGAGGAGAATGAGTTCTTCGCTTATCAGCTTGTCGGCTGCTCAGTGGCCACGCTGGAGGGGCGCGAGTTGGGCGAGGTGGTGAAGGTGCTTGACTCGACCGGGACTCCGGTACTGGTCGTGCGCGAAGGGGACGGAAGGGAATATATGATACCCTTCGCAGGCTCGATTTGCACCGAAGTCGACCTGCCACGGCGGAGGATTCGGGTCGATCCGCCGTCGGGACTGCTCGAGCTTTAGACGTGCTCCGCGTAGACATCATAACCATTTTCCCCGATTTGATCAGACCGGTGCTCGACTTCGGGATATTGCGCCGGGCCATGAACCAGGCGCTGCTTGAGGTCCGCGTATTCGACCTGCGGGATTTCACCACCGACAAACATAGATCCGTCGATGACCGCCCGTTCGGAGGCGGCGACGGCATGGTCTTCAAACCTGAGCCGATATTCGCGGCCGTCGAATCGATCACGGCCTCCGGGCCGGAGGACGAATCTTCCCGGTCCGGGAGGCGGGTTATTCTCCTCTCGCCGCAGGGAAAGCCTTTCACGCAAGCGGAGGCCGTACGGCTCCATCGCGAGGGGCATCTGATCCTGATCTGCGGCCGCTACGAGGGCGTGGATCAGCGAGTGATCGACCATCTCATCGATGAAGAAATCTCGATCGGGGACTATGTGCTGAGCGGCGGCGAGTTGCCGGCCCTGGTGGTACTGGAGGCGGTCACGCGCCTGTTGCCCGGCGCGTTGGGCAGCGAAACCTCAACGGTACATGAGTCCTTCGCGTCGGGCCTGCTCGACTGCCCGCATTACACCCGGCCGGCTACGTTCCGCGGTTTGGCCGTGCCCGAGGTTCTGCTCGGTGGAAACCACGCTGAGATCGAGCGCTGGCGCGGCTTGCAGGCGATCGATCGGACCCGGAAGAACCGGCCGGATCTTCTGGAGCGGGCTCCTCTCAAACCCAAGACGTGACCATCTTCGGCGTAAAGCCGGGGTTTGCCCTTGCAAATCGTCAGGAAGTCGTTAGAATTTGGGGCTTCCGCCAAATCTCCTCCGAGACCGATTGATCCACCGCGGCATGGTCGGATTTCTAATCATCGCAGGATGGAGGCGGGCCGAGGCCGATCATGACTAAGTCATTTGATGAGTTTGAGCAAACCAACATGCGCAAGGACATCCCCGGTTTCGCCTCCGGGGACACTGTGCGCGTCTATGTGAGAATCAGGGAAGGTGATAAAGAGCGGCTTCAGGCGTTCGAAGGCGTAGTGATTGCCCGGAAGCACGGCGGCCTGCGCGAGACCTTCACGGTTCGGAAGGTAAGCTTCGGCATCGGTGTCGAACGTATCTTCCCGATTCACTCACCGGTCATTGACAGAATCGATGTCATCAAACGAGGCCGAGTGCGGAGGGCGAAGCTCTATTACTTGAGAAACCTGCGAGGTAAGGCCGCCCGCGTTCGGGAGCGCGACTACTTTGCCACGGCGGCGGCTGCGCGTGCCGCCGCGGAAAAGGCTGCTGCCATCGCCGCCGCCGAGCCCGCGCCTCCCCCCAACGACGCTGCTTAGTTACCTGGGACTGCACCCAGCGTGCGGTCCCAGGAATTCAGGATCGGGCGATCGCTTCGGCGAGGCGGAGCGCTTCGCACAAGGGCTTCACATCATGTGCGCGCACCATGTGGGCACCCCGCAGCGCTGCCATAATACCGGCGCCCACGGATCCGAAGAGCCGTTCATGTGGTTCGTTCCCGAGCAACTTTCCAATAAACGACTTCCGGGAAACGCCCACCATGAGCGGCAGATTCAGACCGCTGAATCGATCGAGGTGATTGATCAGCTGGAGGTTCTGTCGAGTATCCTTTCCGAATCCGATCCCGGGATCCAGGACGAGCTGTTCCCTCGCAACGCCGGCCGCAACTGCGATCTCCACCGCCGATCGGAAAAAACCTTCAACTTCCTCAAGTATATCCGGGCTGAAGGGCAGCGCCTGCATTGATGCCGGCGTATGGCGCATATGCATCAGGATTAGCCCCGCGTGCCGGCGAGCCGCCAGCTCAGCCAGCCGTGGTTCGAAGCGCAGCCCGCTTACATCATTGATTATGGCCGCGCCGAGATCCAGGGCCCGGCCGGCCACTTCAAATTTTGTCGTGTCAATCGAGATCGGTACCTGCAGCCGCCCCCGCAGCTTCTCCAGCGCCGGACCCACCCGACTCCACTCGACCTCCGCGCTCACGCCTTCACTGCCGGGGCGGGTTGATTCTCCACCGATGTCGATAATGGAGGCTCCCTCCGATTCCAGCCGGAGCGCCTGCTCCGCGGCCCGATCGGCGTCCAGGAAATCTCCGCCATCGGAGAACGAGTCCGGCGTGACGTTAACCACGCCCATGACGAGCGTTTCATCTCCCAGGACCAGGCGGCCCGCAGGGAGTTCAAGTTCGTAGGGTTTTCTACTCATGCCTTCAATCCTGTCATGGCCAGCGCGGTGACCCGCGCGCGTTTGATACCCGTTTCCCTCGAGCTCGGATCGTACCATTCCTCAAGCGTATGAATACCTCCGGCGATGCCGCCGGAGCCCAATGCCAAGGCCGGGATGCCGAGGGAGATCGGGATGTTGGCATCGGTTGAAGCGCTTTCCATCGCCGGCTCGATGCCCATCGCCCGCGAGGCTTCGATCGCCGTACGAAGCAGGGCCGTCCGGGCGTCGAGGCAGCCCGCGGGGCGTTCGCCGAGCAGTTCGATCTCAGTTTGGAGCAAGTCGGCCGACCCGCCTGCCCGGAGGACCTCTCTCCTGACCGACGCCTCCACCGATCTTCTCACGTAGTCTTCGAGCCGTACGATCTCCTTCTCATCGGTGGATCGCAAATCAATGTCTACAGAGGCGTCTTGCGGTATAGCGTTGACTGAGCGGCCCCCGCGGATGGCCGCGACGTTCAGGGCCGATCGAGGGTGATCCCGGCCGGGATACCGGGCGAGCTGCACAACAAGGTGGCCAAGGACATGAATCGGATTGACGATGCCGAAGTCACCCCAACTGTGCCCTCCGGGACCGGCGATCTTCACCCGGAATCGTCGCGACCCTAGAGCCCGGTTCACGATCCGATCGAGTCCGTGACCATCCAGGGCGATGAAGGCGCCGATTCCCAAACCCCGCGTCCATTCGCTTTCACGGAAGAAGTAGCGGACACCACGCAGGTTTCCGTGGGCCTCTTCGCCCACACTGCACAGGAACAGCAGCGTGGCCTCCGGCTTGAGCCCGTGCTCGACCATGGCGCGAGCGATCGCCAGCATCGCCGTGAGGCCACTGGCGTTATCGCTGATGCCGGGAGCACGGAGTCTCCCTCCCCCGATGACCACCCGAACATCGGTCTCGGGCGGAAATACGGTGTCGAGGTGGGCGCAGATCACTACCGCGGGGGCCTGCGTTCCGGCCGGGATCACGGCGAGCACGTTACCTTCGCCGTCCATCGTGACCCGTGACAGACCGAGCGCGGCGAACCGATCGAGAAGGTAGTTCGCCCTCGGACCCTCACCGAAGGGCGGCGCGGCAATCTCGCATATCGCGCGCTGCTCGACGGTGGCCTCCGCCGACCGCGCATCGATCGAGCCGAATACGCCACGCTCCCGCAGGAGGCGCATGACATGCTGTACGCTCGTCATCGCTTGAAGGGATAGAAAAAGCTGCGGATCAGATCAGGCGGAGGATCTCTTCCTCGCTGAGCACGGACGACGACTCCTTGGCGTGCTGGAATATGCGATCGACCCGCTCGCCCGTCGGCTCGATGCCCCTTCGGGTGAGCCAGTAGATTACATTCGAGCGCCCGCTCACCGGGCCTACTTCGATCACCTGCTCCAGCCCGAGCAGGTGGGACGGGACGCCGGAATAAACCGTGTTGGCCAGTTTCACGTCCTGTTTGTCATAAGCTTTAATGACTGCGGCGGCGTGTACGCCGGTGGCCGTTCGGAAAGCATCGCGGCCGACAGCCGGATAATTGCAGGCGATCGGCACCCGGCAAGACTCGGAGACCGCGCGACAGTACTCGCCCAAGCGCGTGAGATCACGTTCGATATAACCCATCAGCTGCAGGTTGACCAGCAATTGATCCATCGGAGTGTTTCCACAGCGCTCGCCGATACCCAGCGCGGTGGCGTGCACCCGGTCCACGCCGGCGTCGATGGCGGTGATGGTATTGATCACACCGAGGCCACGATCCATGTGCCCATGCCAGTCGATCTTGACCGGCTCGCCCGCCTCGCGGACCAGCCCTTTGACAAAATCGATCAAGGCATGAACTCCGCTCGGCGTGGCATGACCCACGGTGTCACAAACGCAGATCCTCCGGGCGCCACAACGAATCGCCGTGGTGTACAAAGCGCGGAGGGTCTCCGGCCGGGCGCGGGTGGTGTCCTCGGTGACGTACATCACCGGTAAGCCCTCGTTCACGCCGAAGCTGACAGCTTCATCGGTGGCGCGGAGCATCATCTCGAGCGACCAGTCTTCAGCGTACTGGCGAATAGGACTCGAACCAATGAAGGCGCCCACCTCGATCGGCAGTCCGGTCTTCTGCGAAATCCGCGCGATGGGCTCAATATCCGCCCGAACCGTCCTGGCCGCGCAATTGGCCGTGATCGGCAGATTCGAGCGCACGATTTCCTGCGCGAGGGCCGTCACGTCGGCGACGACATGGGGTCCGGCGCCGGGGAGGCCGAGGTCGGCAGTATTCACTCCCAGCGCGGCCATCAGCCGGAGTATTTCTATTTTTCGTTCGATCGGCGGATGGGTTACCGATGGAGATTGCAGTCCGTCCCGGAGCGTCTCATCATCCAATTCGATGGCGCGACCGGGAGGCCGATCCCCCCCGCCGCAATTCCAGTCGTAAATGAGCGCTTCGTTGTCCATCGGATTCCATCTGAGGGTTCCGGTTTCCGATTCAACCAGCTACAATCGGCCGTGTCAAGATTTCGCACTTCGGGCCCTCGTATTATGGTTTTCCGGCAACACCTATGATTGTGGCGCTCGCATCCACACGAGCTCCTAAGGTCGCCGCCTTGGAGGCTGCCCTTCGGACCCTGGCCGGAGCTGATCTCATCGCGTGCCTGAATGGGTCACGGGAAGTAGAGATCATTACCCGGCAGGTCGAGGGTCAGGGACCCGCCATGCCCCTCAACGACGAGGAGATGATGATCGGCGCACAGAGCCGCGCTCAGCTGCTCGCCGAGCAACTCGCGAGCGATGCGGTCCGGGCCGACTTCTACGTCGGCCTCGAAGGCGGATTCCATATCGAGGAAGTCGGCGAGGAGGATCTCGTCTTCCTGCGGGGATGGGCTTACGTCACGGACGGTGTCCACGGCCATTTCGGGGCGAGCCCGAGCATCTGCGTTCCCGCCATCATCGCGAATCCGGTGGTGGATAACGGGCGGGAACTCGGTGAAGTGATCGACCAGGTTGCGGGAGAATTCGATGTCCGAAGCCGGCAGGGTACCTGGGGCATCCTGTCGTGCGATCTGATCAACCGGTGCGAGACGTTTCGCCTGGCCCTGCTGGCGGCGTTCGCGCCCTTTTACAATCGACCGCTCTATCGAAGCCCCGGGCGACACACCGGCGAGCAGACCGAGCCGGAGCTCAGGCAAGAGGCGTGACCGTGAATATCGCTCGGACACAAGGTGGCTGGATTGAAGTGATCTGCGGCGGCATGTTCAGCGGCAAGAGCGAGGAACTGATCCGGCGCATTCGTCGCGCCCAGATTGCGAAGCAGCGGGTTCAGGTATTCAAGCCGGTGATCGACACCCGCTACGCCGAGGTGGAGATCGTTTCCCACAGCAATATGCGCATTGAATCGGAGCCGGTCACCACGGCCATTGAGATTCTCGACCGCGTGCAAGCCGACACCGACGTAGTAGGTGTCGACGAGGGACAGTTCTTCGACAACAAGCTGATCGACGTGTGCAATCGGTTGGCCAACCACGGGCGACGCGTCATCGTGGCGGGGTTGGATCTCGACTACCTGGGCCAGCCGTTCGAACCGATTCCACAATTGCTGGCCATCGCCGAGAACATCACCAAGACTTCGGCGATCTGTGTGCGGTGCGGCCATCCTGCCAATTTCTCCCAGCGCATCGTCGAGAGCGCCGACCGCGTGCTGCTCGGCGCCCTGGGGCTCTATGAGCCCCGCTGCCGCTCCTGCTTCATCCCCGGCGTCGCCCAGATCGAAGAAACCACCGCGGTCGAGAAAGCGTAACCATCTTCCCCCCGGGACCCCACGCTGGGCGCGTGCGGTCCCTGACGTTTCTACATTCTGCGCCCGGTGGCTCAGAGTGAGAACTGAATGTCCGATATTCGTCTGTCGAATTATGTTCTCGGACTGGCCTCCGCCGCTTGCGGAGATCTCAAGCCGTCTTCAGACGGCTTACCCGAAGGGCGAATAGGCCGGTCGCTTTGCGGCCGGTTGGGTTACGGGGAAGGCCCACGGAGCCCGTTTCAACGGGCTGCGTCCGGCGGGCTTCAGCCGAATCCGCAGGGAAGGACACTGAAGCGCCCCATGG
>JACQTD010000218.1 GCA_016210985.1 Acidobacteriota bacterium
CGAAGATTCAATTCACATGACGATGCAACCGCACATTCGCGATTAACCCGAGGGCGACGAATGCCGTGATGATCGATGATCCCCCGTAGCTGACCAGGGGCAGCGGTATGCCCATGATGGGCAGGAGCCCGACGACCATGCCAACATTGATCATCATGTGAAACCCGAACAAGGACACTACCCCGGTGATGAGGATAACGCCCAGTTGATCCCGTGCCCGCTCGGCGTGACCGAGCGACCGTAAAAGAACGAACATATAGAGTCCCAGCAGAACCATCATGCCAAGGAATCCTGTCTCCTCGGCGACCACCGAAGCGATGAAATCCGTGTGCGGATAAGGCAGGAACTTGAGCCGGCTCTGCGTGCTCTTCGTGATTCCCTTGCCAATGGGCCCTCCGGACCCGACCGCAATCTTCGATTGGTACGTTTGCCACCCGTATCCGCGACGATCCGCCTGGTCCGGGTGGAGCAGGGTTTCAATCCGCTGTAACTGGTAAGTCTTCAGGATCGAGTAGCGGTAGTGCCAGCCCACAGCGATCGCCACGACCAGCACCAGCGCACTCAGCAGTATCCATCTCGGTCGAATGCCGGTCACGAACAGGGCCCCGACCAGAACCGGTATGAAGGTCAAAGCGGTACCGGTATCAGGTTGAATGATGATGAGCAGGACCGGAAGCAGCACGATCAGTCCGGCCACGGCCATATCCCTTAACGACAGATGGGTCTCTTTCTTGTTTTTCTTCTGCTCGTACTGACGGGCGAGATAGACCGATAGCGCGAAAATCGTGGTCACCTTGGCGAGTTCCGAGGGCTGAATGCCGAAACCCCATAGATCGAACCAGGCCCTCGCGCCATTTATGGTTTTTCCGAAGATCAGGACGAGCACGAGCAAGACGACCGAGCCGCCATAAAAGAGCGGTGCTACCGGGGCCATCCGCCGGTAATCGATGACGGTCGCAGGAATCATGGCGGTCAATCCCAGCCCCACCCAGATCATCTGCTTGAACCAGAAATCGCTGTTCGGTTGCGAACTGAAAATCTCCGTCACGCTGATCGCGGTAAGCGCCAACGCCGCGAGCAGGAGCCACCAGTCGAAATCTACCAGCCATCGTCTGTTTTGATTGGCCATCGTCGCGATCATGGTTATGGATGACCCTTCGCGAAAACCTCGGCGGGCGCGGCGCCTGCACCGTCAGTACGGCTTGTCGGGCGGGCCGCGGCCGGCTCGGTTTCCGGGGCAGGAGCCTCCGCCGAAACCAAATGTGCCCGGGGCGCTGCGCGGTGCCCTTCGGGAAAATGTTTAGCGCGATAGATCTCATAGACCGCCCGGGCGATCGGGGCGCTGTGGGTGCCTCCAAAACCGGCATTCTCGACAAGAATGGCCGCGGCGATCTCGGGACTCCCCTGGGGAGCGAAGCTCACGAACCACGCATGATCTTTGAGATGGCCCTTGGCCTTGGCCAGTCCCACGACTTGGGCGGTTCCCGTCTTTCCCGCGACGTCGAAGCCTTCGACCCTCGCTCCGCCGCCGGTGCCTCCCTCATTGACCACTCCCCACATCCCCCGTTGAACCGTCTCAAGGGTGCGGGGATGGAAATCGATTTTCACGGCCTTGTCGTCGCCATAATCGACTCGCTTTCCGGCGCCTCGCTCCGTGCGCAGAAACACGTGAGGGGTGTGGAAGACTCCGCCGGACCCCACTCCCGCTATCGCGCGCGCCAGTTGGATTGGCGTGACGACGACACTCCCCTGGCCGATGGAGGCGAGGACGGTGTCAAAATCCTTCCACCTGGGATCGCGTGGATTGAGCTTAGCCTTGAGCTCCCGGCTGGGAATCATTCCCCTCCGCTCACCCGGCAGGTCGATTCCGGTCTTCTGCCCCATGCCCATCCGCTTGACCCACTTGTTCATGTTGTCGATGCCGAGCTTCAAACCCAGTCGGTAGAAGTACCCGTCGCAGGAATGGACGATGGCCGCATGAATGTCGGGTGAACCATGGTTCTTCATGCACCGCACGAATCGTCCAACCTTGATTCCGCCCCCGCAGAGAATGGCGGAGTGCCCGGGTGTGATGATCCCCTCTTCCAAGCCGGCGGCCGCAATCAGGATCTTCCAGGTTGACCCGGTTGGATACACGCCTTGAATGACGCGGTTGTACATCGGCCGCTCCGGATCGGTAACGAGGGCGCGGTACTCGGACTTGCCCTCCGGTGTCGTGATCCGCTGCGAGAATAGGTTGGGATCGAATGAGGGGTGGCTGACCATTACCAGGACCTCGCCGCTGCGGGGATCAAGCGCCACGATCGCGCCCCGGCGGTCGTTGAGTTCAGATTCGGCCACCAGTTGAAGGTCGAGATCAATAGTAAGACGGATATCGTCACCCGGAACCGGATCAACGCGTTCCAACTCGCTGATCTCGCGACCGGTGCTGTCGACCACGACCCGCTTCCAGCCCTCCTGTCCGCGTATGAGCCGGTCATAGACGGCCTCGACTCCAGCTTTGCCGATCAGGTCACCGGGCCGATAGCCGGCGTATTCGGGTCGCTTCAGCTGTCCCCGGTTGATTTCGCCGACGTAACCGATGACATGGGCCAGCGCTGAACCATAAGGATATCGTCGCTGGGGCTGTTCGAGTATGTCGAGTTCAGGGAATTCCCACCGGTGGGCCCGCACCCAGGCTACATCCTCGGGCTTGGCGTTCTCCTCGATCATGATCGGATAATAGAGGGGCTGGCTCTTCATGTCTTCGAGCCGCGCAAGCACCGCATCACGATCGAGCTGAACGTGCTCGGTGATCATCTCATCGACGACCTCGATGGCGTTCCGGCCCCGCTCCCGCAGTTCTTCACGATTGAGGATGATGCTCAAGGAAGGACGATTATCGACGATGAGCCGCCCCTCTCGATCCAGGATGGCGCCGCGTGGAGCCGGGATTGGAATCGTACGGATCCGGTTGTTCTCGGCCTGTCGCAGGTAGTCCTTATGGTCAACCACCTGCAGTAAATAGAGTCGGACGGCGAGGACGCCGAAAGCTGCGAGCAGGATGTATTGGATCACCGCCAGCCGGGTACCCAACCCGCTGAATCGGGCGCGTTCGTTCAATTCGCTGAGCTTAAGAGCCATGCAAATAATCCGGGTTCAACATCGATGCCGGATCCGAAGTTGAACCATCAGACCATGAATCTCCGTGGCACCCGCCCGCGGTCCCGGCGCTCTTTCTCGACGCTGACCAGGTCCAACAATCGGAACACGACCGCGGCGGCCGCAACATTCGCAAGTACCTGCCATCCCATGTGACGTGCCAGTTGAGGCAGGACCGGAAAGCCAACCAGATCGATGCCGAACAGCCGGTGAATCCCCACATAGATCAGGCCACTCGCAAGAGTTGCCGCGGCCATGACGACTAACCGGGGAAAGAGTTTCTCGAGGGCAATCCGGATGCTGAGCGTCCCGGCCAGGAAGGCCACCACGGTCTTGGTAAAACTCGTGGAACCCATCAGCCCGCTGGAGAAGCCGTCCTGCACCAGTCCGGCGACGGCGCCGATCAGCATGGCGCTCACGGGATCGCGGGAGAAACAGGAATAGACCGTCACGACAAGGACGAGGTCTAGGTATCGGAGTCGCAGATACCTGGCGACCAGGACCTGGAGAAGGAGCGCCGCAAGCACGGCGACCGCAATCTTGGCCGACTTCACTCCAACCGCTTCCACGCGGATCCGCCTGCAAGTGACCCCGCCGCGAAGAGCTGCACTTCGAGTTTCTTCTCCTGGCTGCAACGACAAGTGTTCGTCGCACGGCCATCATAAATGTCAAAATATCAATACTTTCCTATGGGAGCCGCGTGCTTACACTGGATGATTGTTCATCCGCGGACCAGTCGATCTGATCCGGCCGATCCAGCAGAATGATCACCTCTTCCAGCTTTCCCAGCGCGGCAGCCGGTTCAATGGCGATGTCGTGAGAAACCATGGCACTCCCTCGGAGAACGGAGACCACTCGGCCGATCGGAATCCCTCTTGGATAAATGCCGTCCTGGCCGGTGGTGAAAACCCATTCCCCTTCGTTGACGGCCTGGCTTCCAGGCACGTACCGCATCTTGCACAACTGTTCATTCTTGCCTTCCACCACTCCAATCGCCCGGGAATCGCCCAGAACGCCTATGATGGCCCCGGCTCCGCTCCGCTCGTCGGTGATCAATTGAGCCTGCGCACTGTAAGGCTGAAGGCTGACCACACGTCCGACCAGGCCGGTACGGCTCAGGACCGTCGCCTTCATCGGTACGCCATCCTGACTGCCACGATTGAGAATGACTGTCTGGTGCCAGCCGGTGACATCACGCCCGATCACTCGCGCCAGAATGCTCCTCGCCGGCAGTCGCTCCTGCAGGCGAACGGATGCCTTGAGCCGTTCATTCAGCGCGCCCGATTCCTTCGCCTCCTGGAGCTGGCGGCGCAGTTCCTCCACCTCACTTCGCAGCGAACGGTTCTCCTCCTGAGCGCGCCTAATGTCGGCGTAATTCTCCCAGACTTCGCTCGCCCCGGATCCAAACCCGCTGACCCCGGACATCAACGGCGCGAGTAATCCGATCGACCAGCTCCTGAGCATGGATTGATGTGACTCGGGGCTTCGGGCCTGAGTTGACATCAGGATAAGCTGGCCTACGACAAGCCCGAAGAGTACCAGAGAGATTGACCGCTTACTTCGCATGGAAGAACTTGCCGTCAGTACTCCAGATGTTCGAGATTAGTGCAGACTCGCTTCAATAAGTCTATATCATCCAACATTTTACCTGCTCCAAGCACGACGCAGGAAAGAGGATCCTCCGCCATCACGACGGGGACGCTCGTCTCCATCGTCAGTCTTCGATCGAGGTTCTTGAGCAGCGCTCCACCCCCCGTCAGTACGATGCCATGGTTGATAATGTCGGCCGCAAGCTCCGGGGGAGTCCGCTCCAACGCTACCCGAACCGAGTTCACGATCGTAGTCACAGTGTCGGCGAGCGCCTCTCTGATCTCTTCATCGGTGATGGTGATCGTCTTGGGAACTCCTTCAATGAGACTCCGTCCACGAACCTCCATCGAGAGAGGCTCTTCAAGCGGGTATGCCGACCCGAGTTCGATCTTGATCTGCTCGGCGGTCCGCTCTCCGATCAACAGATTGTATTTCCGCTTTATGTACTGTGTGCAGGCCTCATCCATCTCGTTTCCCGCGATGCGAACCGATCGCGAGTAGACGATCCCCGACAGTGAAATAACGGCAATATCGGTAGTGCCCCCACCGATATCCACGATCATGTTCCCCGTAGGTTCGGTTATGGGGAGCCCGGCGCCGATGGCGGCCGCAATGGACTCCTCGACCAGATAGACATCACTCGCCCGCGCCCTGTAGGCTGCGTCGATGACGGCCCTGCGCTCGACCTGAGTGATCTCTCCGGGTATGCCGATCACCACCCTGGGGTTCACCCATGCCCGGCCGTTATGCGCTTTACGGATAAAGTTTTGCAGCATCGTTTCCGTAAGTTCAAAATTCGCGATAACCCCGTCTCGCATCGGGCGGATGGCCACAATATTGGAATGCGTCCGGCCGAGCATCTCTTTGGCTTCCCGGCCGACGGCCTCCACCTTGTGCGTGACTTTATTGACGACTACGATCGAGGGTTCGCTAAGAACGATGCCGCGGCCTTTCGCATATACGAGAGTGTTGGCTGTGCCCAGGTCTATTGCCAGGTCGCTAGAGAATATTCGAAAAATCGACAGCAACTGGATTCTCCTTCATGTACGGTCTCAACTCCTCTGGCTAAATAGCTTACCCCTAGAGACCTAACAGATCAATGTAACATAACAGAGATGACGCGTACAACTTCTTTTGCTCCTCCCTGCACGCTGGATTGAAAGATCCCTTCAATCGCACTAGGATTATTATTTGGCTGCCGGGGCAGTCATTGATTCTGGAGGATCTATGTTGAAGTTTCTCAGCAAGCAGCGTCGGGCGCGGAACGCCTTTATCGTCCTCTTTTCGGGCATCATGGTTGCGGGACTCGTCATTCTTTATGTACCGGTCGGAGATTCGATTCTCGGGACGGCAAAGACGGCCAGCGACGTAGAGGACACCGCCGCGGTGGCTTCGGTCGACGGGGACAAGATCAGCGCTGGAGAATTGCGGAAGGCGCTGGCGAGAATCTCACAATCGCAGTATGGTCGCCAATTTGATGACTTTTCGCTTCTCAAGTCCTTCAGCGGCGACATGCTGGAACAGTTGATCACCCAGCGTGTCGTGGAGGTCGAGGCCCGGCGACTCGGCATCGGCGCCACTGATGACGAAGTTTTTCAACGCCTTCGTCCATCCTTCTCGGATAAATCCGGGAATTTCGTGGGCTTCGACCGCTACCGTCGAGCCATTGAATCCAACGGGCAGACCGTCGAGGAGTTTGAGGATGCTATTCGTTATTCAATTGTGGATGAGAAACTGCGGAACTACCTGTCCACGGGAATTGAAGTCTCCCCCCGGGAAGTGGAGGAAGAATTCAACCGGAGTAACACTTCGCTCTCACTGGTCTTCGTGAAGGTCGATCCGAAGAAGTACGAGGGCGAAGTCACCGCGAGTGAGAGCGAGGCGCTCGAATTCTTCAACCAGCATCGGGATGAGTTCAAGATCACGGACCCGGAGCGCAAGGCCGACTACCTCTATATTCCGATCGCACGCCTGGCCGACACCATCGAGGTGCCCGACAAGGAGTTGCAGGAGGAGTACGAGCGGACCAAGCAGGACTATACGCTGGGTGCAACCGTGAGCGACATCACGCTGCCCTTCACAGACGAGAACCAGGCCGAGGTGCGAACGAAGGGCGATGACCTGGTCGCCCGTGCCCGGGGCAAAGCCGACAAACCCGCGGAAGACTTCGTCAAGCTCGGCGGGAAGAGCCTTGGCTACGTAAAGAAGGACGCTCAGGATACGTCTTACAAGCAGCGGGTTTTCACGCTACGGGATCCTCAGAAAAATGTTTCTGACCTCATCACCGACGAAAAGAATTTTCATATCCTGAAAGTGGCGGACTGGAGACGAAAGGGGTTCGGCGAAGCCCGGAGCGAAGTCCTGAAGAAGGTGCGCGAACGCAAGGCAAGGGACCAGGCCTCTCAAATCGCCGACGAGATGAAGAAAAAGCTGGAGGAGACCAAGAACCTGCGACAAGTCGCGGAGGAGTTCAGTAAGCGGCTGAATCTGATGCCGGTGGACGAAATCGCCAGGCAAACCGGCTTTTTTGCCGCCACCGACACGCTGCCCGAGTTCGGCACTTCGTCCTCCTCTTTCACCAGTACCGTGTCAAGCATCGATCAGCCCGGTACCGTCGGAAGCAAGGTTTATCTCACCGATGGCTACGCCGTGCCGGTGCTGTCAGCCAAACGGGATCCGAAGAGCGCGGAGTTCGACGAGGTGAAGGATCGTGTCATCGGGCGATTAAAGCTGGACCGGGCCACGGAGGCGGCACGCAAGCGCGCGCAGGAGATCATTGCGAAATCCCCGGACGCGGGAGCGCTGGAAAAGAACGCGAAAGCTGCCGGCTGGGAAGTCCAGACACAGGACGACTTCAAACCCGGGAGTTCGCTGACCGGCCTGCCCAGGTCTGAACAGCTCGAAGGGTTCGCACTAGAGCTTCAAGCGAATCAGACCTCCGCGCACGTGGTGAAGGTGGGTGATCAACTCGTCCTCTTTGCCGCAAAGAGCCGGAAGGATCCCGATTTGACCAAACTCGCGGCCGAGCGCGATGCCACCCGGGAGCGGCTTCTCAATCAGCGCAAGACCCGGCTTTATCAAGCTTATCTGGATCAGGCCAAGACCCGGCTCGCGGAGAACGGGAAAATCGTTGTCTACCAAACCGTGCTGAACGCGGTCTTCAATACCGGAGCACCGGAAGACACTTCGGCCGACGCCCCGACCGGATTAAAGTTTGGCTCGGGAACTGCGGCGCAATGATGGTCATGCGCGGTAGTGGATGCGAGCGCAGAAAGGCGCACTTCCGTCGATGTGTATATCGGCGTTATTCCGCGTTCATCCGTGGCCAACTCCTGCATTAGTTCCCGACGCACCGGCGGTCAGCCTCATGAATCTCATGATCGTCGCCGGCGAGGCATCCGGGGAGAGACACGGGGCCGATCTGATTCAGGCGATTCGCGCGTGTTCCCCTTCCATCAAGCTCAAATTCTTCGGTTCCGGCGGACCTGCCATGCGCGAGGCCGGCGCCGAGACCCTCGTCGATGTCAGCGACGTGTCAATCATCGGACCGGTGGAGATCGCCCTCGGGTGGAATAAGCTCCTGCGCGCATATCGGACACTCCGTGACGCGGCTCTCCACCGGCGTCCAGCGGCGGTGATTCTCATCGATTGGCCCGAGTTCAATCTCCGCCTCGTGAAGGCGCTCAAGCGTGCCGGGATAAGAACCATCTACTACATCAGTCCTCAGCTCTGGGCGTGGAGGCGGGGCCGAATCCGCATCGTCAAACGATACGTCGACCGGATGCTGGTCATTCTCCCCTTTGAGGTCGATTTTTACCGGGACCATGGCGTCGAAGTCAGCTTCGTCGGTCATCCGCTCCTTGATACCGTCAGGCCGTCCCTCGATCGGACGGCGTTTTTCGACAAGTATCAACTTCGTCCTGAAATCCCTCTGGTCAGCCTTCTCCCGGGAAGCCGGCAATCAGAGATCGGCCAGATCCTACCACCCCTCACTCGAGCGGCCGAGCTAGCCGCCGCCAGGCATCAGGTTCAGTACCTGATACCTCTGGCTTCTACGATCTCCCGGTCGTCGGCTGAGCGCATGCTCGAGCGGTTACGCCGGGATAGCGGCGCGCTTAGCCTGAAGCTGGCCGAACACGATACCTGGAACGCGCTCGCCCATTCGACCCTCGCCGTGGTGGCAAGCGGGACGGCGACGCTCGAAGCCGCGTTGCTGGAGACTCCGTTGATCGTCGTCTACCGCGGTCTCGAGATCAACTGGCGGTTGATCCGCCCGTTGATCCATCTGGACACCTTCAGTCTGGTGAATCTGATCGCCGGTCGTACGATCGTCCCTGAGCTCATCCAACACGACTTGACGCCCGAGAAGCTCGCCGAAGAGATGCTCACGCTCCTTCGCGATCCGGCCAGACGCCTCTCCATGACAGAAGACTTGAAGGCGGTGAGAACCCGATTGGGCGAAGGCAACGCGGCCCGGAGGGCGGCGACGGAAATCCTTCAATTCCTCGGACAGACATGATCCGGTCCGGCGGTGCGGCATGTTCCGCGCTGCGCTACCTGTCCCGTGATGACCAGATCGTAGATCTCGTCCAGATCCGGAACGTGTACCCCTGTCACTGACCCTCCGGAAGCCTCGATCCCTTCGACGATCTCCCGGCGCGAACCGTCAGTCAGGATACGGAAGATGACCCCGCCTGTCGTCCGTTCGAGCTTCATCCCCATCGACGCCGGAAGCAATCCGAACTCCCGGTGACCCACTCCTTCGATCACTCTCCAGCGGGACATGGAAGCACGAAGCTCTTCCACCTTGATCCGTCCGTCCTGCATGAACACAATCCGATCGGCCAACTCGTCCACGTCGCGCAGGATGTGCGAAGTCAACAGCATGGCGGGCGAATAGTGCGCGCGGGCTTCTCTCACTTTTTCCACGAACCACTTTCTCATCGTAGGATCGAGTCCGGAGGTCGGTTCGTCCAGGATCAGCAACCCCGGCTTCGGCCCGAGCGCCGCGACGAGTGCAACGCCTGCGCGCCGACCCTTCGACAACCTCCCGAAGCGCTCTTCAGGATCCACGGGCAACTGACGCAACAACTCATCGGCATAGAGCCGGTCCCAGGATGGATAGAACGACGAGAAGAACCCGAAAAGATGCTCCACACGAAGATCGCCGAAAAGGTTCGGTTCCTCAAGATAGACTCCCAGTCGCCGTTTGATCTCCAGTTCGTGCCGGTTCACATCGAGACCGAAGAACTGAACCGACCCCGCATCCCGCCTCACGATGTTCAGGATTGTCCGGATGATCGTGGATTTTCCCGAGCCATTCGGGCCCA
>JACQTD010000221.1 GCA_016210985.1 Acidobacteriota bacterium
CCTGAAGTCAGGTCCCATCGACATCCGCAAGGCGATCGATTACGCAACCCAGATTGCGACCGGGCTGGGCGCCGCCCACAACAAAGGCATCGTTCATCGTGATCTCAAGCCGGAGAACATCATCGTCACCCGCGACGGGCTGGTGAAGATCCTCGATTTCGGTCTGGCCAAGTACCATCCGGAGCCCGCCGCCGGGAGCACAAGTTCGGAAGCCGAAACCAAGCATCAGATCACCGAGATCGGGGCGGTCATGGGCACGTTGGCCTACATGTCCCCGGAACAGGCCCGCGGCCAGGAAGTGGATGCGCGCAGCGACCTTTTCGGTCTCGGTGTCGTACTGCATGAAATGCTCACCGGAGAGATCCCGTTCTCCGGCCCTTCGAACGCCGACGTCATCGCGGCGCTGCTCGAACGCGAGCCCGCCTCCCTGCGGGAGTCGCTCCCCGAGGTGAATCGCGAACTGGAGCGGATTCTCGAGAAGCTGCTACGGAAAGACCGGGAGGCCAGGTACTGGAGCGCCGTGGCGTTGCTTGCTGACCTGAACGAACTTCGACTCGATTTACATTACGAAGAGCGGTCGGTCCGATCCGGCAAATCGGTCCAGGAACTTCAGGCTTCAGCCATCTCCAAAGCCGAACCCGGACAAACCGTGCCCGTCCGCATCGCCGGTTCACTGGACGCTTCGAGGCCGGCTCTCCGGCGATACAGGCCGGGTATGCCCCTGTGGATCGGCGCGATCCTCATAACCGCAGCGGCAGGCTATCTCCTCGGCACCCGGTGGACCGACACCGGGGAGATCACCTCGCTCGCCATCCTCCCCTTCTCCAACGACAGCGGAGATCCGAACAAAGAGTACCTGTCGGACGGCCTGACCGAGAGCATCATTTATAACCTCTCGAAACTTCCCCAATTGAAAGTCCTGCCACGAAGCTCGGTTTTCCGCTTCAAGGGGAAATCGACCGATCCCCAGGAGGCGGCGCGAGAGCTGGGCGCCCGCGCGGTTCTGCTCGGACGAGTTACCCAGCGCGGAGAGGACCTCTCGATCAGCGCCGAACTGATCGATGCTCGTGAAAACCGCGTACTCTGGGGCGAGCAGTACAACCGGAAGCTCTCCGACGCCCTCTCCCTGCAACGCGACATCTCCTGGGAGATTTCCGAACACCTGCAGCTTCGCCTGAGCGGGGACCAAGCACGGATGGTCACGCAGCGATACACCGAGGACGGCGACGCCTACCAGGCCTACTTGCGAGGACGGTACTATTGGAACAAACGGACCGGCGTATCCCTGAAGCGGGGCATCGAGTACTTCCAGCAAGCCGTGGACAAGGATCCGAACTATGCCCTGGCCTGGACCGGATTGGCGGATTCCTGGGCCCTGATGCCCTTTTATACGAATATTCCGGTTCGCGACGTGGTATCAAAAGCGAAATCGATCTCCACCAAAGCGATTGAACTCGATCCAAGGCTCGGTGAAGCTCATGCCTCGCTGGGTAACATCAAATTTTACTTTGACTGGGATGTCCCGGGCGCGGAGCAGGAGTTCAGGCGGGCGATCGACTTGAACCCCAATTACGCGACGGCCTACCAGTGGTATGGTGAACTGCTGACCTTCTCGGACCGTCCTGCCGAAGCGGATCGTACCCTGCGTCGCGCGCTCGAGCTGGAGCCCTATTCGCTCATCATGAACTCGGTACTCGCGAATCTCCAGCTTTGGAAGGGAGAGTATAAAGCCGCCATTGAACAGTGCGAGAAGACGCTGGCGATGGACCCCGATTTTCCGCTCGCGCGCCGGTGGATGGCTTACGGCCTGGCGCACCAGGGCCGGTATCAGGCCGCGATCGCCGAAATCCACAAGGCGATCGGGTTCGACGGGCGGGCGACGACGTATGTCTCCGACCTGGCGTGCAACCACGCGGCGTCAGGGCATCTGAAGCAGGCCAGGGAACTGCTGAAGGAACTTTTGGAGCGGGCGGAAAGTGAATACGTCGGTCCACTCGACATCGGGGTCGTCCATGCCGCGCTGGGCGACAGCGAACTGGCGCTTCAATGGCTCGACCGGGGATTTCAGGAACGTTCCCCGGATCTCTTCTTTCTCAAGATCGTCCCCTTCTGGAAACGGGTGCTCGGGGATCCGCGCTGCCGTGAGCTACTTCGGCGCTACGGTATGCCGCCATGGCCGGGAACGCCAATCTCCCGATTGGCGGATCGTTGAACGATAAAGACGCCGATCAGGAGATCGGCGTTCCCAGGGAGCCGGTTCTCACTTTACCGAAAATTCGTTTGCGAACGCCTTGGCGTTCAACTCTTCCCCCGTGGCGTATCGGGTCAGATCCTTCCAGCTCAGGCTCCGCCCCAGCCCGAAGACCTTATCTTTCATGAACCGGCCCACGTCTTTATTCCCGATGTAGAGACAGCTAGCCGGGTCGGCGCCCTTGAGCGCATCACGGGCGATGGCGGCGTGCAGCTGGCAGGCAAACAACTGGCCCATCATGTAATTGTGGTAGTAGCATGGCGCCGAGATAATGTGAATCTTGCTGGCATAATCCGGCGCGTTCCGGCCTTCGGGCCGTTTGATCATCTGATACTTCTCCACCAGGTCCCACCACAACTTGTTCAGGTCCTGATCGGGGTTCGCGTACATACCCTGCTCGAAGCGGAGCATGACCTGGCACCAACGCGAAAGAATGAGAAGGAAATTGCGGCGCATCCTTGAGCCGGTGTCGGTGAAGGCCTTCGGATCCTCAACCTTCACGCCCATCTTTTCCAGCCAGGCGCCGTTCTTACTCCAGCGCTCGAACATCATCGCCACGCCTTCGGTAGCCAGGATGTGTGCGTCCGTGCGCAGGACATAAGGCATCGTTCTCGGTATGTTCCGGCTGCTGTAAACCGAGTGGCCGAGTTCATGCAGCATCGTGCCCATCCAATATTCGTTGGGCACGATATTCGCCAGAACGCGGACATCCCCTGCGCGGTCGATGTCGATGCAGAAGGCATGCGGGCTCTTACCCTGCTTCTCATAAAGGTCGCTGCGGGCGATCACATCGTCGATCGGCAGGCCGATTCCACGGTAAAAGTCTTCGCACAGCTTAAGCAAATCGGCCTTGGCGTAAACCTCATCGATGCTGGTCGCGAAGACGGCGGGAGGTTCCTGGAAGAACGGATCGTGATAGTGCCAGGGCCTGAGCTCGTCGACCTTGATGCCGTATGACTTGGCCAGCGCATCATCCATCTCCGCCTTGACTTTGGCGAAGGGAGTGCGGGTCAGGTCGTCCAGCTGATCGAACAGTTTGATCACGTCCTCCTGCTTCTGTTCATTGAGCGCCAGCATCATGACATGGTAATCCCTGAAGCCGAGTTTCCTGGCGGCTTCGTTCCGGATCTTCACCAGCTCCTTCAGCTCCTTCTCCACGACCGGGCCCACGCCCTTGCTCGCTTCCCATACGGCCCGGCGCCGCGCGCTGTCCTTCGATTCCTTGAGCAGTTTGCGAACTTCGCTATCGGTCAACTCTTTGCCATCTACCCGAGGGCGATAGACGTTGAAGGCCTGCTCGATGGCGTTTCCCTTGGCCGACATGGACTTCAGGAGTTCGGTATCTACCTGCTTCTCCAAATGGATGAGATAGAGCACTTCGACCTGGCGGGCCAGCATCGGATCGCGCTTCTTCAGATCGGCTTGCATGGTCTCGCGGACCCGCTTGAGGCGCGCGTAGCGATCCGGGTTGGCCAATTCGGCGTCCAGTTTATTCTGGGCGTCTTCTTTCTGCTTGAAGTCTTCGTCGCGGCCAGTCACATTGGCATTCCACCAGGCCATCCCCACGGCTTTCTCCAGCGGTCCGATCCTGGCTTCGTAATCGGCAATAATCCTGCCGGCCTCCTTTACCGCGTCGGGCTCATGGCTGAGCTCCGCGGATGTCACCGGCGTGGTTGATGTGAGTCTTACCATGAGTAAAAGCGCTCCCAGCACGAGAAATCGGAAATTCATCATAGTACCGTCCTTGATGCGCACCCGCGGCGTGCATCCTCCCCGATGAGAATCTCCATTCTACACGACCACCGGCCGCTCGCGCACCCCGGCAGCGGACCATGATCAGAGGCAGGACTCGCTGCATCTGACCATGTCCGGGTGTCGGCTCCGCGGCTCTACAGAAGGCGGGAGCGTCTCCGTTAATAGGATCAACTGCAGGCGCTGTAAACTCATCCGGAAGGCTCCTGGGCACCTTGACGAAAGACCGGCGCAGCAGCCGTAGTATAATGGAGTGATGCGCTTGTGGAGGACGTCACTCGCCCGGCTCCTGATCTGGACAACCGTTCTTGGCTCGATCGCCTGCGGTTCCCGCGGGGTGGAGCCCACGGCGGTTCGGGAAAATGCAGGAACTCCGGGAGGTGCGGCAGGCGATCACCCACCGTCCTTGGACGAAGCGATACCGCTCATCGTGGCGCTCGGCGATAGCCTGACGGCCGGCCTAGGACTCCCGCCGGATGAGGCCTATCCTACGCGCATTCAAAATCGGATCGAGGCGGCCGGGTTCAACTATCGGGTCGTCAACGCCGGGGTCTCCGGTGATACGTCGGCTGGAGGGCTCTCCCGGCTCGATTGGGTCCTCGAAGGCCATGTGAGGATTCTTATCGTCGCACTCGGCGGCAATGACGCATTGCGGGCATTGCCCGTTGAGGAACTGCACCGTAATCTTTCTCTCATCATCGAGCGCGCACAGGCGCGTGGCATCACCGTGATCCTTGCGGGGATGCAAGCCCCGCCCAACTATGGACCCGCTTACACCACGGCCTTCCGGCAGGTTTATCCTGCCCTGGCCCGAAAGTACAACGTGGCCCTGATACCTTTTTTTCTTAAGGGTGTAGCCGGCGAAGTAACGCTGAACCAGGCTGACGGAATCCACCCGAATGCCCAGGGAGCCACCATGATTGCCGACCATGTCTGGGTTGTGCTGGAACCGATCCTGCGGGAATTCGGACCGGGCGTCATCCGATACCCGGCAAGCCGACAGCCATGATTGAACTGCGGAATGTATCAAAGACCGTGATGAGCGGCGGCGAGCCGCTTACCATCCTTCACCCGTTGACGTTGAAAATACCGCGCAGTCGGTTTCTGAGTATCGTCGGCCCATCCGGCAGCGGCAAGTCCACGCTCCTCGGACTGATCGCCGGCCTCGACGCACCAACCTCAGGCGAGGTGCTGATTGATGACATCGATATCACGCGCCTGGACGAGGATGCGCTGGCGCGTTTGCGTGGCGAGAAGGTGGGTTTCGTCTTCCAGTTCTTTCATCTCATTCCCTCACTCACCGCTCATGAGAACATAGCTGTGCCCATGGAAATAGCCGGAACGGCAGACGCGTGCCGCCGCGCGGACAGTCTGCTCGAAGAAGTCGGCTTGAGCGGCCGCGGGCATCACTACCCTTCGCAGCTCTCCGGAGGTGAACAGCAGCGTGTGGCCCTGGCCCGGGCCCTGGCCAACAATCCGCCGATCGTCCTCGCCGACGAACCCACGGGAAATCTCGACAGCGCGAACGGACGTCACATTTTGGATTTGCTTCGCGGCATCAATCGGACGCGGGGCACGACCATCGTCCTGGTTACGCACGACGCGGAACTTGCCGCTATGGCCACCGACCAACTTGTCCTTCGGGATGGCTGCGTTGTGACGGATAGGCTTGCCCCTTGGAGGAGTTGAGCGTTGGACTATTCCCTTGGAGCCCGGGGGGGCCATCCGCCACGGCGGAGACCCCGCTTTGGCTCGGGAACGATGCCTAGCACCTGAAGCGTTAGTCGATATAGCTGGAAGCGCAGTGGAACTTAGGCGCTCTGGCGCAGCGGATGAACATTCACAGAATACGGGGAGATTGCCGCCGGTCTTGTGGATGAGACCCGACAGCCATGAAGAAGGTCATGCATCCTCTCCGAGAGCGCGTCCGGAGTGAAGGGTTTAGAGAGGAACTCAACGGCTTCGGATTCAAGGGCCTCCTGAACGCCGGCGGTCTCCGGGTAGCCCGACATTAAGAGCACCTTCATCGTCGGCCTCGTGGGCTTCACGAGCTTCGCAAGCTCACAACCGTTGAGTTTGGGCATCACCACATCGGTCAATAGCATGTCAATCGGTTGCTCGTACTGGTTGAAGACGCGAATGGCCTCTTCTCCGTCTCTGGCCTCGATGACGTGATAACCACTCATCTTCAAGATCTGACAGGTCATACGCCGGACCGGCTCTTCATCTTCTACGACCAGGACTGTCCCGGAACCCTGGGTTTCGGATTGGCGGGATTCCGACACGGGCACTTCGTCCGCCCCGACGATTTCGGGGAGATAGATCTCGAAGCGGGTCCCCCGCTCGAGTTCGCTCGATACTGTGATGTGACCGCCGCTCTGCTTGACGATGCCGTAAACCGTCGAGAGGCCAAGCCCGGTTCCATTGGCAGGGTCCTTGGTCGTAAAAAACGGTTCGAAGATCTGGGCATGCGTGTCAGCGTCCATCCCCACTCCGTCGTCACTTACCACGAGCTTCACATGCAAGCCCCGCGATGCCTCCGGATGCACCCTTGTGTACACCTCATCAAGCGTCACGCTTTTCGTTTCGATCGTCAGACACCCGCCCTTCGGCATCGCGTCGCGGGCATTGATCGCAAGGTTCATAAGAACCTGCTCAAACTGTCCAGGATCCACGTTCACCCGTCCCGCCGCTGGATCGAGAGAGGTAGACAAGGTGATGTCCTCGCCGATGAGGGCACGGAGCATCTTCTGGAGGTTTCCGATCAGCGCATTCAAGTCGATGACCCTTTTTTGCAGTACTTGTTTTCGGCTGAACGCCAGCAATTGCCGTGTCAGCCGGGCACCTCGCTGTCCAGTGTCGTAGATCTCCTCAATCACCTTGCGAACCGGATTGCTCTGCTCCAGTTTCTTCAAGAGGATCTGCGCGTAACCGTTGATCACCGTGAGCAGGTTGTTAAAATCGTGGGCGACTCCCCCAGCCAGCCTCCCGATGGCGTCCAACTTCTGCAATTGGCGGAGCTCATCTTTCCGGTCGGTAACATCAACAATCGTGCCTTCGATCACCGCGCCTTCCTCAACGTCCTTCAGGAGACTCGCGCTCTCCAGCACCCAGACGGGACCGCCATCCTTTCGGCGGAGACAAACCTCGGCATTGGTCAATGCGCCACGGGTTTGGAGCCGCTCCAGGAGGTGGTCACGATCAGAAGGATGGAAATAAAGGTCTTGGGCTGGATAGCTCATCATCTCCTCTTGAGAAGCGAAGCCCAGGAGCTTGACGAAGGCATCATTACAGTCGAGGAGGTGTCCCTCGATCGAGCTTCTGAAGACCCCCGCCAGGTTTCGCTCAAAAAGCAGGCGATAGCGTTTCTCGGAGGCCGCTAGGGCCGCCTGAGCCCGTCTGAGCCGTATGATATATCGCTGATAGGTGTACAACAGAATGGTGAGCACGCAGCACATCAGAACCAGGATGTTCAGGTCCCGCCATCGGTCCGACAGCACAGTCATCTGTCGAGACGTGGAGGCACGAACCGTGTCGATCGCCGCATTCACTTCATTGATGGCCTCGTCCCTCGCTCGACGAAACTCGATCCGCAGCTTTCTTGCTGACGCCGAATCGGGCAGCGACTTGGCAATGGGCGTGTGGAGCCCGTTCATCCTCCCGACCAGCAGCGTCACTTGATCTATCTCACGACCAATCCCGTGCGGTGAGGTGTTGCTCGTCCGAAGGTGGCTCAGCTCATCTCGAATCTGTAACCCGATCGTGTTCCATCGAGCATCGTCCAATCCAACCTTACCTTGCTCCTCGATGGCCTCGATTCCGCTATCCATCAGGCGGATACACCGCTCGAGTGCGTCGAGTCTATCGATGATCGACAGGTTAAGCCCCAAACTCTGCCGGGCAGCATTCGCCGAGAAGATGAGTTGCGCTCCAAGTAAGGTGACAAATCCTACCGTCAGAAGGGAGCTCGCCGTCCACACGATGAACTTCCACTTCGGCTTTGGTTTGTGTCGGGACGACGCCTTCGGGGATGAATGGTCGGAATTCCGTTTCACCCGCGTCTTATTCCATTGGTTCAGGTTTAGTTCCACCCCACGTGCTCCTCATCCCGGGGATTCCCAGGATTCCCGTCGCGTCTCTACCACTACAGAAGAGGACCGGTTTAATCCTCACGATTCTGACCTGTCCGAGAATAGCCTTACGCAAGCCTTGTTCCAGTAATGTGGCGATGGGCGGGGCCGATGACATCCCCTTAGTTTCAGACGCTTATGTCATGGAGCGCTTTCGAGATCGAAAGGAAAGCGATCTCTGATGAAATCGCCTTTTCAGACGTGAAATCAACGGATGCCCTCTCTTCGTGGCCCGGCTGACCAGGTGTGAGCCGCGCAATCGTTGGACTCAATTGCCGCGAAGCGGTACGCAGCCGTAATATCACGAGGCATGTCAATGAGATTTGTGCTCCAGTTGGCCATTCGGGAGATGCGCGCCTCCTGGCAGCGGCTGATTTTCTTCTTCATCTGCATCGCGGTCGGCGTAGCCACGATCGTGGCCCTGCGATCGGTGATCCAGAACGTCCGCCTCGTCTTGGGGCGGGAGGCGAGATCGCTTCTCGCTGCCGACGTGCTCATCTCTTCGAATCGCGAATTCAGTTCCGAAGCCCGGGAGACCATCCGGAAACGCCTGGCCGAGGCTGCAGCACTTGAAATGACCGAGACCATCGAAACACTGACGATGATTCGGCCGGCCGAAGGGACTCGGCCCGTCGCCCGATTGGTGGAACTGAAGGCCGTTCAGCACGGATTCCCCCTCTACGGCACGATTGAACTCGATGGAGGTCGGATTTACTCCCACGGGTTGTTGGCGGGGCACGGCATCCTGGTGCGTCGCGAAGTGCTCTTGGCGCTGGGCCTGGGTCTCGGGGATCGTATCACGGTCGGGAATGCCCATTTCACCATCCGAGGGGTGATCGGGCTCGAGCCGGGAAGGCGCATGGGCGGTTTCAGCCTCGGGCCCCGTGTCCTCATCGACTATGACGACCTGCCGTCGACCGGCCTGTTGAGTTTCGGCAGCCGGGCTCGCCGTGTTTTGTTGGCCCGGGTGCCGGACGATAGGATTCGACCGCTCATCGATGCGCTGCAAAGCGATTTCAAGGACCAGTACATAAACGCGCGCAGTTACCGGATAAGCGACGAAGAGGTCGGCCGTGATTTCGCTCGGGCCGAGAATTATCTCAGCCTGGTCGGCTTGATCATCGTGCTGCTCGGCGGGGTTGCGGTGTTCAGCGTGACCCGCGTGTTCATCCTGCGAAAACTGAAGAGCATCGCCGTGCTGAAGTGCCTGGGCGCGCGCAATCGGCAGATCCTTGCGGCTTACGTCATTCAGGTGCTCGCGCTCGGCTTAGCCGGCAGCCTGTTGGGGGTGTTGATGGCGAGGGGTATCGTCGCCGCGATTCCCTTCGCGATCGGACCATCGACCTCGAAGCTCATCGGCGCGGCGTACGGCATAACCTGGAGCGCGGCCGTCCAGGGCATCGGAATCGGAGTGCTGGTGTCGCTGCTCTTCTCCGTCGTCCCGCTTCTGCAGATCCGCGGGGCCAAACCCTCCGTGCTGCTGCACGACCAGTCCGTGCTTCAACGCCGTGGCGGACTGAGTGCAACAACGGGAGTCATCGTGGTCCTGGGGATCGTGGGGCTCGCGGCCTGGCAGGCCGATTCCTGGAAAGTCGGTCTCCTTGTGTGCGGAGGATTCGCCGTGCTGGCGTCACTGCTCCAGCTGGCCGGTCAACTGCTGGTCCGGCTCACGGCGCCGCTTGCCCGATCGCGTTCGTTTCCGCTTCGCCACGCCGTCCTGCACTTGTCCAGGCCCGGGAGCCAGACCCGGGTCATCCTTCTCGCGGTCGGGCTTGGCGCCTTCTTCATCATCGGCGTTCGCTCGCTCCAGGCATCGTTGCTTCGGGAGTTCTCGGTGGGGATATCGGAGCAGGGACCCGACATGTTTCTTGTCGACATCCAACCCGATCAGGCCGAGACGGTCCGTGCTTTTCTCGCCGATCCCTCGAACCAGGCGGGTCAGGCGCGCCTGATTCCTGTGTTGCGCGCGCGGGTCACCGGTGTGGAGGGACGCGAAACCGATCTTGAGAGTTACGAGGACGTGCGGGCACGCGGCTCGCTGGCGCGCGAGTATACCGTCACCTACCGAGACTGGCTGGAGCCAAACGAACGCATCGTAGCCGGCCGGTTCTGGAGAGGGCCGTCCACCGAACCGGAAGTATCGGTGGAGCGCAGCATTCACGACCGGTTCGACATCGACACCGGCGACTTCATCCGTTTCGATATCCTCGGGCGTATTATCCGCGCACGGGTAACCAGCATCCGTGAGGTTGATTGGAGGGATGCACGAACCGGAGGGTTCGTGTTTGTGTTTCGGACCGGCGTCCTCGATCAAGTCCCGCATGCTTTCATCGCTCCAGTGAAAGGGCCGGGTGAGGATTCGGCGCGCGCCCGTTTCCAGCATAGCCTGGTGGAGCGCTTCCCCAATATTTCCGTGATCGATCTTCGGGAGGCGCTTCAGGCGATTCAGGAGGTGATGGCGAAACTTACGCTGGGCATCACCGTCGTAGGGGGGCTGATCCTTTTCAGCGGCTCCCTGATTCTAATCGGCTCCGTGGCGATGACTAAGTTCCAGCGCGTTTATGAAGCGGCCGTGTTCAGGACGCTCGGCGCGAGCGCGCGGGCGATGGCGAAGATGCTGCTGTTCGAGTACGGCGTACTTGGCGCGCTGGCGGGACTGGTGGGGTCTCTCGGCGCGCTGGCCTTGACCTGGGCCGTGAGCCGCTATGTTCTCGATATACCCTGGCGTATCGTTCCGCAGGAGCAAATCGGAGGAGTCGTCATCACCGCCATCCTGGTCGCCGCCATCGGCGTCATTTTCAGCCTCGACGTGCTGCATGAGAAACCGCTTTCGACGCTCCGCGCCGAATGAGGCCGCCCGCGGGCCGCTCGGAGGGAGTGCTTGATCCTCTCCTCCGAACGGCAAACTGTATGAATCGCGAAGTGTCGCTGCCATCGAATCCGGTGGCAGGCGCAAGGCGTCCAATGATCAGCGAGGCGTTCTCGCGAGACGAAATCCAATATTGATGTTTCGCCTGCTTGGCGAACCGCCATTGCGGACCGTCGATCGGCAATCTCGGCCAAAAATGGACCAGCTGCCACCTCGAACGACGCGATGGGAGCCGGACGGAGGACCCTGAGGATCGGTCGCCGAGCTTCTTCCGTAGTAGTCCACATCATACCAATCCTGACACCACTCCCACACGTTTCCGGCCATGTCGTACAGACCCCAGAGATTCGGTTGCTTCTGCCCCACGGGATGTGTTCTACACTTGTTCGTACGGATGGCCTCGCCATACGAAGCGGAGTCTGATCGCCAGATCTCATCGGCATCCAGCCGGTCATCGCCTGAGTTGTCCGCGTACCACGCGAATTCATCGAGAGGACCCGCGTAATCCACTCCGGTTCCGGCCCGCCTGGCATACTCCCATTCCGCTTCGGTAGGAAGCCGGTAGGTATAGCGACTGTCGGTTTCGTTCATCGCGCGAATGAACTGCTGCACTTCGTACCACGATACGTTTTCCACCGGGAGCTGGGGCCCTCGGTTATAGCTTGGGTTCTTGCCCATAACCGTCTCCCACACGGCCTGGGTGATCTCATACCGCCCGATCTCAAACGGCCATGTGAGCTTCACGCGGTGAACCGGCCGTTCGTCTACGTCGAATTCGGCTGAACCCATCTGGAACTCTCCGGTTGGTATCCGGACAAAGTATCCCTGGCCCAACAGCGCATCCACCTTCGGGTTCGGCTGCCTCGCTGGCGAAGTGACGGCAACAGGCCCGGTGGAAGTTGGAATGGCGGGACGAAGCCTCGTGAGCTCAGGTTTCAGGTGCTCACCCAGACCCAGAACCTTCGTCACCGAACCGAACTGTGTTTCCCAGACACCCCGCTTAACGGTTCCCACTAGCTGTTTGATCCGACCGTCGGCGTCTTTGACTTCCTCCATCAACAAAGCGTTCAACCCGGCGGCCTGCAGTCGTTGATCTCCCTGAACAGCCCGGGTGAGGTCGGCCCGCGGCATGCCGAGTTCGGCGGCTGCGCGGTCGGCCTTCAGCGGCTCATCGTATTTCTCAGCCAATTGACTGATGAGATCTCCGGGCCCGCTCACATTGCCCGTTTTTTCGACGGCGACCCTGTACCTCTCCGTATCCTCCGCCACCCATCGACCCATTTCACTCTGAGTTACGTAAAGCGCCAAGACTTGATTGCGGTCGGGCCGGTTTGAATTCTCGATCGCAAACCGCACATCGTCTTTGAACGGCCTCATGCCCTCGGTATGGCAGGACATGCAACTCAAACCGTTGTATATGGCGGGGTCGGGCGCCGGACCCTTAACCAGGACGACGTCGGTTTGACCTTGATCGAGTCGCTCCCCCTCTGCATTGGTGATCATGTAACCCTGCAGGCCGTTCGGCAGGCTGAAGATGATCTCCCCGCCGGCGCGCTTGAAATTCATCGGGTGGAGCGTGATGTCCTGATCATACAGGCTGGAAGAGAACGAATGGGCCCTCCAGTAGGCGCCATAGGGCGCGCGGTGCCGCTCGACAATCCGGTTATTGCTCGATATACCGGATTCGGTGAACCCAGCCCTCCAAACATCCTTGCCAGGTGTGGACATCAAGTCGTGCGCCACGTTCACTCCCAATTTGGCTTCCAATTCTCCGTCGGTCTTTGGAATCCGGAGGATCTCGTGGTACAGCGGTGGAAGCGCGGCGCGGGCAATGAACCAGTCGGCCCGCAGAATGGGCAGCTCGCACTGCGCTCCGGTACTGATCGATTCATACGTGCGGCTCGCCGATTTCACCCCATAGGGATAATACTTCTGCACCCGATCCCAGAGGCCCGGGTTCCAGTCATAGTTGCGCAGATCGATTCTCAGGATCGTACCGGCCGCGTCGATGGTTTTCGGTATTGTGATCTCATTCTGCCAGGAAAGACTGTTCACAAGCTTCGAGAGCGCGGCTCGATAGGACCGCAGCTCCGGTTCCTGAGCCCCGGCACGCTGAAGATGAGTGAGCGTGAAGTAGCGCATAAAAGGACGGTCGGATTCGCCCACGGACTGCAGATCGAGGTCCACCGCGGCCAGATCGGACTCGCCAGCCGTCGAGGACACAACCGTGCCTTCAGCTCTACCCCACTGCGGGCCATGTCTGACACTGGCTAATAAGGCCGCCGCCGGCTCGAGTCGATCACTAATCTGCTGCGCTTCGACCCTGTCGAACCTCATAGCCTGAGTTGCCAGGAGGAGTATTAAGGACCCAATCGTCGCTGCCAGTTTTAGTCTGAACATTGTTCTTCCTCCAATCAGGAATCAGAATCGAAATTCGAATCAACCTGAGATTCAAATGCGCTGACCACCCCGATGCCGAAAGGGTGCAGGCAGCACATCGAAATCCAGATTAGTGCAAAGTGCATTCCAAAAGTGTCGGATCGTGCAGCCCTACCTGACGCTGTAACGGCTCAGGTTAATCGTCAATTAAAACAATAACTTACAGTCCCCACACAAGGGTCGCGCCAGCTTCCGCAGGCTCTAGACTCAACTATTTCTGGGGCATTTACCCCAAATAGATCACCCGATGGTCGATTTCGCGTACCCATTCCCCAACTGGAAGCTCCATCCAGGGGGAGATCCCGCAGGCTGGTTCTGGAGTTTCTACATTTCGCCCAGCCCTGGCATGGCATGAATGGAATCACGATAAAAAGTTGTTGACGTTGAATATGTGGGTGAGTAGCATGCAAGTTACGCAGCAGCGAATGATCTCGCCCGCGGAATGGATTGTCTGGATCGGTGTCAGTCGGCACACGATTTTGAAGGCGGCAGCGTCGTGTGCCCAAAACCGTTCTTGAAGCCTGAACCCACTTTCGGTATGGGAGGTTTATGATGAAACGTGTATGTGCATCATTATTGGTCAGCGTGGGGTTCCTCCTTTCCACGAGCATTTCACAAGCCCAAACGACTTTTGGAAGGGTCGAAGGCGTCGTCCGCGATCAGGCGGGTGCAGTGCTGCCGGGAGTCACACTTACGTTGAAGAATCTGGCCACCGGCATCCAGTCGGTTCAAATGTCAGACGCGGCCGGCTTTTACGTTTTCGTCAACCTCAACACGGGTGAGTACTCCGTCACGGCTTCGCTCACGGGCTTCAAGACCGGCACCGAGACCGGCTTTCGGATCATGGCGGGCGAGACGACGCGCGTCGATATCGGGCTGGAAGTCGGCGAGGTTAGAGAAGTCGTCACGGTGGAGGCTCAACCGCCGCTGACCAACCCTACCTCCTCCCAACTCAGCCTGGTACTGAGCACCCGCACGGTGACGGATCTTCCACTTATTGGACGCGACTTCTCCCGGCTGGGACTGCTCTCCCCGGGCGTGACGACGGAGGGGCAGGGTGGTATCGGGCAGTACTCGGTCAACGGCCAGCGCAGCACGACCAACACGTTTCTCGTCGACGGCACCGACGTCAACAATCCCTTCTGGAATGTGGCGGGCTCGGGGGCACTGGGGACTGCCACCCCGTTTGCATCGATCGACGGGATCCAGGAATACCGCATCATGACCAGCACTTTTTCGGCCGAGTACGGCCGCACCAGCGGGTCAGTGGCTACCGTGGTCACCAAGTCTGGAACCAACGGTTTCCACGGATCCGCCTTCGAATTTCTTCGCAATGACGCCCTGAACGCCAACAACTACTTCGCCAACGCTAACAGGGTCAGGAAGGTGCCGCTGCGCTTCAATGATTTCGGCGGGAGCCTGGGCGGGCCGATCGTGAAGAACAGGACATTTTTCTTCGCGCTGGCCGAGTTTTCCCGCGAGAATCGCAGCGGCTTTTTCACGGGTCAGACGGTCTCGCTGGCGGCGAGACAGACCGCGGTTCCTGCAATCCAGCCCTTGCTCCGGTTCCTTGGCGAGCCCACAGGAAGGGACCTGCTGAACGCCCAGGGTGTTCCCACCGGATTCGCGGAGCTCAACTTCGTAACCACCGACCGGCGCCGCGAGAACGACCTGCAGTTCCGCGTCGACCATAAGATCAGCAGCAGCGATGTCATCTATTATCGTCAGACCGTGAGCTGGGGCCCGCGCACCGAGTTCGGCAGCCTCTATCCAGGCAACCTCCTCCAGGTGAATGATTACCGCAACATGAGCGGGACGCTGACGGAGAACCATGTATTCTCCCCGCACGTCGTTAATGAATTCCGTTTCGGCTGGAACCGGCAACGCAATTTTTTTGGCGCCGAGAACGCCGACAGCGACATCCTTCAACGGGACGCGGTCGGTCGCCCGGCCAATCCTCGATTCTCCGTCTCCGGCACTTCCTTCTTCTTCGGCGGTCTGGGCCCCGTAAGGCAGGCCACGAACGTATTTCAATGGACCGATAACCTCACCATCACCCACAACCGGCACCTGATCAAGACCGGAGTGGATATTCGGCGTACGCACGTGAATCAGAGCAACAATCAGACCTACTACGGAAGCTACACGTTCCCAAGCGTCACCGCTTTCCTTCAGAACAATCCGACGCAGTTCTCCGCGGTGCGCGGGATCCTGGAAAACGGTCCACGCTACACGAGCATCGGGATTTACGCGCAAGACGACTTCAGGATCAGGCCCAACCTCACGCTCAACCTTGGACTGCGATACGAATTGAACCGCGTGATCACGGAGGTCAACGGCCGCATTGCCAACCTGTCGCCGGAGAACGATTTTGCCGCCGCGGTGGCGGTCCCGGGGCTGGCGCATGAAGGCGACCACAACAATTTCGCACCGCGGGTGGGCTGGTCATGGGACATTCGGGGCAATCAAAAGACGGTGCTGCGCGGTGGCTTCGGAGTATTCTATGACGTCGGTCCCGGGTTTTGGGGATCGATGGACTTGACCACCAATCCGCCTTTCCGGTTCACACCGTTAATTACGGGAGCCGATGCACGCTACCCGGTGGACGAATCGCTGCTGAATCCGGCCAGGGCGATCCGGTCAGCGGTGCGCCTCGTGCCGCAGCACAATCGCAATCCTTATGTCTATCAGTGGAACCTGACCCTGGAGCGTGAGGTTTACGCCAACGCTTCCGTCACCATGGCCTACATCGGCAGTCGTGGCATCAAGCTGTACCGCCTGCGCCAGGTAAACACCAGGAATCCAGCTACGGGTCAGCCCATCAATCCGCTCTACAGCCAACTTGTGGTGTCCGAAAACTCCGCGCAGTCGGTCTATCACAGCCTGCAGCTGAGCTACAATCACCGCTTCAGCCGAGGTCTCAACGTACAGGCGAGCTACACTTACGGCCATAGCATCGACGATTCTTCCGGTTACAACTTTTATGCCAGCGCGCCTTCCATCGCCAGCAATCCGAACAACCTGCGCGCCGAGCGAGCCAACTCAGGCTTTGACATCCGCCACAATTTCATCGTCAACTATCTCTACGACCTCCCGATCCCCATACTCATCGGGCCTGCCAGGTTTTTTGCCAACGGCTGGAGCCTCTCCGGGATCACAAGTGTGCGCACCGGCCTTCCTTACACGATTTTCCTCGGCGTCGACAATGCGGGCACGGGGCTTATCGCCGCCAGCAGCATAAGCCCGCAGCGGCCGAATTACACAGGCCAGCCGATCTATCTCGGAGATCGCCAGGGTCCTAATAACATGCTCAACCGGAACGCCTTCTTGTCGCCGCCTCCGGGTCAGTTCGGGAACCTCGGTCGCAACACGCTTCGCGGTCCCGGATTCATGAACTTCGACTTCGCGCTGCTCAAGAACACGCGACTTACAGAGAGCTGCAACCTGCAATTCCGGGCTGAATTCTTCAACCTTTTCAACCACGCTAACTTTGGCGTGCCCACCAACGTAAGCCTGACCACACCGCCTTCGGTGTTCGGATTCTCAACGACGACGGCGAACAATCCGAGGGAGATCCAGTTCGGACTGAAACTCCTCTTCTGATTCCGGACCGGCCGATGGTTCGGCATGCTGTGCAGGTACTGAGACGATTCCGCGCGCCTATCCTCCTGGTTGGATTGGCGTGCGGGATCCTTGAGGCGGCAGTGGGCCCCCGGGCCCAGGAGGTTGCCCGCCTCGCCTTCACGCGTGCGACCGTACTCGATGGTCGCGGTCGGACGATCGAGAATGGAACCCTTCTGATCGAAGGCGGAAGAGTTCTCCGACTGGGCCAAGGGTTGATCCCGCCTTCGGGGTTCCGAATCATCGACCTGAAAGGCAAATTTCTGATGCCCGGAATGGTCGACGCGCATACGCACGCCGGAGTTCACAATCCTCCGTTAACCCCCGCGACTTTGGAGCTGTCGGAGACCTCGGATCCCATCTCTCCTGAAATGAATGTGCGGGATGGCATCCAGTTGGACGGCCAGCTCTTCGAAGCGGCGGTCCGAGCGGGTGTCACGACGCTGGTCGTGCTTCCCGGAAGCTCGGATGTGATCGGGGGAATCGGTGTGGCACTCAAGAGCACGGGGCCCGACCTGGTATCCCGCATTCTCCCTGGAACTGACGTGCTCAAGATTGCCTTGGGCATCAACCCCAAGAGCGCTTTCGGAAGGAAAGACCGTTCGCCAAAAACGCGGATGGGCATGGCCATTCTTATTCGGGAGGCCTTTCTGAAAGCAGAAAACTGGATTAAAGAGGGCCCCCCGTCGGGAAAAATCGACCCGAAACTGGAAGCGCTGGCCCGGGTCCTGCGGGGCGAGATCGGTGTTCACATTCACTGCGCCCAGGCTGACGAGATTTACTTCGCCCTCGATTTGATGAACCAGTTCCACATCCGGGGCAGCCTGGGTCACGTCTATGAGGGACTGCAGGTTGCAAGCGCCCTGAAGCGCTCCGGCGTGCCTGTGGTCATCGGCCCGGTGCTTACCGGGTGGGAGGAGGGCCGTCCGTCCTTGCGAGCGATGGACGTGGCCGGAGGGCTGGCCCGGGAGGGAATCAAGGTGGCCTTGATGAGCGACAACGTCGCCGACGGCGATCTTCGACTGCAGGCTGCGATGGCGGTGCACCTCGGGATGCTTCCCGAGGACGCGCTCAAGGCGATCACGAGTACAGCCGCGGAGATTATCGGCGCTGCCGACCGTGTAGGCAGCCTCGAGCCGGGCAAGGATGCTGACCTGGTGATTCTCGACGGCCCGCCGCTTGACATCCGCTCCAGAATCGACAGCGTCTGGATCGAGGGCCGCAATGTCTATCCCACACCACAGCAGAAGGAGACGACGCGATGATCCGGAGCTTCCAGGCGCCGCTTGTCGCCATGATCTGTATCGGCGCCGTAGCGGCTAGCATCGGACGTCCCCAAGTCCCGGTCGTGGCCATTACCGGCGGCAAGATTTTCAGCATGGCCGGGCCGGTGATGGAATCCGGCGCGATCGTGATCCGGCAATCCACCATCGAGCAGATCGGCTCCAACGTGTCCGCGCCCGCCGGAGCGACCGTGATCGATGCGAGAGGAAAATTCGTGCTTCCGGGGCTGATCGATTGCCACACCCATGTCGGAATCACGGGCGATTTCATCGGTGCGGATACCGATGAATCGGTACAAGTGGTCACTCCCGAGATGCGCGTGGTGGATGCCATCTACACGCATTCCTCAGAGTTGCTGAGGGCTTGCGAGGCCGGCATCACCACGGTGGGGGTCTTTCCCGGTGGTAAAAACCTTGTCGGAGGACAAGGCGCGGTCATCAAGACGCTTTGGGGAAAGCCTCTCACTACGGTTCTGCTGCGCGGCTTTGCCGGTCTCAAGCTCTCTTTGGGCGAAGAGCCTAAGCGCGAAGCGGATGCCCCGCGAACCCGCATGGGGGAAATGGCGATTCTACGGAAGACCTTCCGGGAAGCGGCCGAGTTTGCCAGGAAGGAGAAGGACAAGGGTGTCCTCGAAGAGATGCGGAATCGTCCTATGATCGAGTTGATGCAGGGGAACGTGGCCGGTTGGACTCAGGCCTTCCGCGCGGGAGACCTGCGAAACGCCCTGACCCTTTCAAGAGAATTCCATTTCCCTCTGGTGCTGGTCTATGCCAACGAATCCGCCCGGATCCTTGAAGAAATACGGAAGGCCGGCGTGCCGGTTGTGTTCAGCCCGGTCAAGAGTATGTGGTATCGATGGGAAAAGGAAACTTACGACCCTTCGACCGTCGCCAGGCTGGCGGCAGCCAAAGTGCCGGTGGCAATCTCCGCGGGTGAGGGCAGCCCTTACGGCGTCGCCGCGCTTCCGATCTATGCCGCCTATGCCGTGCGATGGGGATTGAGCGAGGAAGACGCCCTACGCGCCATCACCGTGAATCCGGCCAGGATCCTGGGTGTCGACAGCAGAGTCGGATCGCTGGAACCGGGGAAGGACGCGGATATCGTGATCTTCAGCGGACACCCGCTGGATGTTCGATCACGGGTTGAAAAGGTGATGATAAATGGCGAGATCGTCTTCGAGCGCAAGTAGACTTTTCCTCGCGGCCGTGCTTTGCCTGGTCTCGAGTGTCAGCTTCGGGCAAGGGCCGCCTGCTGCCGATCTCTCCTCGCGGATCGACGCCGAACTGGCAGCAGCGGTGAAGAAAACCAATGCCGCCGACGGCATCCCCATTTTCATCCTCATGTCACGACAGAACAGTCTGTTGGAGATGAAGGAATACGCCCGGCGTCATCCCAAAGCCGAATTGCGTGCCCATGCCATCAGCAGCTTGAAACAACTGGCCCGGGAGGAGCAGGGGGCGCTTCTGGCGGAAACCTTCCAACCGGGGCTCGGCCTTGCCTACCAAACCGGCAAGTCTTTCTGGATCGTCAACGCGTTGCAGGCCAAAGCCACGCCGGGGGTCATCGCGGAGCTGGCCCGGTCGCCCCGCGTTGCTCGACTCTATCTGCGAACGGAAAAGCCGGAGTCCATACTCATCCACAGCGGGCCCAAGTCACGGGTGTTTCCCCAACCTGTCACTTCCGGGTCGGTTCGCCCCTTCCTTAAGCCCGGGGTCAAGATTCCATGGAATTTGAAGCGAATCGGCGCCGAACGGGCATGGAAGGAATTGGGCGTCACCGGCAAAGGCGTCGTCGTGGCGGTTATGGATAGTGGAATGAACTACCGGCATCCTGACATCCGCGGCCGCCTGTGGGCCAATCCGGAGGAGGTAGCGAACAACAATATCGATGATGACGGCAATGGGTACGTGGATGACTATTACGGCTACAACTTTGCCAATGAGAACCCCAACATCAATGATGACTTTTTCCACGGCACGATTTGCGGAGCCATCGTCTGCGGAGATGGTTCTGGCGGGGTCGTGACCGGCGTAGCGCCGGAATCGCAGATCATGGTCCTGCGCATGTACGATCAGACGGTCAACTTCGGACTCCGATGGACCTGGCAGTTCTACCAGTTTGATGCCTGGGAGGCCTTCCAGTACGCCGTCGAAAACGGCGCCCAGGTGGTCAGCCTGAGTTACGATTGGCAGCCCTCCGAGAAGCCGATCCATGCCGCCTGGCGATATGCGCTGGAAGGCGCCATTGGCGCGGGAGTCACCCTGGTCGCGGGCGCGGGCAATAGCCGTCCCTCCTTGCCGGTTCCCACGCAGGTCACACCGCCTGCGTCCATTCCGGACGTGATCAGCGTCGCCGGCACCCTGGAGGATGACCGTTTCCTGCCCCTCAGCAGCCGGGGCCCTGCCGTATGGGGTGTCTATCCGCCCTTCACGGACTTTCCTTACCCGCCCGGACTGAGAAAGCCTGAAGTGGCGGCCCCGGTCAGCGTCGGGGATTTTCCGTTGGTCATGTTCCGTGGGACAGGTTACGTGGTTCATCAGACCGGTGCAGGAACTTCGACGGCCACCCCGCATGTCAGCGGACTGGCAGCGCTCCTGCTCGAGCAGAATCCGGAACTCTTCCCTTGGGAGATCAAGTCCATCCTGCAGGAGACGGCGAACGACCTTGGCGCTCCGGGATGGGACCCGTACTTCGGCTCGGGTCTGGCGGATGGCTTCGCGGCGCTAAAGCATGGGAAGCTTCCGCGAATCCGGTACGAAGGTGGCTGTGAGGATGTGGAGCGCCTGGCCGGAGGCGCCGTCGGGATCGGGCTTGTCAACGAGGGCGCGGCAGGAAAGGACATGGTCGTACGTCTCGAATGGATCCACCCCCGGATGGCAAAGGACCTTCCGCTTCAGACGCTCACCCAATGGCCGGCAGGTGAAAGAAAGCGATTGACATTCCCTGTGAAGGGGCTGTCTGCGGGTTTCCGCGGCACGGCGCGCCTGAAGTTGACGGTGACTGGCGACTCCATAACCTATTTGCAGCGGCTGGTGCGTGTGGAAACCGGATCGACAGACCTGGCGCTGATCGACGACGATGGCGGCGGATTCTTCGAAGCCCTCTACGAGGATGCGCTCGCCGACTTGAGGAAGCCCTATCATTACCGATCGGTGCGGGATTGCGGGATCGATCCTCAGTGGCTCCACGGGATCAAGACTTTGATCTGGGTTACCGGCGAGGAGAATCGTGAGACGCTAACCGATGGAGACATCAGCCTGATCGAAGGATTCATGAAACCGGGTGGATCGTTGGTACTCATCGGGCAACACATCGCCCAGGATTTGACAGGAAAGCCCTTTCTCTCCCGCGTCTTGGCAGCCGAGTTGGCTGGGGAGACCAACGGACCTGAGAAGTTTATCCTCCCTTCCCCGGGTGGTTCGATCGAAGCCGCCAAGGCGCCGGAGGCGGGCCGTTACGACCAGCTCCGGCCGCTTTCCGGCGCGACCGAGTTGCTTCAGTACATTCCACCGGACCGGTCCTCCGGCGCCCTTTATTCCCGGGAACCTTACCGCATCCTTTTTGCGTCCTCTGGACTGGAAGCCGTGGAACCAGCTCACCGGAGCGCGTTGCTGCAGGTTTTTCTCGCCGCTCATTAATCGAGCAGGCGTCCGCCGGTCCCGTGAGCCGGATTTCAATCGGCTTCGGATAACATCCGGCTCGATCCCGTTCCGGAGGAATCGATGATCAAGAGTCTCCCCCTGCTTCCCTTGATGCTCTGCGCATTTGGCGCGCTGACTCCGGAGTGGCCGGCGCGTGTTGATGCCGAAGCCATCCTGCAATACGTGCGCGTGCTCGCCGGACGCGATATGGAAGGACGCCGCTCCGGCACGCCGGGCGGAGAAAAAGCCGCTCGTTACCTCGCCGACCAATTCCGGAAGGCCGGCCTAACGCCACTGGGGGACGATGGTTCCTACCTGCAACGCTACACCTACCCGTCCCATCAATTCACCGGTCCATGTGGACTCTCCATCGTGGATGAGGCTGGGACGCGAAAGCTGGCCTACGGCAGCGAGTTCTATATTCTCAATCTCTCCGGGCCCGGGGCCTTCGAAGGCGATGTCGTCTTCGCCGGCTATGGCCTATCCGTTCCCGAAAGAGGCTACGACGACTATGCCGGCGTCGATGTGACCGGGAAGGTAGTCCTATGTATGGAGGGCGCACCCGGCCGTCCGGCGGACTGGCCAGTGGACCGGCGTGTCCTCTATGCCAAGGCTCGGGAAGCGGCAAAGCGCGGCGCTCGCGGGCTCCTGTTCTTTCCGGATCCGGATAAGGGCCGGCAGCTGCCGGAAATGCATGTGTGGGGATTCAACAAAGAGCGGTGGACCCCCAATCTGATCGTGGCCAAGATAGACGCTCCGATCGCGGACCTGATCCTCGAAGGAAGCGGATCCACCGCGGCGTTACTGAAAAAGCAGATCAATAGCAGCGGGAAACCGAATTCGCGGGCCACGCGGAAACGCGTGAGCCTGAGGGCCGATGTCGAGGTCGTGGAAGAAACGGTGGCCTGGAATGTCATAGGCGGCGTGCCCGGTTCGGGCGACCTCGCCAAAGAAACGATCGTGATCGGCGGGCATTACGACACGGGAGGGGTGGACCCGGACGGAACCCTTTTCCCGGGCGCCGAAGACGATGCCTCAGGCGTGGCTATAACGCTGGAGTTGGCCAGGACGGTGGTTCAAAGCCAGGGTCGCCCGGAGCGGTCGATCGTCTTTGCCGCCTGGGCTGCGGAAGAACAGGGTTTTTCCGGTCACCAGTACTACCTGGACCAATCTCCCGATACGTCAGGCCGAATGGTGGCCGCATTCTGGCTCGACAACGCGGGGATCAGCGACGGCTCGTTCCACGCCTACGGTGCGGTCTTTTTCCCACGATTCTACAACTTCCTTCTGACGGGACTCCCCGACTCCCTTCGAGGCCAGATACGTCCAGGCGCCATCGGCGCGTTCGGATTTCAGGACCGCGGTATTCCCGCGATATTTACCCATGCTACCGGGCCACATGCTTACAACCATACCGCGCATGACGCCGCTTTCCTGATCCAGCGGGAGGCGGTACAGCATATCGGCGATTTCGTCCTGCATGCGACGGGCCGGCTGGCGAACACCCGAGTGCTGCCCTACCGCGTAACCGACGTGGAGGATTATTGGCTGCGCTCCTCGGTACTGGCCACGGCTGCCCTTCACGACGTTGGGCGTATTCCCGCACTCGCACCGAGCGTGGATAAGACACTGGACGAACGGCGGCTTCCGGAGTTGTTGTTGGTGACCCTGCCTCGCGCCCGGTTGTCGGAAGTCGCCCGCCTCCGCAGCGACCTCACCGCAAGCGGGTGGGCTCTTGTCCGGGATGTGACGCAAGTCACCGCGGGCAGCCCTCCGGGAGCCTTGCTCGTGGTGGATGCCCCGCCCCCTGATGAACTGTCGCTTTGGTGGGACCTGGGGGCACGGATGGTTCAGGTAAAGCGGGGCACGTCACAGGAACGAGTAGATGAAGCGAAACGCGCGGGCTTCAAGTTGCTGGTTCGCGACCCCCGCGCCTTGGAGGCGCTGCGTATGCAGGAACCGATCGTACTCTGGCCCGTGGACGCGCCGTTCGAGCCGCGCCGAAGCGCGAAGCTCCTCGAGTCCAACGCGGTTGTCGCGATCGAGTTCCATGCCCAGAGCGGGAACGGACGGCCCTCCAACGGCCCGCTACTACACGCCCTATTGACTCGTCTCAAGGAACTGCGTCGCGACCTCCCGCAGGGACAGATTCTGCTTGCGCCCTCCTACGCCCCGGCGGACGAGACCGTATCGCTCTCCGATGTCGTGACTGCCCTTCGCAAGGAGGGGTGGAGCCGGACGGAAGTGTCCGGGATTCTGGGCGGGCACTTCACACGGGTACTCAGGACGCAGGGTATTCCATGATTCTCCTCCGGAGAAGCTTCATGAAAAATGTGATGCGATTTTGCCTGGTCTTTCTTGCTGCATGCGCCATCGGGACCGCAACAACCCCGATCTTCTCGGCTTCACGAACTTTTCTGATCAGCGAACCGGTCGAAAAGGCTCTGCTCATAAACCTCTCCGGGGAGAATGCCCTTCGTTTTATCACGCAGCTTGTGCAATGGGATCGAACGACGTCATCGTCCGGATACCTTCAGGCGGTTCGATTCGTAGAAGCTGAGCTACGAAACGCCGGTGTAGAGGTTCGTGTGGAGGAGTATGGCGCGGATCAGGGACGCATGGCGTTCCAGTTGCGTCCTTCGCCGTACTGGCCGCCGGTCGGTTGGAACGTGCGCAAGGCGGAATTGTGGGTGGTCTCGCCCGGAAAGCAGAAAATCGCCGATTATTCAGTTCAGCCGATTCAGCTGGCACGTTACAGCCGTAGCGGGAATGTCGAGGCAGAATTGGTGGATGTGGGAGTGGGGACGCGGGAAGAGGATTACCGCGACCTGGACCTGCGTGGAAAGGTGGTTCTGGCGACCGGCGCCCCGCAAAGCGTTCAGCTATGGGCTGTAAAGAAGTACGGCGCCGCGGGCAGCATCACCTGGGGTCTCAACGACTCGTATTCACCAGGTAAAGACGATCCGTATCCAGATCTGGTCGGTTGGCAGGTGCTCAACCCGCGCACGGTTGACGGTTTCGAACCGTCCTTCGCCTTCTCTATTTCGCGAAAGGCTGGCCATGAGTTGCGTGAATCGCTGAAGGCCGGCCCCGTTCGCGTACGCGCCCAAGTGGATGCGACCTTCTCGGATGTGCCCCTCGCGACGCCGGTGGCACGGATCGCGGGGACAGATGACACGGCCGGCGAATTCCTGTTTGTTGCACACATCGATCACGTCCGGCCAAGTGCCAATGACAACGCGAGCGGAGCCGCTTTGCTACTCGAAATCGCCCGTGGATTGAATCAGGCCATACGCGACGGCGGTTTGCCTGCTCCTCGCCGCTCGATACTCTTCCTCTGGGTATCTGAAGGGCCAGGCACCCTAGGTTATGTCACCCATCACCCTGAGTCTCGGGAGCGGATCGTCGGCGCCTTAAACCTGGACATGGTTGGGGAGAATGCCGCAACCACGCACTCCATGCTGCGGCTCAGTCGCACGCCGGATTCGCTTCCCAGCTTCATGCCTGACGTGGTGGAGCACATGTTGCGCTGGGTCGATTCGATGCCGATCCACGAGCCGACCGGGTCCCGAAATTTTCTAAATTTCCGGATACAGCCCTTCTCGCCTTCGAGCGATCACTACCTCCTGAATGACGGCGTCCTGAAGATTCCCGCCTTGATGCTCAATTTCGCGCCCGATGACTTTCATCACACCAACCTGGACACGCCCGATAAGTGTGATCCGACGGAGCTGAAGCGCGTAGGCCTGGCGGCGGCGAGTTCGGCTTACTTTCTGGCCAGTGCCGGAGGGTCTGAAACCGCGCAACTGGCCCGGGAGGTAGCCGCGAGAGGCAAGATCCGAATGTTCGAAGTCCAGCGCCAGGGGGAGCGGATGCTTTACAGTGCCCCCCGCGAGGAGCGCGTCGAGGTCCTGCGCCTGGTCTCCCGCTGGATTCGCCACACGGCCCTGCGCGAGCAGGGTGCCGTAGCCTCGACGCTCCGCCTGAATCGGGAGCCGCCGCAAGATCAGTTGGTAACCGGCCTTGCCTCCGAGATGGCGAAGTTGGCACAGGAGCAACAGGCACAGCTGGAGCAGTACTGGACAAGCCTCACCGGAGACGCGCGTGTGCCCGAATTGGCATTGACGGACGACGAACGTGTCGCGGCCACACTTGTCCCCGTCTTGCGTAAGGAATTCATGCATCACAATTGGGAACGTTCCATGGACCCGGCACGGACAAGCGACGAAGATCGAACCTGGCTGGCCGGCTATCGGCAGCGACTCTATCAGGCCTACATGCGCATTCCGGAGTTTCTGAACTTCATTGACGGGAAGCGTGATCTCCTTTTCATCCGCGATGCGGTTTCTGTGGAACGATTCAACTTCTCCGAGGGCCTGGATCAGATTGGGACCTGGGAGGGGCTTGACCTCGCCCACAGTCGAATCGACGCGGGACAACTCATTCGACTCATGACCATTTTCGAGAAGCAAGGCTGGTTGGAGCTTAAACGCGCCCATGAATTTCGAAAGTAGCTCGTGGTGGAAACATGCCGCGGCCGCGAGTGTGACGCTCTCGTGCCTGGCGCTTGGACTAACGGGTTTTTCCGCTTCGTCGATCCAACCTCTCGCCGGCACCGGCGGCTTGTGGGAGATCCCCGATCAGGTCGTCGACCAGGTATCCGGAGAGCGAGCGAAGGCCCATGTCATCGAACTGAGCCGGTACTATCGGGAGGATGCCACGCCGGGATTCCACGAGGCCGCTACCTACATCTTGGAGACCGCGGGCAAGTATGGGTTGCACGACGCGCACATCGAGACGTTCCCGGTGGACGGCAAGATCCGAAACTTCAACCTCCAAAGCCGATATGGCTGGAACCCCAAACGCGCGGAACTCTGGTTGAGCGATCCCCTGCAAAAGCTGGCCGACTTCCAGGAAACCAGTACTCACCTGGCTACCTGGAGCGTCTCCGCCAATGTTGAAGCCGAGCTGGTCGATGTGGGTATCGGGACGTCTCCGACGGATTTCGAGGGTAAAGACGTGCGGGGCAAACTGGTGTTTACTTCCAGCACGCCTTCGGCGGTGCAAGCTGAGGCTGTGGGCCGCCGCGGGGCGGCAGGGATCGTATCCTGGTGGTCGCCCCCCAGCCGTCAGTCCTTCCCCGATCAAGTCCATTGGCTGGATACCGCCAACAATCGGGAAGAACGGAAGTCCTTCGCGTTTGTCCTCTCGCGCCGCCAAGGTCTGGCTTTGAAGGAACGCCTTTCGCGCGGTTCGATCCGCGTGCGCGCCGTCGTTGAGGCGGAATTGGGTCCCGGGAATCTGGAAGTCGTCAGCG
>JACQTD010000212.1 GCA_016210985.1 Acidobacteriota bacterium
GGACCGTTGAGTCTGGAATCCACCGGAGCACCCGGCTCAACGTACGACGGCGTTTGGATGTGAGAGGTTGGATCGTCGGTTGAAGTAGCAAGGCGGCCCGCCACGTCGGGCTTGACAAGAGGCCTTCTCATGGAAGCCCCGTCCGTCAGGGCGGGGCGACCTCGGCACCCCCCATCCCCAGGCTCGAAGAGCCGAAAGACAATAGCCCCGTCCGTCAGGGCGGGGCGGCCTCGGCTCCCCCATCCCCAGGCTCGAAGAGCCGTAGGACAATAGCCCCGTCCGTCAGGGCGGGGCGACCTCGGCACCCCCATCCCCGGGCTCGAAGAGCCGACACAAACCGGGAAGGGCTTTTTATTCCCAAATGTATCTTTCGTCATATTCGATTCCCTGCTTGTTCAGGAAATCCAGAAACTCCTCTTGAAATGATTTCGCTCGATGGTGTTCGCGTTGGTCTCTGATGTATTCGATCACCCTTGCTTCGGCCGACTTGCTGACGCTGAATGCGCCGTATCCCTTTTGCCACGCGAAGGCGCGTTGTTGTGGAAATGTGTCGTGTATCCAGCGCGAGGAATTGGATTTGAGAGCATTCACCATCTCCGCGATGGTCACGGTGGAGGGTAACGATGAATACAAGTGGACATGGTCCGCTATGCCGCCCGCGATGATCAACTTCGCTTTCTTCTCGCGAAAAACACCACCGAGGTACGCGTAGAGACGATCGCACCACTGAATATCAATGAGAGGCTCGCGACCGGAGGTACTCCAGACGAAGTGGATGAGGATTGAGATGTGCTTTCCGGACATGATCAAATCTCCGTTCGTGGCGGCTCTTCGAGCCTGCTCCCGTTCCCGACTCGACAACCCCGACCTCACGGTCGGGGCTGTTTCCTGACGGCTCTTCGAGCCTGCGTGTTCGCATTCCTTCACCGACTCCGTTCATCCTTACGAACTTCTCGAATACAACATTTCCAGAACCTATCGGCTCAAGTTACAAACGGTTCATGCCGGAGAAGAACGACCTGACCGTTCCACCCGATAATCAACACTTAAGCAGGAGCGCTTCGGGAGAGAGGTCGCCCTCGAAGTTCCACACGAACGGCGGGCGAGACCGATTGAATTTGATCGACGAGTTCATCGCAGATGCGCACTTTCACCAACGGGCTCGGGCGGACACGAACGGCGGAGCCTGAGGGGCGACGAATCTCAAGAAGAAGCTCCGACTCGCCCCGGTGGCGATCGACGACATCGAACAGGGCATCGACCGTGGAAGGGTCAGCCAGGGCACCTTCGATACAGACGAGGATCGATCGCGCCAGCCGCTGCTCCACTTCACTGATCGGAAATACCTCCTCGGCGACCAGCGTAGTCTGGGTATCATCGGCCTCCACGCGGCCCTGCACGATGACGATCAGATCCGGCTTGAGCAATTCCTGGACTCGGGAGAAGACTTCAGGCCATACCAGCACCCTCGAAGAGCCGAACTGATCTTCGAGCTGGAGCAGGGCGTAGGCGTTTCCTGCCCGCGTGGACCGTTTTGTGCATTCCGAGATGATGCCGGCCAGGCTTACCGTTGCGCCCCGGCATCCGGCGAGGCGATCGGTATTCATGCGAGTGAACTCCTCAATCAAGGGCGCGTGGCGAACCAGCGGATGTTCGGTGATGTAAAAACCGAGCGTGGCCTTCTCACCGCTGATCCGCTCCTCCGGCGTCCAATCCGGCGCCTCCGGCAGCAGGGGCTCGAGGGGTGATGCCGCGTCCTCGGTCTGCTCGCCGAAAAGCCCGAACTGGCCGGAAACGCGCTGCCGGGCAATCCTGGAGCCGAATTCCAGTGCCGGATCGATCAGCCGGTGGAGTTGCCCCCGGGTCGCTCCCAGCGAATCCATGGCTCCCGAACGGATGAAACTCTCGAGTACGCGCCGGTTGAGGACCTTCTGATCCACCCGGGTAGTGAAATGGAAGATCGAGGTGAATGGACCGCCCGACTCCCGGGCATGGATGATCTGGTGAACCGTCGATTGTCCCACGCCCTTGATTGCCGCGAGCCCGAATCGAATACCAGGCCGGCCGCCGCCGTCTCCCTTGACCGGCGTGAATCCCTCCATGCTGGAATTGACGTCCGGCGGGAGAATCGCGATCCCCAGCGACCTGGCGCGGTTGATGTACCGCACGACCTTGTCGGTATTGTTCAGCTCATTCGACATCACGGCTGCGTAGAAATGCGCGGGATAGTGGATTTTCAGGAAGGCCGTCTGGTAGGCCAGGCATGCGTAAGCGAAGCTGTGGGCCCGGTTGAAACCATAATCGGCGAACTGGGCAATCAAGGCGTAGATCCGGACGGCTTTGTCCCTGGCTATGCCGTGCCGCTCAGCGCCTTCCACAAACCGCCGCTCATGCAGCGCCATCTTTTCACGATCCTTCTTCCCCATCGCCCGCCGCATCAGATCGGCCTCACCCAGGGAATAACCCGCTAGGGTCTGGGCGAGCTGCATGTTCTGTTCCTGATAGACCAGCACGCCGTACGTGTTCCGCAGCACCGCTTCCATCTCGGGAACGATGTATTCAATCGCCTTCTCTCCGTGCCGGCGCTGGATGTAGTCGTCGATCATGCCGCCGTCGAGCGGGCCCGGACGAAAGAGGGCGTTGAGCGCGGAAAGGTCTTCGATCGAAGTAGGTCCCAACCGCCGGCAAAGGTCGACCATGCCGTCGGATTCGAACTGAAAGATGGCGTCCGTTCTCCCTTCGGCGAAAAGCTGAAAGGTCGCGGGATCGTCGAGCGGGATCTTCCGCATATCGAGCCGGGTCCCGGTCTCGCGTTCGATGGAGGTGAGGCAATCCTCGATGATCGTGAGCGTGGTGAGGCCGAGGAAATCCATTTTGAGCATACCGGTCTTTTCAAGATCGGTGAGCTCGAATTGGGTGGTGATTTCATCCTTCGGCGACTTATAGACGGGAATGAGGTCGTGAAGCGGCTGCGGGGAGATCACCACGCCGGCGGCGTGAATCGAGGCGTGGCGGGCGCATCCCTCAAGCCGTTTGGCAAGATCGATCAAATCCCCCACCTGGGCATCGGTCTCAATCGCGCGACGGAGCTCACCGCTCGATTTGATCGCCTCCGAAATGCTGACGTTCCGGCCGCGAATCGGTGCCGGGATCATGGAAGCCACACGCTCCACATCGGCGTATTTCATGTCCAGGGCGCGCCCCACGTCCTTGATCACCGCGCGGGACGCCATCGTGCCGAAGGTGATGATCTGCGACACGTTTTCGCGTCCATAGAGTCCGCAGACGTAGTTGATGATCTCCTGCCGCCCGCGCACGCAGAAATCGATGTCGATATCGGGCATGCTTACGCGCTCGGGGTTGAGGAATCGCTCGAAGAGCAGGTCGTACTCGATCGGGTCGAGGTCCGTGATCCGCATGCCGTAGGAGACCAGGCTTCCGGCAGCCGAGCCCCGGCCGGGTCCCACCGGGATGCCCCGGCTCCGTGCGTATCGCACAAGGTCCCAGACGATCAGGAAATAGGGCGCGTACCCCATGGCCTGGATCATCTTGATCTCGTCCTCCAGGCGGCGGTAGTAGTTCTCGATGGGATGTTTCAGCGAGCCTCGCGCTCCCTTCTCCCGCAGGTCGAGCATGCGGTCTTCCAATCCCTCCCTGGCGATGGTCTCGAAAAAAGTCTCCGCCGTGTACCCTTCGGGAACGGGGAACACCGGAAGGTAACCAACCCCCGGGGGTTTCGGGATCGCGACATTGCACCGCTCGGCGATCTCCAGGGTGGCCCGGAGCGCGTCCGGGAATTCATCCCCCAAGGTCCGCCACATCTCGTCCGCGGACTTCACATAGAGCTGCGCCGAGTCATAGTGGAACCGGTTCGGATCTTTGAGCGTGCGGCCGGTCTGAATCGCGAGCATGACCTCGTGCGCCCGGGCGTCCTCGCCGCGCAGGTAGTGGCAGTCATTCGTGGCTACCAGCGGGATCCCGGTTCGCCGTGAGATCTCGCGGAAGCTCCCGCGCACGCGCTGCTGTGCTTCCAGTCCGTGGTCGTGGACTTCCAGATAGTAGTTGCCCCGGCCGAAGATCTCCTCGAACGCTGATGCTTCCCGGGCAGCTTCCACCTCTTTTCCCTGAAGCACGAGTGCCGCCGGCACCCCGGAGAGGCAGGACGAGAGCGCGACCAGACCTTCGCGGTACTCCGAGAGCAGCGCCTTGTCCATCCGGGGCTTGTAGTGATAGCCCTCGAGGTAGGCAAACGAACTGAGTTTGACCAGATTGCGATACCCGACCTGGTCCTTTGCCAGCAGAATGAGGTGGTAGATCCCTTTGCCCGTCTCCTTTCCGGCGCTTCCCGCTACGCTCTTATCGAACCTGCTCCCCAAAGTGAGATAAGCCTCGATGCCGATGATGGGCTTGATCCCCGCGGCCTGAAGCGTGTCGTGGAAGGCGAGGGCGCCGAAGAGGTTGCCGTGGTCAGTGACGGCGACGGCCCGCATGTTCAACTCGGCGATTCGCTCCGTCAGCGGGTTTATCTGAATGGCCCCGTCGAGCAGGCTGTAATCGGTATGCAGGTGGAGGTGAACGAATTCTCTTTGCATGGGCGGCGTGTTGAGACTCACATCAAACTACCAGTGCTTGTGCGCCATGCACGCTACTATATCAAAATGTTGTGGTCGGTCAACACCCCCACTGTCGGGTTCGTAGTGGTGCCTATAAGGCGGGCTTTACCGTGGCAAAACATTCCGCCTGAAGACGAAACTACAAACCTCGCTTCGGTGCGATTCACAATTGAGAAAGGATGAGGTTCGAAAAGGAATCCACGACCGATTGAAATCCCTCGAGCACCACGGTGGTCGAACTGTACTCACGGATGATCGACGGACCCGGGACGCGATCACCGGGGCGCAATGTCTCCCGATCGAAGATCGGAATTTCTGTCGGTCGGGGCGCGAAGAACGCTCGAGCGGTCGAGGCCGCCCGGGGCCGGCCGACGCGCGCCGACCTGCTCCGAGGCACCGCCGGCTTCCCGGTAAGTCCGATGGCCCGAACGCGCACCGAGACGATTTCGCACGGCCAGTCCGGGTCCGCGTGACCATAACGTTGCCGGTGTGCCTTCAGGAACGCCGCGCGCACGTCCGCAACCCAAGGGATGTCCATCTCAAACGACTGCCCCCGAAAACGCATGGCGCAGCTCCGGACGAACCTCCTCCGCGCGGACGGGAAACCTTCGCGACGAAGCGTTCCCCTTCCCGTGGCCTCGAGTTCCCTGAATACCCGGATTACCGCGTTCCTATAGCCGGACTGCGCCGGGATGATCGCGGTCCGGGTAAGGTCCTGGACGACATCGGCCAGGAGCATACCGCGGGCCGAAAGCGTTCCCGGACTCTCAGGGATCACGATTTCCGGAATCCTCAACGCCCGGCTCAACTCGCACACATGAAGCCCTCCGGCACCACCGAAACTCACGAGCGTGAAGAGCCTCGGGTCGTGACCACGTTCCACCGAGATCACGCGCAGCGCCTGTTCCATATTGGCATTGACGACCCGGAGGATTCCAAGCGCGCCATCGGTGAGCTTGAGTCTTCCTTGCGAGCGCGTAAAGAGTTTCCGGGCAAACCTCTCCATCAAGCGGTTGGCGCGGGACGAATCCAGTTTCAGGTCACCCCCGAGCAGATGATCGCCGCCGAACCGGCCGAGCACCAGGTTGGCATCCGTTACCGTCAATTCTTCGCCGCGGCCGTAGCAAGCGGGTCCGGGATCGGCGCCCGCGCTCCTCGGGCCGACCCGCAACGCGCCGCCTCCGTCGATCGTAGCGATCGATCCTCCGCCGGCGCCGACCGTGTGGATGTCAATTACCGGAACCGCGATCGGCAGTACTGCCACGGTCATTTCGCGCGTCGTCCTTGTCGCTCCGTCCGAGAGCGCGACATCGGTGGAGGTACCGCCCATGTCAAACGTGATGATTCGAGGCAGATCCAGGCGGCCGGCCAGCCACTGCGCTCCCACGACGCCCCCGGCGGGACCCGAGAGGACAACCCGCACCGGCTCGCGGGCCGCCTGGGAGGCTGAAATGGAGCCGCCGCTCGATTGCATCACCCTGAGTGGATGCCGGACGGCGGTACCGGCCTTCCCCTTACGCCGGGCATGAAATCGCTTCACCCTCTCGCTCAACCGGAGCAGGTAGTCTGACATCAGGGGAAGCAGATAGGCATTCACGACCACCGTTGAAGCCCGCTCGAACTCGCGATATTCCGGCAGGATGCTGGAGCTGGCGCTGACCGGGAAGCCGGCTTGACGTACGGCCCGCTCCAGCCTGCGCTCGTGGCCGGGATTCAGAAACGAGAACAGCAAACAAATGGCCACGCTCTCCGGCCCCTTTCGGGTCAGGCGACCGATCACCCGCTTTATCTCTTGGGCGGTGAGATGCCGCAGCACTGCTCCGGCGGAATCTACCCTTTCCGCGACACCGAATCGAAGATCCCGTCCTACCAGAGGCGCTGCGCGCTTTGGGCGGAGATCATAGAGGTCGGGACGGGCCTGGCGGCCGATCTCGATGAGATCTTCGAATCCTTCGGTGGTTATCAAGGCCGTTCTGGCTCCTCGCCGTTCAATTAACGCATTCGTGGCGACGGTCGAACCATGAACCACCTCAAGCTCGCCGAAGTCGATTCCCTCCAGCATCGCTTCCACTCCGGCCGCGACCGCCTCGGATGGGTCATGGGGTGTCGAGCGGACTTTCAGGTGGCGGGTGGTTCCCGAAGCCTGGCAGACGAAGTCGGTAAACGTACCCCCGGTGTCCACGCCGATGCGGAGATGCATGAACGCTGATCTTGACATCGCTTGAAAACAGCTTGTAGCATCGCGAGCGGTTGTGTCAACACAGGCTCGATTTCGAGCAGCATCGGGTGATGAAGGCGGCGCATAGCGATACAGGCATCGGAATTGGGAGACGGCGGTCCAAAGCCGTGCTCCTGGCCGCGGCCGTGCTGACGGCATCGCTGCATGGCCTATTCCACCTGCCTGTTCCTGAAGCCCGGGCGGCCGATTGCGGACAGGCTACCTCCCTCCACGACACGAAGTTTCATCACGGGTCCGCGGCGAGTCATGACTGTTGGGGCTGCCGGTCATCCCACGATCTGGTAGCCAATCCGCGGCTGTCGCGTTCGGGGCTCCTGCTGCTCACGTCGTGCAGGCTACCTTGTCCTCATCAATCCAATTCTTCGTTTGACGTGTTCAACCGGCCTGACGCCGGCCGCGCACCCCCCAGGCTGACCTAATCCCGGCTTTTCCTGGTGTCCCGACAGGTCCGAACGGCCCTGCCTGGGAGCAATTTCGATTAGAGAACCACCCGAAGGCGCTCGATGTGATCGGTCCTGGATGGACCCATGGACATTAGCCGGTGCTGGAACCACCGGCTTCACGAAGAAAGCGCCGCGTCCCGAAGGCGCTCGATGTGATCGGTCCTGGAAGGACCCATGGACATTAGCCGGTGGTGGAACCACCGGCTTCTGGAGTTTCTACATTCTGCGCCC
>JACQTD010000208.1 GCA_016210985.1 Acidobacteriota bacterium
CCGGCCTGGCCGATCGGATCACGCACATTTCAACCGGCGGGGGCGCTACACTCGAGTTTCTGGCCGGCGACCTGCTCCCCGGCGTTGCCGCGCTCTCGGACAGGGAAGTCACATGAGAAAACCTGTCATCGCCGGCAATTGGAAGATGTACAAGCTCGTGAGTGAAGCCGTCTCACTCGTGCTTGAGCTGAAACCGCTGGTGGCCAATGCCAACCACTGCGAAGTGGTAGTGGCTCCTCCCTACACCTCGCTGAGGAGCGTCGCCGATCGGCTGGAGGGTTCGGGGATCAAAGTCGCCGGGCAGAACCTCTGCGAGAGCGCCGAGTTCGGCGCTCGAACCGGAGAAGTAAATGGGGCCATGCTCCGCGACGCCGGCTGTGAGTGGGTGATCATCGGCCATTCCGAACGACGTGAGTTTTCGAGCGAGAATGACGCGCTGGTCAACGCCAAGTTGAAGGCGGCCATGAAGACCGGTTTGCGTCCGATCGTCTGCGTCGGGGAACGACTGGAGGAGCGGGAGGCCGGGCGGGCCGAAGAGGTCGTCCGGAGCCAGGTGACCGGAAGTTTGGGTAGCTTGACACCCGATGAGGCCATGCCTATAGTGGTTGCTTACGAACCGGTTTGGGCCATTGGCACAGGCCGGACAGCAACGCCGGAGATTGCGCAATCGATGCATGCGTCTATCCGGCGATTTTTAATGGAGCAATTCGGGAACAAGACCGCTGACCTGATGAGGATTCTCTACGGCGGAAGTGTCAAACCCGATAACATCAAGGCGCTCATGGCCCAGCGGGACATCGACGGCGCCCTGGTGGGCGGCGCGAGCCTCGATGCCAGGAGTTTCGCGCAGATTGTGAATTATCCCGGGTGATTCATTATGATGTGGTATGGATATGTCTTCATGAGTTTGTACGTTTTGACGTGCGTCGTGCTGATCGTCGCCGTCCTTTTGCAACCGGGTAAGTCGGACGCGGCCGCGCTTTTCGGCGGCGGCGCGAGTCAGACGGCATTCGGTCCCCGGGGCACCCAGAATTTCCTGGGTTACGTGACCATCACCGCCGCGGTCCTCTTCCTCGGCGTGGGGCTCCTCTTCGGATTCTCCGGTGTACTTGGTCCGCGCTCGGTCGTCCATTCGGCTTCCGACACGGCGACGCCACCGGTGGCGCCTCCGATTCCGGCACCCCCGATCCAGCCGCTGGGCGTCAGCGGCGGCACACCCGCGGCCGAGGCGCCCCCGGCGGCGCCTGCCGGGACTGAAGGATCCCAATCCAAGCCGCCAGCCGCGACCGGCAAGGCTCCCGACGCCAAGCCTTGAGACCCTCGCAGCGATCATTGTGCCGAAGTGGTGGAACTGGTAGACACGTACGTTTGAGGGGCGTATGGGGCAACCCGTGGGGGTTCGAGTCCCCCCTTCGGCACCATTTGGTTTCCAGTTCGTTGAATCGCCTGGACCTACACATCCAGGCGTTTTCATTAAGTGGATCGGAACCCACACAGATTACAACAGGATTGATGTGAAGACGGTGAAATATGGAAGTTAAGCCCATCAAGTCAGAAAGCGATTACGATCGGGCGTTGCGGCGCGTGGAAGCGCTTTGGGGCTCTCCCAAGGGTAGTTCTGAAGGAGATGAACTGGAAGTGCTTGTCACGCTCGTAGAGGCATATGAACGAGAGCACTACCCGGTGGATCTGCATACCAGCCGAGGTCTTGATCCAGCCAAGTCGAAGTCAGGAACGGAGGCGACGAAATCGCGTTACCCTCAAAGCCAAAGTCCGACGCGCCAGCCTCCGAAGGTCAGCCTAACCCCGTAGGCAGATGCGAGGCAAGTGTGTGACGCAGGGTATGAAAGGTAGCCCCTTCGATACCTACCCTTTCGCAGACCCGAATGAACCCCCCGTCGTAGGTGCGAAAGAGGATGGCCGCTCCTGGAGCTGAACACGCAATCCGAACCGAGGGGTAGATCTTTGAGCACCTTGTGAACCTGAGGGCGCATGGGAACGGCGCGGACCTCCCAGGTCTTCGGAACCCATAATCCCACCGGGCGGATGTGAATCAGTCGGGCAGGGAGATCAACATTGGGCCAGGAGGCGCGGCGGCGTATTACTCCACTGGAGGGATTGGACAGCCCCGGTCTCCTCAATAGTGTAACCTCGGTGGTCAGCCATTATGTCGAGCTCGGCATAATGGGTGATCGCTGAGTCTTCGGCGCTCACGACAAGTGATCCATTAAGTTGTGCTTAGAAAGAGTGACCCACGTTAGCCAAGATTCAGCCATGAATCTTGAGGAGCATGCGCAAAGGGTATAGTTTGTCTGGGAGTTGAAGCGGTTTCTGAAATGGAAGGAGGGCCATGAACCGGAGCACCACCGTAGAAAGACAGGATTTTGACAGCCTTTTGCGCCGCCTTGGGCGGGCCGGGTTCAAAAAGGAGTTGGTGCAGAGAGCGATCCTGCCTGACTGGTGGGACGACGGTTGTTCCCGAGACCCCGATATCCTTCAGGACATAGAGATCCGAGTAGCCCGCTTCTTAGGCGCTTCCCTTGCGGTTGTGAGGGATTCCAGCGCTCTTCTTGCACCCCCGCGATACCCGACGGCCCAGCTCAGACGAGTGCGAGACGTGGACCGCGACCGGCTGGGCCCCGCGATCCACACCGCTATGCGAATCGCCGCGGCTGTGGTCCGAAGTCTGCGCGGTCCTATTCCGGACCCGGCCGTGCCTCCAGCCGATGGCCTCAGGTGGCGGGAGGTGATCGAGCGCAGTGGGCCAACAGTCACTTTGAAGGACATCCTCGCTGACCTATGGAAGCGTGGGGTACCTGTGATTCCGCTAAACGTTTTTCCGACACCCGGCTTTCAGGGAATTGCCTGCATAGTTGAAGACCGACCCGTGATACTCCTCGGTTATAAGCACGACGAACCCGGCCGAGTGGCTTTCCTTGTGGCTCACGAAGTCGGGCATATTGCTGCGGGCGACTGTGGGCCGGAGGGGCCGGTTGTCGATGAGGAAGACGAGATCGCCGACGACTCAGGAATCGAAATTCGAGCGGACTTTTATGCTACCCAAGTCGTCGCGGGCGATACCGGCGTCCCTCCAATGGATGATGATCGCCTGAAGGGTTTTAAAGATCTTGCGCGCCAGGCCTTGGACTTGGAGCGCAGGACAGGGTCCGATGCGAGTGCGGTCGTCTTCGCCTGGGCTCGTCGAACGGGCGATTATGCAGCGGCCACGATGGCCGTGAGAGCCCTCTACCGGGCCACCGGTGCACGCAAGCAGTTGCACCAACTCTTCGACCAACACGTCGAAATCGAAGCTGCGGCCGAGACTGACCGCGTTTTGCTCCAATGTATAGACAGCGATTCGCAGCGGAATGAAGCTGCTGGTTGACACCGATGCGTTCTGCAAGCTCGGCGTGACCGGATTGCTTAGAGACGCAGTTCAGATCTTCGGAGCGGGCTTGGACCAGTGCGGTAGGTTACCTGCGCTCCCTTATATGCTGAGGAGGGGGAGATTCAGGAGGCTCTTTGGAGCGATCGCCTGTGACGCCCTGATTCCTGTCGCGCAGGCGATGCCGGTTGTGCCACAGGCGGATATCGCGTGGCTCGAGAAGCTCACGGGAATCGAGACCATCGATCCCGGTGAAGCTCAGGTATTCGCAGCAGCCCATTTACCACTGCCACGTCAATCCTCACTCGACCACAACAGAGTCCGAGTTCCTCGATGAGGAGCGTATCCGCCTCGCGGGCGTGCTCGCGGTGTAACCTGGAATGAAGGGCCGCTCGGATGTCGGCCTCGCCAAGGATCGCACTTTTCTCCATGATGTCAGTCTCCGAAAGCACCGGCGAGATAGCCGGCCCGCCTTTGCCTCACAGGATCGGCACTTTCCATTCTATGAGGTTGGTCACGATCTGGTCCGTCTTGCCGCCGCTCTCGATGTGCGCGACGTACGCCTCATCCGCGAGCGCGGCGACAACCTGGTTCCGCCGGAGGGCAGACTCCTTCGTGACGCGCCTGGGCTGTTTGGAGAACGGGGACAGGAACAGGATCCGGCCAGAATCGAACGCTGTCCGGCATTCAGCCGAGATTCGCAATGAGTCGATGGCGCGGGCGGGACAAATAATGATGGGCTGCTTGCCCCGGAGCAGAATCTTCAGGCACTCCTGCTCGATCGGTGAGTGAAAGCCGCTAATCACGGTCACGCCCTGGTCCCGCATCCGTCGCGCGGCGTCGTGAGCGTGGAGAATGGCCGTGCCCGGAGTCCGTGCAGAGCAGAAGAGGGCAACCTTCCGATTTACCAGGAGTTCCGCGGGCCCAACCACATGCAGTATCGGTGGCGCGGCCGTGCCCATCCTACTCAAAAGGGACTTCGGCCAGCTCTCATGGGCGGGCTGGAGGACGGCTGCCGTGGGAGAGGTCATTCGTCCGCACCCTCCGCACCAGCACCCATGCGGTGCTTGATGTCATAGTTGATGATGAAGTCCAGCTCCTCTTCAGTGAAACCGTAGTGCCTGGCGAGCAGTCGGTCGATCTCGTCGATAATGGGTTTGCTGGCCTTAGGATAAATGCACTGAACGGTGAGAGTGTCGTGCTGAAACCGCATCGTGCGGTTGGATGAGTTCTTCTGAAGGTCGAGCATTAAGGCTTGGCCAAGCTTGAGGAGTGAGTTCTTGGCAGCACTCCTCCCCGCAAGTGCCTCGAGGTCTATTGGGAACGCATCGACCTCGCGTCTGTTCACATGTCGGCAATCCGAGAAGGTCGTGACGAACCAATAGAATAGATTCGCATTCAGACAGCACAATGCCAGCTTACGGTGCTCTTCGCTTCCGAACCTTAGCGCCTTGAACTCAGACGGTGGCCGACGCTCCCCCCTACCGTTCAGAACACGCGGTTCGAAGTCGAGAACCTGCAGAAAGTACCCCACCTTCCGCGAGTAGAAGACCTGATGCCGTTCCGCCTTAGAATAGAAGGTAGCCAAGCTTCTTCGCTGGCTAGCAAGTTTCGTTACGACTGAGTGCTCCACTTCGTCACTAAGCTTGGGAAAGGAATGGTCGACCAGTGCCGGCAACGTACTGGCAAACCGCAGCTTGGCGAACAAGTCGGGTCGCTCGTCCGCCGCCCATTTGTTATACCGGGTCGAGTAAAGTTGCGGAACGAGGACTTGACGACCCAATACATGGATGGTCAACCGGATGTGCTCTAACCCATCAAAAAGTCGAGAGGGTCGATCGTCGAACGAGCTGAAGTGGTCTTCACGTCGAGACAGCAACTGTTGTAGGCTATCGTAGCGGTCCGTTGACACGGATGACACCGGAACGATGTAGCCTTGACGGCCTTGCTTGCTCCCGAGCACCACACATCGTTCGATGACCAGAGCATAGAGATTACCACAGTCCTCACAATTGAACCCACGGACCTCATAGTCGCCAAGTTGGCCCAGCTCAACATACGGTGGATTCCCAATAATCACATCAAACCCGCCACCGCTCATGATGCCGTAGAACTCCACGAACCAGTGAAAGGGCTGGTGAGAGTGTAGCCACTTCGCGTAAGCATTCTTGCTCGACGGCTCGACGCCGTACTCGCTCGCGAGATGGCGGTTGAGCTCATCATCAAGAGCTTTCAGGCGCCGGCGCAGCTCCTGCTTGTCGTTGGTGGGGACGGAGCCGTCGCCCTCCACTTGGCGCGCGCGAAAGGCGTCGAAAGCCTGCTGCAGATCGGCAGCCTTGACCGCGATCTTCTCGGCTGCGTTCTCGAAGTCGAACTTGCTGGTCAGCGCGTGGTTTACTGCGTCATACGTCGTGTAGCCCACCAACGTGTTTCCGGCGCGGATGTTGAAGTCAATATCCGGCAGCGGATCAATACCAAGGTTGTCGCGCGCCGCGTCCGGCTCGACCTGCGCCGCAAGCTTCAGGAAAAGACGGAGTTTACAGATCTCCACCGCCTCTTCCATGATGTCAACGCCGAAGAGGTTATTGAGGATGATGCCCTTCAAGATGAAGTAGCGTCGGTTCGGGTGCGCGGCGACGTTGGCCAGCACGTTGCGGAAGTCGGAGAATTTTTCGGGGCGATGCTTCTCGCCAGACCGGGCGAGATCCTCGAGAAACGCCTCGATGCGGTCGAGGCAGGCCTCGTAGAGCGGTTCGAGGATATTGAGCGCGGCGAACAAGAACGCTCCCGAGCCGCAGGTCGGGTCGAGAATGGTGACCTTCTCGATGGCATGCCAGAGGGCGCGGAGCAGGTCCGGGCCTTCGCAGTTCTCGATGACGTCCTGTGCGAACTGGCGAACATCAAGGTTCAGGGTAATGAGGTCGTTGATGTCATGGACTTCACCGGTGGCAAGTTTGGCCTTGACCGCCTTGTAGCGCTTGTGGCGCGCGATGACCTCCCGCCAAGTCTCTGTGGGCAAACCGTGCGTCGGCGGGGCAGGCTTGTTCCAGCCCTTGCGTAACTCCAGGGTTCGGACCGGGCCGTCGCCCACCACGTCATGCAGTGAGGGTGGATCGAGACCCGCGGCGATCTCCGGCGGTAGCGCTTCGCCCGCGCCGTGCCGAACAGCCGGATAGATGTAGCGGTCTGGATCGCTTTTCACCTGATCCCAAACAGTGGGACCTTTCGCGTTTTCGAATGCGACCTTACATTTGGCGCGCGCGGCGTCGAAGAGGAAGGGCAATACCGTGTTCTTGCTTATGTACTCGGTGATGTCCTCTTTGGTGTAGTACGCTCCCATCTGCTTCTGATTAATGTACTTCTCGAAGATGTAGCCCAGCACATCGGAGTTGATCTCGTTGTCGGCGCGAAGCGGCCGCTCGTCTAGATGCCACTGGTACTGGTCGAAGTAGTCGAAGATGCGCACGAAGGCCTGATCCGGGATGTCGATGCACTCTGCATACCTATCCGGACGTTCAAGCACGTGGATATCGAACAAGCCCCCGTTCAAGTAGGGAATGCGGCCGAGGAGACTCTCCAGCTCGGCGCTACGTCCGGTACCGCCGAGTCCCTCATGAAAGAGACGCAGAAGGAAGTACCGGTAGAAGGAGTAGAACTTGTCCTTGCCATGCTCTGCTTGCATGCGGGTGAGCCGGTTGCGAAGATAGTCTCGGTCGCCGTCGAGGAAGCCCTTCCGCTGGATGAAGTAGACGAACATCAGGCGGTTCAGCATGACCGAGGCGTACCATTCGCGGTCGGCGCTCTCCGTGATGCCGGTGATAAACTTGAGAAACGCCTCGTGCTCCTTCTGAAAGCGGTCGTAAAACCGCTTGGTTACCCGCTCGACGTCGAAACCGGCGCGGGCACGTCGCGTGACGTCGGGCAGGGAGATCCGTTCCTCTTCCTCCAAAGTGAACGCGATGGCGCTGAGCTTCTGCAGCAGAGCGTCGCCTGGCTGGGACCGATGGAAGGTGTGCTCGCGGCACGCGTCGGGCTTTCCCGGCTCCCGTTTGACCCATCGCCAGACTTGGGTTTCGTTCGTGGTATCAGTGAAGACGATCAGGTGCTCATGCGCTGACTTGGCCACCTGATGCTCAATCTTGCGGCGGTGTGAATAGTCGGGCAGGCGCTGACCAGCAGGTGTCGGACACTGGTAGGCGATCATGCCACGCTTATGGGCAAGCGCCCGGAGTGCCAGCCTCGAGCCGTCTATATTCACCTCCAGGGTCGCCGCATGACGGTCCCAGCCCAGCTCTTCGATAAATAGAGCGTGCAAATCACCATTGGCGAGCCGTTCCCGTGCGCGAGCGATGTTCAATGGCATCATCACGCGTCAGCTTCTCGACTCTTCGGCCGGGGCAAGCCCCAGCGAACAGATGATCTGCGGCTCGGCCGACTGCTCCTCCTCGTGGACCAGGCACAGCCGGTCGTCATCGCGGAGCGCCATCACGAGCTCGGCGAGTTTCTCATCCGAGATCCCGGCACGGAGCTGTCGATTCAGCGTGTCCGTCGCTGATTGGCGAAGCGGAAAGCGGTAGATCTCCTCGATCGCCTTCGCGAGCTCCTGCGACTGGAACAGCGTCCCCTTCAGCTCCTCCGCGTAGCGCTTAAGGCGCTCGTATGTCCGGAAACGGGCGCCGGATGGACGGCCCAACTGGCCGCCCACCGATTTCTCTTCAGAGACGACGAAGTCGACCGCCTGTCTAACGAGGTCATGGTGGTCGGGCTGGCGCGGCATCGCGGGTGTGTCCGGAGCGCACTCCGCGGCCTTCAAAATCTCGAATTGGGATTCCGTGACGTTGTCGCCGTTCTTGTCGACCCAGGCGAGCGCGTCGTTGCCCTCGGCGGTCCGGAGGTAGACGAGAACGCCGTGCGGTCTCCGCTCAGTTCCCTCGTGAGAACGGGTGGAGAAGACGACCGGTGGAAGCGCAGGGATCGATCTTTGCAAGGCTGGATCGCGGTCAATGGCGTTCTTCCAAATCTGGTAGGCATAGGAGGCGAGGTCCACTTCAGTCTCGGCCTCTCCATCGAGGATGCCAGCCTTCTCGTGGTAGAGGTCGAGGAGTTTCTGCCGTTCCTTCTCGTCCTCGAAAAAGGCCTCATCCGTGCCGACGACTTCGGCGTTTTCGTGAAGCCGCTGACGAACCCGGGCCCGAAGGCGGATCAGGTTTTCAACGCCATCAGCCGGCAGGAATGAATAGCAGAGGATCTTCTCCGACTTCTGTCCGATACGGTCCACGCGGCCGGCCCGTTGAACGAGCCGGATGATGGCCCACGGAAGATCGAAGTTGACGATGATAGAGCCATCCTGGAGATTCTGCCCCTCGCTGAGAACGTCCGTCGCCAGCAGGACTCGCAACTCCCGGTCGGGCGGAACCCGGTCGCGCTTCTTGTTGCTTTCCGGGCTGAAGCGCCAGGCGAAACTCGTGGGATCATCGTCGTCTCCGGTGACGCCTGCCAGCTCCTGCACGCCCCGCGCGCGAAGCTGGGC
>JACQTD010000209.1 GCA_016210985.1 Acidobacteriota bacterium
AAACAGAAAATAGTTGATCGGTGAATGGTAGTGGTCCTTGATGTATCCCAGACTGAACCCGGCAATGAGCGTGATCAGAAGCGAGAAATGTACGAATCGATCTTGCCGGAACAGGTTTCTGAGGTCCGCTGGCATGGGGAAGTCTACAGGAACGTCACTTCATTGAATCCTGCGTGGCAAATGAGGTGCTCCCATTCCTCCCGAGTGTAACACGTCTCGGTGGCGCCGGAAGCCCGGCTCATCTCCAAGCAACCGTGATTCGCTTCGAATCCCCCTTCCATCGTCGAATGACCCCTTTCCCTGCCTCCCGCAGGAAATGATCCGGGAGATCGAGCGCGATCACGCCTCGATTCGCATTTCAGCATCTCACGATGTTCGCGTTGTTGGCCTTCGGAAGGCACACCCCGGATTACAGGAATGGGTGAACGCATGGTCCGACTTACCGATGAGAAGAGACCATGATCAGGCGAGAGGATTAAGTGGGGCAACGGGAGGCCTGCGCGCCAAAAAGTACTGCGTGGATGCAAAGGGACGCTTCGCCATCATGCTCCGGACCAGGGGAATCTGCTTGAGTCCACGCTTCAGGAAGGACTGTTGCCGGCTGGCGCCGAATCCGAGGTAGCGGACCCGCTCAACATCGAAACCCGCGCTTCCCAGCAAATAGTTCACCTCGGGTGTCAAATACTCACGGTAATGGATATCCGCGTCGATAATGATGCCACGGCTTTCAATCTTCGGTTTCTCCATGAACTCGCGGGTTCCCCACAGCGACCATCGACCCGTCAAAAGGCGAAAAGCGTTCATCACCGTGGCGGGGTTGGGCGTGGTGAGAATCAGCATGCCGCCCGGCATCAGGACCCGGGCAATCTCCACCATCAAGCCCAGCGGGTGATTGAGTACATGCTCGATCACTTCGCCCATCAACACGATGTGGAAGCTGCCCCCGGCCAGTCGCGGCAAGGGATCCGGCTCATTCAAATTGGAAAAGAAGAATTCGATGTTCTTCCCCTCAAACAGGATCCGGCGATCGGGAAGGTCGCATGCGTCAGTGGCGATGACCTGGTATCCCAAGAAGGAGAACAGAATACTCATGTAACCATTGAAGCAACCGACGTCAAGCAGTCGGATACGAGGATCGGGTGGAAAACGTGACACGACGTCCAGCACCGTGTACCTAACCCGCTCCTGGCTCTCGGGCCAGAAAGTCTCGGTGAACCAGGGATTCCCGGAGAACGCATCCAGCACATGGCTAGTTGCGGCGTCGATCTCGCTTCCCCAGTCATTCATCTCTCCTCCTGCCTGCACCACCCGGTAAGAGACAGCATGTGGATCGACCTCCCACCGACCTCTCCCCACGCTGACGACGGGCGGGGGACCACCTGCCCGTTTGCGTCACCATAAATAAAACCGTCATATTTCATCACCATATATATGGAATGCAAGCTTCTTCCCGGCCGGTCTCCCGACCGCAATCCCGGTGTCCGTCTGGAGGGATCCCAGAACTGGAAGCTTCGATATGCCATCTCTTTCCAGGGGGCGAAGCCGGAGCCGACCAGATCAAACGCTCTGCTGCATGACAGGATTCAGCCAGTCCATCCAGGCGGTCGAGCACCCCACGCTTCAAGCGTCGCTCTCGCGGAGAACCCGTTCGATCTCACGGGAGAACACACTGGCCATGCCTTGCGCGCTGAAGACTTCCGCACGGTCCCAAGCGAGCTGGCCCATCTCGGTACGCGGCTGGCTGTTTTCGATCAATTCGATGAGCGCATAGGACAGTGCGCTTGGATCATTCGGGGGCACAATCAAACCTGCTCGAGAGCTTCCCAGGATCTCTTCTGGACCGCCGACGCGGCTCGTCACCACAGGTTTCCCGCATGCCATCGCCTCGAGAATGGCCAATCCGAACGACTCGGGGTAACGCGCCGGATGAACATAGATGTCCGTCAGCCCAAGAATCGCAGCGACATCTTCCCTCCTGCCCAGAAATCGTACGTTCGCCGTCAAACCCAGCTCGGCGGTCAGGGCGCGGAGATCCTTCGTGAACCCCGCACCGTTAACGATGGGACCGTCGCCGACAAGCAGGATTAGAACCCCGGGGCACCTTGAAACCACTCGGGCCGCCGCGACGATAAGGACATCCTGTCCTTTTCCCACTTCCAATCGGCCCACACTGGTGATGACGATCGACCCCGGATTGACTCCGAGCTCACGACGAAGCTCCGTCAACCCGACCTTAGCCGCCGACCGCCATGCTCGCAGATCGAGACCCGGAGGAATCACGCACGTGCTGGCGGCGGGATAGAGGCTGAGGTGGGCCGCACGCGCCCGTTCCGAGACCGTGATGACCAGGTCCGTCGGAAGGGTAGCCGCGATGCGATCCAGCCACTGGGATCGAGTGGCCAGCGCGTGGCTCCACCAAATCGAACGAATATCCGCCAATCGCGCCGCCAGGGATCCGTACAGGTGGGCGTAACCGAGCGAACTGACGATCGCCACTGCGTTGGTCTCCGTGGCGCATCTCCGGATGGCCGCTACCGCGCGTACGAACGCGTACGGCGCCAGCAGCCGCGGTATTAGATTCAGGTAGACCCGGAGCCCGAGCCGCCGTGCTTCCCCCACGAAGGGACCGTCGCGAAGAAAAAAAGCGACCGGTTCGACGTCCCATCGATCGAGTTGGCTCCAAAGGGTAAAAAGCGCCGACTCGGCCCCTCCGCGAACTCCGACCGGACAGATGAACAAAACCGTTCGGCGGGGCTTCATGATCCTGCTCCAAGCACCTGCCACAGTCGCCTTCCGACCGAGTCCCAGGAACACATTCGTTGATAAAACCGTCGGCCTTCATCTCCCTGAGCCCGCGCCGCTTTCAAATTTGCCGCAAGCGACAGCGCCTCCCGGGCAAAAGCTCCGGCATCCTTCGCCGGGGCCAGCCGGCAGATCTTGGATTGGCGCAGCACCGGATCGGTCAGCGGTCCATCGGTTCCCACCACCGGCAAGCCGAGTGAAAACGCAGCCATGAGCGAACTCCGACGCATCGAAACTCCGTCCAGAAGGGGAAGCAGGAAAATGTCGACCTCCTGGAGCCGTCGAACGACTTCCGTGGGAGGCAGAAACCCGGTCGATTCGATGCTCGCTGAGATCGCCTGACCCGGACCATTCAGCCGACCCGCCAAGGCCTTCGCCTCCGGACCGACACAGAGCAGTTTGGCCCTCCAGCCCGCGGCCCGGGCCGATTCCAGCGTGACGGCCAGGTGTCCCACAAGCTTGGAGTCATGAAGCGTTCCGAAAAACCCAAAGGTAATCCGGTTCGAGCCGGACGGGCTTTCCCCCTCGCGGCGCCCGATTCCCACGGCCTCGATCTCCGGTTCGAAATTGCAGGGTGATGGCAGATGCAGGTACTCGGCGGACCGGTCTGGCGAGCTGCGCTTCAGTCGCTCAAGCCAGGTCTCGGACGAGACGACCACACGGTGCGATGCCGCCAGACATGCCGCCAGCATCAGGCGCTGCGCGGCGCCAGCCGCCAGCCGCCGGGGTCGAAGCGACCAGTCGAGGAAGAGTTCGTGGACCCAGAGCAGGCACCGGATGCCGTCGGCGCGCATCTCGCCCATGGCATACGGGAGGGCCCAGTTAAAACCCCAACGCCCGTACATGTGAGGCACGTACTGGATGATCGCCCAATCGAATCTCCCGCGCTCGAGTTCCGACTGTAAGCGACCCATGCCGCTGAAATCCCATCCGGCCACACCCCGACGGATCCAACCGCGACCGGCGCCGAGGGCAGGGGCCGTCTCTTCCACGGACCCGTCGTTTGGTGAGGTGAAGACTTCCACTTCACACCTTCCGGCGAGCCACCGGGTCAGCCCGAAAGTGTGATCCGCCAGACCGCTCCGCTTGGGCGGAAAGTCCGGGCATAGGATGGCCATCTTCATGGCTTGCTATCGAGCGCCGGAACCCAGCGTCAGCTTGATCAGGTGCAGACCCGACCGCACTCGCTTTCGACCGTTACCCGCCTGGAAGGGCACCTGGAGGATCCCCTTGACGACGACCGCAAGGTCCACCGCCAGGAGCCCCGCTCGCAACAACTGGAAATCGAGACGGGAGACGTGTTCCCGATAAAAACGCAACAGGCTCTTCCGGCCTTCCAACCTGACTCGCCAGAGATCCTGCGTGCTGCTCCTACCCCAGTGATGCATCACCCGGGCACCGGGCAGGTAGTGAATCTCCCATCCCGACTGCTTGATCCTCCAGCACCAGTCCACATCTTCATAATAGAGAAAATACCGTGGATCGAGCCCCCCCACCTTCCGGTAGACCTCCCGGCGGATCATGATGCAGGCGCCGGAGATCTCATCGACCGGGGCAATCCTCGAATAGTCTCTTCCGGGCTCCTTGAAGAAATCGCGTCGCCACAGCCGGTAAAGACCGGTCGATTGTGCCAGCACATCCCCGATCTTCGGAAAGGACCGGCCCGATGGCTGAAGCGAGCCATCGGAGTTCAGCAACTGCGGGCCGACCGCACCGACTCCGGGGTGATCCCTCAGATAGGCGGCCATGATCCCAAGTGCGTCTCCGATGACTTCCGCGTCATTATTCAACAGGCAGATCGGGTCGCCCTTGCTTTCCTCCAATCCGCCATTGTTGGCCCGGGCGAACCCGAGATTGGTAGCATTGACGATGAGACGAACCCACGGAAACCGAGCCCGCACCATGCCCGCGCTTTGATCGGTGGAAGCGTTGTCCACCACGATCACCTCGAGTACTTCTCCGCCCCGGGCCGGCCTCAGCGAATCGAGGCAGCGCTCAAGGTACGGGGCCTGATTCCAATTGACGACGATGACCGAGATCATGGCGCCCCTCTTCATGCGGCCACCGACGAGCCCGGTGGGCCGATCGCTTCCCGGTAGACGATCCGGAGTCGTTCGACGTGCCTTCGCATGCTGAACTCCCTCGCCGTGGCCAGCGCGCCCGCCGCGAGTCTACCCTGCAACACGGGATCCAAAATCAGACGCTGGATCGCTTCACCCAATTCCCCGATCCGCCCCGGACGCACGAGCACGCCGTTCACCCCGTCCCGCATCCACTGGCTCACGCCGCCCACCTCGTATGCCACGACCGGCACACCCTGACTCATGGCCTCCAAGCCGGCTAGACCGTATGGCTCCGGCCACCGGGAGGGAATGACCACCGCGGTGGCCGAGCGCAAGTGGAGTCGCAGCTCCGCAGGCTCGATCCAATCCAGGAACTGAATCTCATGATGCGGCGGCGCAAGGCGGGCCAGCTCCACAAGCCGGCCTTGTTCGGGGCCGTCCCCGATGACCTGCACCCGGCAACGCGAATGAATCCACGATAGCGCGCGAATCAGATGATCGCCTCCCTTATAGTCATAGAGTCGGCCCGGGAAGACGAGGTGGGGAGGATCGGACGGCGCGCGCACATGCCCCCCCTGAACTTCGACGCCGATCGGATTGACCAGGATTTTCCCGTCGGGGATTCCGGCGCTCAGGAGCTCACCGCGCATGTAATCACTCGCCGTCACCAGCCGCTTCATGGAGCGGGCGACTTTGAGCCATCGTGCCACCTGCCGGTAGTGCGCGATCACTTGAAGCGGCCGTCGCGTCCCACATCGGTGGACGTAGGGCGCAAGTATGCAATAAGGCCCAAAGGGCCGTGGGCACGCCGATTCCTCCCGCTTGTAGTACTTCCCCTCTCCCGGGCAGACGTACCGGCTTTGCACGTGGACGAACTGCACGACCGGCCGAATGCGCGAGAACCATGAGAGCACCGCCGCCTCATCGAGGTTGTTGAATTGAATGACCTCCGGCTGTAACCGTTCAAGCCAGCGGCCGAACACCCGAACCCGGTCCTGCCAGGTGTAGACCGGCAACGGGAGCAACTCGGGCACGCACTCGTAACGCACTCCCCCGAGCGGCTGTATCCCACCCGAGCCGTACAACACCGTCACTTCATCTCCGGCGCCGGCCAGCGCGCGGGCCACGGCGTGGACATACCGTTCCGCGCCGCCGGCGGAATAAAGATGATCGTTGATCAGCAGGATCCGCATCATCCGAAGCCGGCCGGCCGGCGGCCGTTGTGCGAGAGGACCTCGTCGTAGGCCGCCAGGCACCGATCCGAGACGGCCCGCCAGGTGAAGTCTTTCAGAACCGACTCCCGCCCACGCGCCCCCATCGCCCTCGCCTCGGCAGGGTGATCGAGCAACCATCTGATTCTCTCACCGAGGGCGGCGGGATCCCCCGGGGGAACGATGAACCCCGTGATTCCGTCTCTGACGACTTCGGGCATTCCGCCCGTCCGGGAGCAGATCACGGGCGTGCCGCAAGCCATGGCTTCGACAAGGACCAGGCCGAAAATCTCTCCCCCGGTTCCCACCTCATTGCCGAAGACATCCCGTTCGACGGTTGGTAGAACCAGAACGCTGGAGGACTGGTACGCTCGCACCAGTCGCGTATCATCCGCGTCGGTCACGAACTCCACCCGTTTACCCTCGGCCATCGAACGCAGGAACTCGAAGTAGGAAGGGTCATAGGGCCTGCCCAGGACGACCAGGCGATCGGCGGCGTCGACGGCCTCGACGAGATAGTTGACGCCCTTCAGCGGAAGCAGCCGTCCGACGTAGAGCACTTTTCTCTCACGCGCTTCACGGGAGGGCACGAATTTCTCAGTGTCCACTCCGCCGTAAATGGTTCGAACCAGACCGGTCTCCGCGTACCCGGCATAGGATTGCGCCGCGAAATCGGAGATCATGAGGTAACCGTCGACCCATCGTCCGATGTCGACATGATAGGAGAGGTCGAATCCGCCCCCTCCGCCCAAGTCCGATACAAACACCGGCTGACGCCGGAAGTGCCCGCGGAGTATCGCCAGGTTGGTGATGACGGTGCGAAACTGATGGCAATGAACGACATCGAATCGGCCGAGGCCCCGCACAAACCCGAACGAGAGCGGATTGGCTTTTACGCCGCCGATCCAATGGCGGACCGGGTGAATCTCCACCGTGAGGCGGTCCTGGAGCCGTCTCTCCCGACGGTGGCCGAAACTCACCAGGGTGGTATCGACCTGCTCCGCCATCGCCCGTGCCAATTCGAAAGCATACCGTTCACCACCTCCGATGATCGATTCCGGATCAAAATAGGTCGGTGTCAGGTGGAGCACCTTCATGGCGCGGGTACGCCGGGTTCAAGGTCCCCAAGATTCTCGATGGCGCGCCATTCCTCCTTGATCTGATAGGCGGCCACCCGGAGACCTGCCCGAATCGATCGATTGATCAGGTCGGGCATGTCGAGCGCCTGTGCAGGGCGTGCCTCATCAAGCGTGCGCGGGCTGACGACATAAATTCCCGCGCTCGTCGGATAGTTGAATTCGGGCTTCTCGCGCACCTCCGAAAGCATGCCCTCCCTGAACTCCAGGCAACCGTAAGGGAGCCGGTAAGCGTGCTCGCGCCAGCCGACGGTCAGGTGGGCGTCCTGCAAACGGTGATAGCCGAACATCCGCTCGAGGTTCACATTTGTCAGAATGTCGGCGTTCATCACCAGAAATGGCTCCGTCAAATCGAAGTCGTCCCGTACGGCGCGTAAGGGACCGGCGGTGCCCATGGGCGATGCTTCATGGTGGTAGGAAATCCGGATTCCCCACCGCGCCCCGTCACCAAAATAGGTCTCGATCAATTCCGCGCGATAACCGACGGCGAGAATGACCTCGCGAACCTCCTGGGTCTTCAGATGTTCGATCAGGTGCTCCAGAATGGGTTTCTCACCCACGGGAATAAGCGGCTTGGGGATCGCGAACGTGAGCGGGCGGAGCCGCTTGCCCAGGCCGCCAGCAAGAACAATCGCCTTCATCACACCTGATACCCTTCGTCGTACAAGTGGATCCAATTCCGGATCCACGCAATCGTCTTCAGCAGCCCCTCTTCCACGGAGGTACGGGGGGCCCAGCCCAGCAGTTTTTGGGCTTTACCGCAATCGGCCACGAGTCGTTCCACTTCGCTCATACTGGGCCGGACGCGCTGCAGTTCAGTCAGAATCGGAAGGTCACGACCTACTAGCCGGAGAATCGTACGGGCGAGTTCCCCGATCGAGATCTCGCGGCCCGTCCCGAGATTGATGACCTCGCCGACGGCCGCATCATGCAGGGCAATGCGCACGAAGCCATCCACGGTATCCTCAACAAACGTCAAGTCCCGCGTCGGAGAGGTGGACCCGAGCCGGATCTGATCTCCCCGGAGCGCTTGCGCGATGATCGTGGGAATGACCGCCCGCGCCGACTGGCGAGGACCGAACGTGTTGAAGGGGCGGGCCGTGGCCACGGGCGTGCCGAAGGCCCGGTGGAAACTCTCGGCCAGTTTGTCCGCCGCGATCTTACTTGCGGCATACGGTGATTGGGCCTGCAACGGGTGGTCCTCGTCGATCGGAGTATAGCGTGCCGATCCGTATACCTCGCTCGTGGAGGTAATCACGACCCGCTCGGTGGAGAGCTCGCGCGCGGCCAGCATTACGTTGAGCGTGCCCAGCGCATTGGTCTCGAACGTCTGGCTCGGATGGACATAGGAGTAGGGTATGCCGATCAGGGCCGCCAGGTGGAACACCGCCGCCTGGCCCCGCATCGCTTCGCGGACGCTGTCGTACTCGGTGATATCGCCGCGGAATATGGCGATGTCCTTCCGGGCCAGCCGATCGAGATGACCGGCCGAGGCCGCGGAGTTGTACCGGACAAAAGCGGAGACGGTGCAGTCCATCAACTGGAGCCGCTCAACCAGATGGCTTCCGATGAATCCCCCTGCGCCCGTCACCAGGACCTTTTGCCCGTTCAGTTTCATCGGGTTCCCATTCGATCGGTGGCCACTTGCTCCAGCACGTCGGCGAGCCGTGCGACCAGCGCGGTCCGCTCGTAGCCGGCGAGCAGATCTTCCCGGAGGGCATAATGCTGATCACAAAACCGACTTCGGTCGCGCGCAAAATCGACCAGCGTCCGCGCGATACCGGGCACGTCGGAGGGATCCAACCCGACACCCGCCCCCATCGTCTGAATCAGCCTGGTAGCAATCCCCTGAGGCGCCACCGCCAGGATCGGCCTGCGCGCGGCGAAGTACTCAAACAGCTTTCCCGGATACCATTTCCTGCCGCCGTCGTTGTTGACCAGAAGGAGGAGCAAGCCGTCCGCCGCCCGCATCTCGGCGATCGCCGCACGATGAGGCACCCTGGGCACCTGGGTCACCAGATCCTCCAAGCCCTCTCGCGCGATGAAGCGTTCGCCTTCCGGGTAGAGACCCCCGACCATCCGAACTCGCAAGCCGCTTGCGCGTAACTCGGTACGTGCCCTGGCGACCGCTTCGAGCAACGGACGGGCACAATCTCCCCAGGCCACTCCCGTGTGCACCAAAATCGGGTGCCTCACCACTGCCCCGTGCTCGGTCCCCGTTCGGCCGTCCTCAAAGTCTGCCGCATCGAAGCCATTGGTGATTACATGGCATCGCCCCGCGAGACGGGGTTCGAGGGCGACAAAATCATCCGCCATGGCCTGATGAACACAAAGAATCCGGTCGGCCCGCCTGAGAATCCGCCGTTCCGCGATGCGCTCCAAAGCATCTCGCAGCCTCGGCCTGTCCCGCACCGCCCACTCGGTCCAATAGTCCCTGAAATCGACCACCAACGGCAGCCCTAATCGCCTTTGAAGGGATAGCCCGAGCAGCGCTGAACTCCACGGGCTGACCGAGACGAGGATGGCGTTCACCCGATGCCGGCGCGCAATCGCGCGGCATGCGCGGCGCGCGCGCCAGGCCCAGTAGAAATGCTCGTCGCCGATGGGCGCAATCGAAAAATGATAGCCGCGGCGGGCCAATCGATAAAGAAATCCGGGGGGTTCTTTCCTCGGCGCTCCGGTACCGGCCAACGGCCGATCCCATGATTCGCCGGTCGAGCCGCCATGCCGGGTCACCGCCCCCTCCCGCCGATGCCGACGAAGCCATTCGCCCAGGCGCAGTGGAGGGTTGAAGTAGGGTAGTCGGTAGGTCGGTACCGAGGCCGGCACCTGATCGAGCAACTCAAAATCGAGCGGATTCCCGAGCGGTTCCCGCTCCCAATCCAGCGTGACGACGACGGGCCGCCATCCGTGGCGCGGCAGAAGGCGCGCAAACTGCAGAGCGCGCTGAGTCCCGCTGCTGTTCAAGGGCGGGAACGCCGCCGCAATCAAGAGCACCGAGCGCTGCGCCGGCGCCGGATCGATCGGCGGCAGGGACTCAAAAGCCACGGTATTGATCGAGTTGCGACTCATCGCGCTGACGGGGAGTCCGCCCGGACCCCCTCCCCGGGCGGCTGCAGCACGCGAAGGTAGCGCGCTTCGAGTGCTTCCACCGTCCTCCCGATTTCGTGATACGTCTCGACGTAATGCCGCCCGCGACGACCGAACTCCGGCCACCGCGAGCGAGCGCGGAGCATTCGCTTCAGCGCCGCCGAGGTCGCGGCCACATCCGCTTCTGCCGCCAGCATCCCGCTGGCGCCGTCTTCCACAACAAACGGTATATCCGCGTGTTTCGAGGCGACGACCGGCGCTCCACTCGCCTGGGCTTCGAGCAGCGTCGTCGGCGCCCCTCCCTCGCTGTCCCCGTCCTCGGAAGTGAGACTCGGTTGGATCACGAGGTGAGCTCGAGTGAGCGCTTCCACATAATCGGCGTGACCCATCGACCCGAGAAACGCGACGGATTCCGACAGCCCTAACGTTCCGACCAGTTCCTCCAGATGCGCTCTCAACGGGCCGTCACCAATCATGCTGAGCCGAACGTTCGGGAACTCCTCCCGGCAATCCGCCAACGCCCGAAGGGCCATTTCGTGGCCCTTCTTTTCAACCATTCGGCCACAGTGGAGCAGGACGACTTCCTCATCAGGCGCCGCTGCCCGCGGTTTGAACTTGAATCTGGACAGGTCGATGCCCACCCGCTGGATCGCCACCTTGTGAGCAGGACAGCCCAGGTCGAGGAGCCGGTTGCGCATCGAGGGCCCTTCCACCAGGAAGAGATCTCCAAGCCTGAAGAGGTCAAGATAGCGGGCCTGCCACTCCGGTTCCCGATCAGGCATAGAGAGATCATACCCATAGAAGGTCGTGATGAGCGGTATGTCCAGTCTCGCCCGGATCGCGGACGCAAAATACCCCGTCAGCCCGAAATGCGCGTGCATCAGCGAGGGTCGGAGTCCCGCCACCGCCCGCAGGTAGTGGTAAGCCTGACTGCTCGGCATCCGACTAAGCCCCCGACCAATTCGAGCCAGGGCCCGGGAGATCGGGCGCGCAGGGCGTGTCCGCACCTCGACCAGCCGGGGCACGGGAAATCGATCGAGGTTGAGGAGCTGCTCGGCTACCACGACGGGCTCAAAACGGCGGGCATGAAGCAGCGTCTCGTATATGAAAGTCTCCGTAATAGGCAAGTAGTCGGGCTTGAGGTGCGCCACGACGTGAGAGGGCGCATTACGGGCGGAGATCCCCGGCATCGCACCGGATGTCGCCGGTACCGTAGTTACAGGGAGCAGGGTTGGGGCAGGCACACTCACAGGAACTCCAAACGACTCGCCGCGATAGGTCTGGTTTCGCTTAGTAAAACCGCCCCAAGCGGGAGAGCGATTCTATGATCGGGAGCGGATCAAGCCAAGGGGATTTGTGTCTGCCTGCCGATGGGCGGGCCCTGGAGTTTCTACATTTTGCAAGTGGAAGCCAAGTGAATCACTAACCCACCGCAGGGACGGCTTCCCAGCCTCAGCCGTGTTCACACGGCTTACCCGGAGGGCAAATAGGCCGGTCCCTGTGGGGCCGGTAACCGCGGCGGCTTGAGTTTCTAGGCCTCTCCTGCGCTCCGTAGGGCGCTTCAGCGTCCTTCCCTGCGGGCTCGGCTGAAGCCCGCCGGGAGAAGCCCGTTGAAACGGGCT
>JACQTD010000211.1 GCA_016210985.1 Acidobacteriota bacterium
ATGACCGTGCAGGCTCCGCACTGACCGAGACCGCAGCCGAACTTGGGGCCGTTGAGGTTCAGGTCGTTGCGGAGGATGTAAAGCAATGGAGTCTCGGGATCGACGTCGACCGGGTAGGTACGACCGTTCACCTTCAGACTGATTACGCTCATGCTCTATCTCCTCTTTTTTGGTTTAGTATTCGTAGCTGGGGTCGATTACAAGGGTGAAGCAAGTAAACTCTCATCCCGTAACCGGCGGGGCGCGATAATAGAAGATTCCTTACCCATCACGAGTCTCGAAGTCTGACCTACAAGGTAATGGAACGTTGCTATGCAGATGTCGCCTTGTGAGAAACAATACAATTTTGCCATTGTATTAGTTTCAACACAATACACTATCGTCCGGTAATATACCGTTAAATAACACGTACCGAATTGCACCTCAGGTTGCGGAATTCAAAGCGAATTCAGAAACGCGAGCAATTCGAGCTTTTCTGTGGCGGTGAGTGCTACGAATCGATCCCGGGAGGCTGCCGCTTCTCCACCGTGGAAGAGAATAGCCTCCTCCAAGGTGCCCGCTCGAGCATCGTGGAGGTATTTCGGATTTGCCCTCACACCCCATAGTGGGGCTGTCCTCATCTCGGGCCCTGTCGCGAGTCCGTCGAATATTCCGTCACCCAGCTCCCCCATATCATGGACGAGGAGGTCCGAATAGAGGTTTACAGGCTTACGATGGAAGGCGGCAATGGGGCTGTCGCCGGTGTAAAGCGTGGGAATATGACACTTGTTGCACCCGACCTGGCTGAAGAGGGCTTCACCCGCCCGTGCGGCATCGGTGATAGGCCCGCGAGGAGGGGGGCCGAGGAAGGAGATGAAATTGGCAATCGCCATCATGCCGTCGCTCTGGCCATCGCCGTCGAAGTCCAAATCCTCAGGATCCGGGACCGAATCACAGAAAGGTGGCTGCCCTTGCGGATTATTCTCCCGCGGAAAGACATTGGTTGTGATCCCCATTTCATTGAGAAGCGCGGTAGCCGAGAATGCCAGGATGGATGACACCCCCGATTTCCATCCGAATCGGCCGAGGCTCATCACCTTCGTAATGGGGTCCATGACCCTGTTCGCGCGTCCTGAGATGCCGTCGCCGTCGAGGTCATCCGGATCGACATTCGCGAGGATCTCGCTTTCCAGGATGTTCTCGACCAGACCGAGACCGAAGAGAGGCTGGGATTGCCTCTCGGTAACGATCGTGGCTTCGGGGGGAACGGCTTCGCCTCCGATCCGGCAACTGCCTTGGATGGTGATACCCGTGGTCTGGCGTACCGGGCCTCCGAATTCGACCATAGGGTCAAACGCGCCGTTCACCATGCGGCCGAAATTGGTCTCCGTGATCGCTCCCGCACCACCGATGGCCGGCAGGTCATGGCACTGGCCGCATCCGAAATCATTGAAGATCGGGCCGAGCCCATCTTCGATCGAACGTTTTGAGGAGAAAATCAGCCTTCCCGTCTTGAACAAATCCATTTGAGTTGCCGTGAGTTCGGATAACGGTTCACCGAAATCCGGGTCCGCCGCCGGACGTGGAGTCCCGGGCGAATTCACTGTCATAAAGACACCCGCGCAGAATACGAACGCCGCCAACTTGCATAGCGCACTGATTGATAACTTCAATTCCTCACCCCCCGGTGTGGAGTCCGAATGGACATCAACTCGGACAAGAAGGCTTATACCGGGCTGACTGAACGAGTCCCGCGCTAAAAGGCGGGGATGGAGACGAGCAAACCCCGATAGGCCTGCTCATTGACGGTGACAGGGCCCGTAAGCGTCACATAGAGCGATTGCCCATCCCTCGACAACGCCACGCCGTTTATCCACCCGGGGCCGATGACTCCCAAACCGTCGACTTCTAGCTTCCGAGCCGCCACGAACTCGCCATTCTGGCGGACCCGGACGATGTTCCCATTCCCGCGCGAAGCGACATAGAGATCAGCTCCCGGCGCGAGCGTAGTGTTGCTTACCGGGCCGGAAGTCGCGAAGGCCGCAGGCGCGAGGTCGACCGGTGATGAAATGGACGGGGACTCAATGAACCGCAGCAGCCCCGCGCGAAACACGTCGGTGGCGTTTATCACTCCGTATGCGCGTATCCCGTTGTTGCCAGGGTCGCAGACGAAAAGCACCCGCTGCGGGGAGGCCTGCATGCAGAGCCCGCCGCGCGTGTTCATCACACCGCCGGCTCCCCAACTCTCCTGCGACTGGGTCGACCCGCTGTAGGAGGCGAGCGCGTTATTGAACAGGCCGTCGACACCCATTTCCAGGTGGACCTGCGATGCTCCGGCATCACCGTTGGTCACCACGAAGACATCCATCTTACTGCCGTCGGCCGACGGCCCCAGGTATGCCGCGCCCATCGACCCGCCAATGAGACTGTTCTTCAATCCGGCGATCGGATCACGGTTCGTCCTGGCACCGGCAAACACGCCTCCGGCGAAGAATGAATGTCCCTTAATCGGCACGCCTTCAACGTTCACGACCGAAAGCCAACCCTCGCCGGCCCGTATACCGGTACTGCTGGAGAACGCGAGCTGGCTGGTGGCATTCGAGATCGCGATCCCCGTCGGCACGCTGACGGAGGATAAGAGCTGAGTAATCGCCGTGGGATTGAGCATACTGTTGGTGAACGTCGTGTTGTTGGAGGTGAAGACCATCACGGCGCCGTCGAGGATACTCACCTGGCCTCCGCCCACCGCGAATCGGTCAGGAATCACCAACGGTTGATCGCCGACTCGGGGATCGATGGAGAGGATCGTCCCGGGATCATCAATCCAGACGCTCGCCCCATAATTACTCGATGAGGCCACCAATACGCGATTGGGATCGAGGATCCTGCCATCCTTGGCGTAAGGCGAGTTCTTCAGTGAACCCTCGATGAAATCCCCTACGCGGGCCACGGCCCCGGCACCAGGGATGCCAATGGCGATGGTTTTGGCCCTCGTAATCTCCGGATCCGATTGTGGAAGCGCGAGCGCTGGAATCCCGATCCCGAGGCAATAGATCAGGGCGAAAGGAACGGCGAGTTTACTTATCTCTTTGCGCACCGAGGAGTCCTCCCAGAGGAAGCTGCATTTGGTGCAACCCAGGAATGGGTTGCGGTAATCATAAAAGCCTATTCGGTAAAAAAAATCAATAGTACGCCCGCGCGATAATGCATTTTACTGGCAGGAAATTCAACGTGCTATTGTACAGTACCTCAACGTCTGAATATCACACAAACCCCGAAATGTATAAGGCAATCCGAGTGCCAAACCTGTGCTCACTCTCGGGAATGGTCGCTCGAAAGGCCATTTGACGCGGTCTTCCCGAACTTCCGCCCCTCCGGCGAGCGCTTTGCACGCCTTTTGGTATCCTACAATAATGTTATAAAAATAGTTGGTTCCAACAGATTGGTAGTGTAAACTCGACCCCTTGACCAGATTCGTTCAACTGGTATCCTCATGAAATCCCAAACTCAGGAGGGCTCCTACGTGCCTACCGTAAGGACGACGAAGACGATCTCAGTCGCCTCGATTCTACTCTTCGTGATCTCCACCCACAGCGTCGCAGGTGAATTCGGGTGGGAACAGCAGGAGTCTTCACCAGCTCCCCCGAAGACTGCCGCACTGTGGAAGCTGCCTGCCGACGCCCACAAGCTGAAGAATCCGATCGAGGCGGAGGACGCAACGATCGTCCGGGGCAAGATCGTCTATGACAAGTTTTGCGCATCCTGTCATGGGGCGACCGGCCTTGGGGACGGTCTCATCGGGAAACGATTAAATCCTAAGGCCACGGATCTGACCGACTCAAAGAAAATGTCCCAGCTGACGGACGGGGAATTATTCTGGATGATCACCGTCGGAAAGCCTCCCATGCAGCGGTTCGAACGATTGATCTCGACCGACGACCGCTGGAAAGTCGTCCATTACATGAGAGCACTTTCCAAGTAGTTCTCCACCCTACCTGGGCGCACGCTTCCAGCGTGCTCTGGAGTTTCTACATTTTGCAAGTGGAAGCCAAGTGAATCACTAACCACCGCAGAGACGGCTTCCCAGCCTCAGCCG
>JACQTD010000219.1 GCA_016210985.1 Acidobacteriota bacterium
CTGATCATCGCGAGCCACTCATCGGCAGTGAACCGGTTCAGATTCAATGAGATCACCCCCGGCTCGCTCGCCTGCCCGCGGGGCAGTCTGTGAACTCAACAACCTGAACTTTTGCAATTTTTGCCAAAATGGCAAAAATTGCAAAAATTCAGTTATCACATAGGAGGCGGCAATGGCTGAAGTCTACAATTGGCAGCTTGGACGAAAAATGGAGTACCCTTACGAGGGGGCTCATCCAGAACGGCAGTTTGCCTTTGTCTTCAACATCAACCGCTGCATCGGCTGCCAGACCTGCACGATGGCTTGCAAGTCCACTTGGACCTTCTCGCGCGGGCAGGAGCATATGTGGTGGAACAACGTCGAGACCAAGCCTTATGGGGGCTACCCCCACTTCTGGGATCAAAAGATCCTGGCCTTGCTGGAAAAAGCCAATCCCGATGGACAAATCTGGGCCCCACGCAAGCGCAGCGACACAGCGCCGTATGGTGTCTTTGAGGGCAAGACGGTCTTTGAAGCCGTCTCCTCGGGGCAGAACCCGGAAGGCGACATACCCGTCGAGACTTCTTCGCGCGTGCTGGGCTATCTGCCTGCCGACAACGAATGGGACGCGCCCAACATCTACGAGGATACTCCCCGCCACCCGGCAGAGCAAAACCAGCGATGGGGCGGACAGGGCGCGTCCCTGCCCACGCACAGCACGTGGTTCTTCCACCTGCAGCGCATTTGCAATCACTGCACCTACCCCGGCTGCCTGGCCGCTTGCCCGCGTCAGGCCATCTACAAGCGACCTGAAGACGGCGTCGTATTGATTGATCAGAGTCGGTGTCGCGGCTATCGCAAATGCGTCGAGGCCTGTCCCTACAAAAAATCTATTTATCGCGGCACCACCCGCACTTCAGAGAAATGCGTGGCTTGCTATCCGCGGCTCGAAGGTAAGGACTCGGTCGTCACGCCGGACGGGATGCCGATCGAGACCCGCTGCATGAGCGCCTGCGTGGGTAAGATCAGAATGCAAGGGTTGGTCAAGATCGCCAAGGATGGAACGTGGGCGAAGGATCCAGATAATCCCATCTACTATATGGTCAACGAAGAGAAGATCGCATTGCCGCTCTATCCCCAGTTCGGCACCGAGCCGAACGGTTTTTACATCCCACCGCGTTGGGTTCCAATTCCGTACCTCCATCAGATGTTTGGTCCCGGTGCTGAAGCGGCCTTCGAGGCCTTCGTCTGCCCGTCACGCCGGATGCTTGGCCTGCTGCAACTGTTCCGCGCCACCCGCACGATCATCTTTCGCTTCAAGGTGATCGAGGGGCACAAGATTAGCGAGAGTGAGGTGACGCTTCCCGGCGGCAAGAAAAAGAAGCTGGAAACCTTCAATGACACCGTGATTGGTTATGACGCCAAGGATCGGGAGGTTGTCCAGCTCACGGTGGAAGAGTCAGTCTACGAGCGGTCGAAGGAGCACTACAATAGCATCTGATACTTTGGTCATGGGTCAGTCATGATTGGCAAGAAACAAATAAGGACAAATAACAAATGACAAAGCATAAGGGACAGATGACTGAATTGGCTCGCTTGCTCGCCCGAAGAGAGCTCTGGTTGCTTGTCTCGGCGGGTTTTGTGGATCCTTACCATCGACAGCGGTTTGAACTGCTCAAAGACCCGGCGTTCCGCCGACGGAGCATTGACGCGGCAGCCCTCCTCGTCCGGGAAGTTCCGGACATCGAGTTGGGACCTGGAGAGGAAAAGCCGCAGCAGCTTTCTCCGAAGGACCTCTTCGCTGCCCTCGATATCCAAGAGGTGAGCATGGAGGCACTGTATCGGCAAGTGTTCGGGCTGACGGCAGTCTCTCAGCAGTGCCCCCCGTGCGAAGTCGAGTTCGAACCGAACGCCGACGTGACCTACCGTTCCCAACGATTCGGAGACGTTGCCGGATTCTATCAGGCGTTTGGACTGGAGGTCTCCAACCGTGCTGGCGAGCGTCTGGATCACATAACGGTGGAAGCGGAATTTCTTTACTTACTGCTCGCCAAAGAAGCGGCCGCACTTTACGAGGGAAACTTAGAGGGAGCCGAAATCTGTCGGGAGGCTCGACGAAAGTTTTTCCAGGAGCACGTAGGATGGTGGTTGCCGGCATTCACCCGGGCGCTCTCCCAGATTGCTCCTCCCGGCTACTACCAACGGTTGGCTACTCTGGCGGCAGGCATGTCGGCATTGGAAAGAGTGAGCTTGGAACTGCCGCCTTTCATCATGCGCCATACCCCAAAGCCCTCTGCGGTGGAAGCGGAAACGGCCTGCATCGAGTGTCCCAGTCACCCGTGAGGTTATTCACTCCGGGCTCAGCCGAAAGGCGTAGTGCCCTTAAAAGGCCGGGCTAAAGTCATGTGGCCACTAGCGCGGCCCGATGAGAGTGCCATGGAATCATCATCATCAAGAATGAGGTAAGTGCCTTCACACTTTTTGGAGAAGAACCTTTTTTGTTTTCGTTGTACTCTCCCCCCGTATATTATCAACTTATCATTCATGAGCCTGCAACACGATCACTCCCCTTCGCCTGGCCTAGCAGACCAAGCGTTGAACCGCACCGTCGCCCCGGCCGCGCACGGCCACGCGCACGAGCATGGTGACGACGATCCCCATGATCACGAACACGCCTTCGAATGGCCGGAGATCGTCCGTATCGTCCTCGTGGCCTTGGCCGCGGCGGCCGTGTGGTTTCGAATATGGGAGCCGGTGCCGGCCATCAGCGTCGTTGGTGTCGCTGGCCTGCTAATCGGCGGTTGGCCGATCTTTAAGGAAGCCTTCGAGAACCTCATCGCCAAGCGAATGACGATGGAGCTTTCCATGTCCATCGCCATCGTTGCGGCAGCTGCCATTTCCGAGTTCTTCACCGCACTGGTGATTACGCTGTTCGTGCTGGTGGCCGAAGTGCTCGAAGGCATGACCGTTTCGCGTGGCCGCCGCGCAATCCGTGATCTTCTGGACTTCCTGCCGCGTGCGGTCTCCGTCCGCCGCGCCGGCAGCGTGTCGGAGGTCGATGTCGATACGCTTGCCGCTGGCGATGCGATCCTGGTGAACCCCGGTGGCCGCATTCCAGTTGACGGCACCGTGATTGCCGGTCACTCATTCGTCGATCAGTCCCGCATTACCGGCGAGTCGATGCCACTGGAGAAGACCGTCGGCACCCCGGTCTTCGCCGGCTCCATCAACCAGTCCGGTGCGCTGGAAATCCGCGCCGAGCGTATCGGCCGTGACACCAGCTACGGCAAGATCATCGAGGCGGTGGAGCAGGCCGAGCGTTCGCGTGCCCCGGTACAGCGCCTGGCCGACCGCCTGGCGGGATACTTGGTCTACTTCGCGCTTGGCGCGGCGGTCTTGACCTACTTGCTGACCAGCGACATTCGCGCGACTATTTCGGTCGTCATCGTGGCCGGCGCGTGCGGTATTGCGGCGGGCACTCCGCTGGCGATTCTTGGCGCCATCGGCCGCGCTGCCCGCGCCGGCGCCATCGTCAAGGGCGGGCTGTTCCTAGAACAGCTCGGCCAAGTGAATACCGTAGTCTTGGACAAGACCGGCACCCTCACTTACGGGCAGCCGGAGGTGCGCACGCTCATCCCGATCCCCGGGGTGGACAGGACGGCGCTGCTCGATGCCGCCGCCTCTGCCGAGCTTCGTTCGGAACATCCACTGGGCAAAATGATCGTCGCGCATGCCCAGGCGCAAGAACGCTCACCCAAGGAGCCTCAGCGTTTCGGCTACACGCCCGGCCACGGCATTGATGCCACAGTGGACGGCGAGCTTGTATTGGTGGGCAATCAGGCGCTCATGCGCGATCACGGCATTGCGGTGCCTGGCGATCTGCTGGTCGGCCACCCGGAGGCGTCCGAGGTGTTCGTGGCGCGTGCAGGCACCTTGCTGGGCGCTATCGTCATTGCCGACAATGTGCGCCCTGAGGCTCGCCAAGCCATCGCAGCGATTCATGAGATGGGGATCAAGACCGTCCTCCTGACCGGCGATGCGAAACCCGTTGCGGATGTGCTCGCCAGACAGTTGGGAATTGCCGAGGTCGCGGCCAACCTCGTGCCCGAAGACAAACGCCAGCGCGTCAAGCGCTTGGTCGCTGACGGCCGCATCGTGGCGATGGTCGGCGATGGCGTGAACGATGCGCCGGCGCTGATCGAAGCCCAGGTCGGCGTGGCCATGGGTTCCGGTACCGACGTGGCTCGCGAGAGTGCGGATGTGGTTCTGCTGGGCAATGATCTGGTGAAGTTCGCCGAAACGCTGGCCATCGCCAGACGCACCCGCCGGATCATTTGGGCGAACTTTGCAGGCACTATCGGAGTGGACGCGCTGGGCATTGGGCTTGCCGCGTTCGGCTTGCTCAATCCCTTGGTTGCTGCGTTCATTCACGTCGCTTCGGAATTGGCGTTCATTCTGAATTCGGCACAACTGCTTCCCGCTCGGTCAAGCGGCACGGAACCCGCGAAGCGAACATTGTCGTCGGCGGAAACCGCCGCAACCGCGCCGTGAGCATTTCAGGTTAGGCGGATGCGGGGGTAATGATGCTTCACCAGACGGATAGGTTTTGTCTTACGCCTCCGCTACCTTAGACTCCAATTCCGACTTGAGCCGAGTGAGCGTCGTGCGCAGCCAATCCGCCACTGCTTTTTCGAGGCGCTCTTCATCCCCCGTTAGTTCTAGCGAAGTGACCGTATCCCCCGCCTCATTCAACGGAATGAGATGACACGGCACCGTTTCCTGTTTGTATTCATCGGGCACGTAGTCCAACAGGACGCATCCCTCACATGTTTCGGGCGGGTGGTCCGGATCAACCCAGTGGTTGATACAGGCCACGGAGTACTGGAACATCGATTTCGGCTTCCAGGGGGTTCGTGGGGAACGCGCGTAACCGCCAGCTTCTATTTTGCCGAGCTCTGTCTCAAGTAAACTTACGATGTCTCGCTTATTCTCAGCATAGGACCTCGGGCGCTCTATCATGATTTCATCCTCCGAATGGATTATTGTGAATGACCACCCCCTCCCGCGAGAGGAACGATTCCTTACGCTCATTCCGGATGCAATCCGCATGCCGAACCGCCGCGGACGTTCATTCCCGCCCACCGTCGAAAATTATAACTAGAAGTAACATAAAGGATTAGATGGCGCAGCCATGAGAATGGTTGGGCCAGATGGCTACTGGAGAGTGCCTTGGGGATGAGGAGTTTGGCCCACAACCTGAGTGATTTCACTCAGCCGGTCGGTCCGATACTACCACCATGAGACCCGATCCGTGCAAAGAGCAGGGCGGGGAGGGAGGTAAATCCTTCTTCCCCCTCCCCTCGAGGAGACAAGGCAATGAGTTCAGCTCAAGGTCTACTGAGCATGGACCTTGGATACAGCAAACGTTGCGCCTTCTCCGTGGCAGACCTTGCAGGATTCCCCGGTGCTCGCGGTATTGACGAGCGCGTGCGCGGCCGCATCCGGGCTGTCATGACACGCGAGGCAGGCCGCCGCGGTCGGTGGTGTCGGGTTGGTGTACCCCCTTGGAGTCACCACCAGTTGCAGGCTGGCGGGCAGTGGCAGAAGGTTCGTGCTTCCCTTGTGACAGTTTTGGCACGTGTTTAGCTTGGTGGGGAACCGGATCTCCCCAAAGTTGTTCGCGCTTTCACCGAAGCCGTAGACCACATACGGATTTTCCAGATGCTCGCCGCGATGGATCTTGTGAATCATGGTCCTGAAGTCCACGGTCTCGGCCGGCATCTGAGTCGCGTTGCGCCGGGACGCGTCAGTCTTGTTCGGACCGTGACAGATGGTGCAGGATTCAACCGTGTTTCGATTCGAGCCGTGATTGAGGAAGTCCTTGCCGAAGGTACCATGACAATTGGAGCAGAGCGCCTCGTCCACCACCGTGCGCCGTGGCGCCGGCTGGGCATCAGTCACGGCGACATACTTGACCACATTCAGGCCGGCTTCGGTGACGGTACGCCGGGTATCGGGATCATCCGGATTGAGCGTAGCCGTTCGCGTACCCTCCATCTCGATGGCATAAGTGCCTTTGGCATCCGCCGGAATGGCGTTATTCACGAAGGTGTAGGTGAAATTGCCTTCGGCGTCCGGGCCGACCGCAGCCGACCGCACATCTTCCTGCCAGTAACCTGTAAAGTCGGTTGTGGGTCCCGCAATCGTCAGGCGCAGCGAGTTGAGGCTGGTAAGCGGCCCGATCGCAACTCCCTTGTTGTCCTTGACGTTGAAGACTACCGTAGGCTTCTGCCCGGGGCCGGTATTGCTGACATTGACAATCTGAAAGTGGATCCCTCCGAGCTGCGGAGACCTGGATGGAATGGCGTGTGAACCGGCCACAGATAGATCGAACTCCTCAGCCGAAGTCGGTTCATGGCAAATCGTGCACTTGGTATCATTGGTCTGCTTGAGACTGGCGTGATTAAGCCCAGTCGCCCAATTGACATCATCGTGACATGAACCGCAGGAGGAGCGCGTCAGTTTGGTCATCCAGTTGTCGCCCTGTGTTCCGGTATGACAGGAGGTGCATCCCAGAATATTGCGCGGGAACCCAACGGTCGAGAAATCATTGACGCTACCGCCGTTTCCAATGATTTGATAGGGTGTCCCGGCCTGAACGCTGGGGAGTTCTTTGCCCATGTGAATCTTGTGAATCATGACGTTGAAGTCGACGGTATTGCCGGTGTCGGGATCCACGGTCTGAGGGGTGTGGCAGAGCACGCAACTCTCAACTTTGGTCCATCGTCCGCCATGTCCGGCTAGCTGCTCGTGACACTTGGCACAATCTTCCGTCTTGGCGATGTCGCGGATAGTGGTCACGGCGCCTCCCGCCGGGAGGAAGCTGTAGACCGCGTCGGCGTAATACTGCAATCCATTGAAGTCCCGCATATCCCGCGAGCCACCGATCGCGATTGTGTGGGTCACGGACTGATCGAATCCCTCCGGCAGGACCGCATTGAATACGTAGTTGTAGCTGCCGTCGGCGTTCAGGGTGTACTTACCATTGGACTCATTGGTGGCCTGTTGGACCGTCCCCGAGACCTTCCCTGTGACTGTCCGGGTAATATAGTCGGTGTACTGACGCTGGTCCTTGTCAATCCTGGCCACGATAAATCGCAGGCCAACCGCCCCCTGGGTGTTCAACCCGTCCTTGTCGAGGGGCGTTCCGCTGGTGTCGGTGATCTTGAATGTCACCACCGGTTTCCGGTCAGGCTGGACCGATGCGCTGACAATCTGGACCTTCAATCCGGTCTTGGTGAAGATGTCCGTAAGGTTCTGCTCCGCCCGGCCTACCATTCCGAATGGGTCCTGAATGACGAAAAACCCAACCAACGCCGCGAGCGCAAAGAGCAGTTTGGCGTTCCTTCTAGTGCGGTTCATACCATTCCTCCTTGCTCGGAGCGGAGAGCGAACTCGGGCCGGAATCTCGCCGGAGCGGTCTCGCGTCTTTGCCCCCTGCTTTGATTGCCTTGAGCTTTCATCCATCATGATGAGTATTCCCACTGCCTCGCACTCATCTAATGCAACCGCTATGCCGACTGCCGACTCCAATCGTACCGACTCGCGGTCCAACAATCTCCCACACTAAAGTTATTCGCACTCTTTGACTTATACTCTGGGTCGTCTCACCTGCCACTCGGGTCTCTACACCCCAACACCTGCGCCCGGGGTGGTCTGCCCCCAATTGGGGTGAAATCACCCATATTTCGGGGCCGCCGGTTGGCAGGATGACGCTATGAATGGACAGTTCTGCTGGGGCACGGTGATTGCCTGGATTGAGGTTGATGATGAATTCGGGCTCAAGACGAGGGGTAAATAACGATTCTCGAACCACCCGGGAGACAGTCGCGAATTCGCAGTTCACATGCTTTGCGATCTGCAATTGGGCGGCCACGACTATGCGATGAAAGTTCTCGAGGAGATCGGGAAAGCCCGGATCAAGAGCGAGGTGGTGGTCGAGCTCTTCTCGCCTCCGTCTCCGGACTGGCTTGAAGCCGCCGCCAGGGCCATACCTCGGTTCAATATCGAGATCTCGCCCGAATCCCACGATGACCGGGTGCGCCGCGCCTTCGGCCGCGACTATACCAGCGATGAACTGGAGACCATGATCGAACGCGCGCTGTCTCTTGGCTGCCGGAGGATCGATCTCTTCTTCATGATCGGCCTGCCCAAACAAACCGCGTCCTCGGCGCTCGAAACCGTCGATTACTGCGCCGGACTGATGCGCCGGTTTGGCGCCGGGCAGCGGGTCATGCCGCTGATCGCGCCGCTCTCTCCGTTTCTCGACCCCGGTTCACTGGCATTCGAATACCCGGAACAATACGGTTACCGGCTCTTTCACCGGTCGTTGGAGGAGCATCGCGCCGCGCTCCTGCAACCCAGCTGGCGATATACGCTGAACTACGAAACCAAGTGGATGACCCGCGAGGAGATCGTCTACACCAGCTATGAAGCCATACGCCGGCTCAACCAGGCGAAGTTACAATACGGTTACATCGGAGCGGGCGAGGCCGCCCAACTCGAGTCGCGACTGGTCGAGGAGGTGGCGCTCATGCGGAAAATCGATGAAGCCATGCTGATCGAGGATCCCGAGGAGCGCGCCCGGAAGCTCATTGACCTCAGGGTACTTGAAACCGCGTACGAGTTCCGCGGCGCCCGCGATAAGGTGTCGTTGCAGTGGAAGACCGCCCTGTTCCGCTTCAGTCCCCTCCACATGCTCCGAGTGGCGGTGTCGCAGGGACTGAGACGGTTCGCCGGGCTGTAAGCCCGGGATCGGCTCACCTGTAGGGGGTGTGCGACCCCGCCACCCCCGGCGGTGCGCTATACCAATTTGCCGACGAGATTCACTTACAACCCTACGGCCGGGGGGGCGGGGCCGCACACCCCCTACAGGTCAGTGGAGGTCCCCGCCACCGTTTCGAAATTCGAGGCCGATTAATCTTCCTCGCTCGGTTTCTCTTTCTTCCATCGCATGATCGGCTCGGGGCCGGCATCCTTGATGGTGTAATCGGCGGGCACATCAAAGAGCGAGCGGGCCGGCTCGGTCCGATTGATACTGGTGAGCTTGAAGCTGTTTTCGCCTACCCGAGGATCGCTGTGCCGGCTCTGAACCACCGTCTGCAGCGAGGGCGAATACCACTGCTCGGAAACGATTTCGATGGCACGTTCGTTGCCGATCTCACCGGCGGGAATCGTGACCGTGGTCCGTGTGCCTTCCGCTTCCACCCCTTCGATGACCTGTTTGCCCAGGGATTCGGTTTTCGGTTCGGACAGCTTGAGATTGAATGCGTGCGCGGTGACCATCATGTCTCGCCCTCTGCGGCCTGAGGCTTCGACCGACTCCATCATCATCCGGTGATGCCGCTCAACCCGCTTACCTTCGGCCGGCTCATCGGGCCGGAAGAGGGTAAGTTTGCGGGCCGTCCGCGCCTGCGGATCCAGTACGTAATTGACTCCGGCCACCGGATCGTTAATGAAAACGGTTTGAGACGAATTCCCGGCTGGCCCCCACGGGCCGGCCATGACCTGCTCGCGTCGGGTGCGGCCCTCGCCGTCGCGATAGACGGAGCTGGTCGTCTTTCGCACGATGCGATTGCCATCCGCCAATGATTGAACATGCTCGGTGACCGCCTCCGCTGAATAGGGCGCGTTCTTGACCACCTTGCTGTCGAAGCTCATCTCGGACGAGACAAAAGTCATGACGTCGCCCTGCCCGGGCCCTCCGCCCGGGCGCGGTACCGGCATCCCCCGCATCATGACATGGGGAGACAAGCCGCCCCCGTCAACTTCCACAATGACCTCCCGCCGCTCCTTCGCGGAGTCCTTCTCCTGAGGAGATCCGAGTGCCATGCCGCCGAGGCCGTTAACCACAAGCGCTATCGCGCACGTTCCGGTAACCAACCAAGTTCCTTGCTTCATCATCCTCTCCTTTATCAAATTAGGTTCGACTCAAGACTCACACCCTATGGAAGACCTCAGCGGGGATTCTCTTCCCGGTCGGTCACTACCGACGGCCGATACTCCGCGCCGTAACGATCTCGTACGAATCGAATGGCCCTCGGCATCCCGTCGCTCCCGAACAGGATGTCGGCCGGAATGGACTCCGCGGACCGATCCGCATTCATGGGCAGTCCGAACGACGCCAAGGTCGCCCTGGGGACTCGGATACGTTGAACCTGCCCGCCCTCCATACGGGGCAGCTCCCCGAATGTTAAGGGAAAGAAACCGGTGGCTATTTCCGCATCACCTGCCGGAGCGGGGGCAGCCCTCCCGGAGCGCCCTGAGGCAGCGCGGGAGGTTCGTCTAGGTCGGGTCGAAGTCGCCACCTGCTCTTCCAGTACTTCTAAAGTCTTGCCGGCCTCAATTGAATCGTTCATGACCGGAGTACGCTCCTCACTGCCGTAAGCCTGATCAGGCACGGCCGGCGCCTGATCGATGGCGCCAGGCGAGGACCGCCACCACTCGGCCGCCGTCAGCGACAACACCAGCAAGACCGACGCGGCCAGCACCGGCCACCAGCGCCATGCAAGCGGCCAAGTTGCCGGACCTGCCGCAGGGACGGGCCGGGGTACGGTCAGGTTGCGACGGCGAAAGGCCTCCCTCAGCGCCTGCTCGACGCGAGCCGGTGTTTCTTTATCGCTCGTCTCCTGCGCGAGCACCCTTAACCCATCCGTCAGCGAGTGCTCATCCGATAGTCTCGTCCGGCATCGATCACATGCGTGCGCGTGCGCCAGTGCCTGATTCCGCGTCTCCGCGTCCGCCGTCCGTCCGCGTGCCACATCGACGAGTATCGATTCATAGTATGTGCATCTCATGCCCAACACCCCTCCGGCCGCGCACTCGAAAGGCGGGGGTCGGCCCCGCCGGAAGCCTTCAGTTTCCGCAGGAGCAGCGCCCGCCCGCGGTGTAGCCGGGATCGGATCGTACCGACGGAGCAATCGAGCGACTCCGCCGCCAGTTCGTACGTCGTTTCCTCCAGATCGCAAAGAACGATGACTTCACGGTAATGAAGCGGCAGGGACTGGACCGCCTGCCTGACCGAATCGATAAGCTCTGACCTCGTGAGATCGCCGAGGGGATCGC
>JACQTD010000213.1 GCA_016210985.1 Acidobacteriota bacterium
GAGCGCAGGAGAGGCTTAGAAACGCAAGCCGCCGCGGTACCGGCCCCACAGGGACCGGCCTATTTGCCCTGCGGGTAAGCCGTGTCAACACGGCTGATGCCGGTGAAGCCGTCTGAGCTTGGCAGTGATTCACCCGGCTTCCACCAGGTGCAAATGTAGAAACTCCAGACGTCGGCCTCCTGGCCGGCGTCTGGCGATCAGGCAGTTCGAATCCTCGGGCCGAGTTCCCCTTCACCGAGGACAGCAGGCCGGGAGATCGGCGTTCCCGGGAGCGGCAAGAGATCGGTCTCACGTTCGGCACGCAATGACCTACACAACCAGGTAGAGACAGTCAAACCCGCTGCGGAGTATCTCTATTCGCGTGCTCTCCGACTCGGCGAGGGCACGAGGAGATACCAGGATGAGAATCAGAAACTTGATCCCGATTGCATTCGTGGCCGCGTTTCATGCCTCGGTTTGGGCGCAGTCCGGCGCTCCCAATTTGATTCAATATCACGGTCGGTTGATCGGTCCCATGACGGGCCTGTCAATTACCACACCATCGCAAATCCGAATACAGATCATCCAGGGCGGCACGGCCGATGAGAATCTTACGACCGGCCGGGTGGTCTTCACCGAACAGGCTGAAGTCATACCCGACGACATGGGCCACTTCGATTACCTGATTGGGTCGCACACCCCAGGCGTCGGGTCGGGCCAGGCCCGGTTGGATGCCGAAGACTTCAACACCACCCGTCCCGTCTTCGTAGAGATAGGGCTGATGCAACCGGACGGGTCGGCCCAAGTCATGTTGCCAAGGCAGCGGCTGGGCAGCGTTCCGTTCGCCATGCAGGCCGCGGCCACTGCTCTCTCGACGGATGAGACCCTGCTCGGGGAAGGAACTACGGAGTTACCGCTGGGGATCGCCGATGCTGCGGTGACAACACCGCATCTGGCAAACAGCGCCGTCACCGGCGCAAAGATCGCGCCGGGGCAGGTCGTTAGGAGCCTCAATGGACTCTCAGACAATGTAACGCTTCAGGCCGGATCCAATATCAACATCACGCCCTCGGGCAACATGCTGACGATTGCCGCACCGAATGCGTTAGCCTCTGTCTCGCACGATGCCACATTGACGGGCAATGGAACCAGTGGCATGCCGCTGGGCGTGGCCGTCCCCCTCAACTTGAGCGGGTCCATTATCTTTGCGATTATCGAAGGAAACAATACGAGCAGCGGCGTCGGCGTCAGGGGCGATAGCAGCAGCGGCACCGGCGTCTTTGGCTCCTCCGGCGGCATCTCCGGCGTCTGGGGTACCAATGTCGGCAACGGCCCCGGCGTTTTGGGTCATGCCAGCAACGGCCCCGGCGTCGAAGGCTCCACTTTCGGCAGCGGTCCGGGCGTGATGGGTAGTAGTGTTACTTTTGGCGTCGAGGGAAGAAGCAGCAGCGGCGTCGGCGTCCTGGGCTTCAGCAACGGCAACGGCGGCGGCGTTGAGGGTATCAGCTTAGGCAGCGGCACCGGCGTCACGGCAAGAAGCGTCAGCGGCGTCTGCGTCCTGGGCATCAGCGGAAGCGGCGACCTTTTCCTCGGTACCAGTGGGGGCCTAGATCGCTTTCGAGTCGACAATGATGGAGATGTGTTTGCCAAGAGCTACACTCCCCCATCCGATATTCGGCTGAAGACCAATATTCAACCGCTCACGGATGTGCTCGAGAAGCTCCAGCACCTCCGCGGTATCTCCTTCGAGTGGACGGAACAGAAGGCGACGCTAGAGCCCCGTGAAATCGGCGTCATCGCCCAGGAGGTCGAATCGATCTTTCCCGAATTGGTCAAGCCATGGGGCGATCAGGGCTACAAGGGCGTCTCCTATGATGGCCTGACGGCGGTTCTCCTCGAGGCCGTCAAGACGTTGAAGGTGGAAAATGAAGCGCTGCGGAGACGGGTGGATCGGCTTGAGCAGAGCAGTCAACGTCGAACTGAATCCTCCTCCGGGGGGATGTGAAATGAGAAGAATGATATTCGTGCTTATGGGCATTGTGGTTGGACTGAGTTCCTTGGCGCTTGCCCAATCCGGAGCGCCCAATCTGATTCAGTTTCACGGCCGGCTGCTCAGCCCCATGACAAGCCAGGCGATCACCTCACCAACTCAGATTCGTGTTCAAGTCATTCAAGGCGGCACGGCCGAGGAGAATCCCAGCTCGGGCCGTGCTGTCTTTGCCGAGCAGGCGGAGGTAACGCCTGACGAGACCGGACGCTTCGATTACCTCATTGGTTCCCATGCCCCCGGCGTGGGAACCGGCCGCGCCCGATTGGACGCCGAGGATTTCAACACCACTCAGCCGGTCTTCGTCGAGATCGGGCTTGTTCAACCCGACGGATCGGTTCAGGCGGTGCTGCCCCGGCATCGACTGGGCAGTGTGCCCTTTGCCTTGCAGGTGGATGGCGCCGCTGTGGACGAGCGTGCGGTCAACGTCGAGGGCGATACCATGACCGGGCCGTTACAGATCCTTGATTCACTGAAGGTCGGTAGCGGCGGGCCGGCGCAGGGACCAGGCGATGCGTTCGTGGCCGGTACACTGCAAGTAGGCGCCACATCCCTGGTGCTGACTACGAATGGCATCCGGTTCCCCGATGACAGCTTTCAGACAACGGCCGGGATTGCGCCGGACCAAGTAGTCAGGAGTGTCAACGGATTGATGGGCAATCTCACGCTGGCCGCCACGTCGCCCATCACCATCACGCCCTCAGGCAATATGCTGACGATTGCCGCCCCGAATGCGCTCACGACGGTTGCGCATAATACGACCCTGGTCGGAAATGGAACCAGCGGCACTCCCCTCGGCGTGGCCGTCCCGCTGAAACTGATCGGGGAGACTGCTTTTGGAGGAACGATCGAGGGTCAGAACTCAACCGGGGCCGGAGCGGGCGTCAAGGGTACCAACACTGTTGGCCCTGGCGTCGAGGGCAGGAGCGAGGAAACTTATGGTGTTTTGGGCACTAGCAAGATCATTGGCGTCTCGGGATCTGCAACCGGGACGGGCGATGGCGTCGTAGGCTCGAGCGATAACGGTGTAAGTGTCTTTGCCATTTCTCACGGCACCGGTGATCTCTTCAGCGGTCGGAGCGGGGCTGTCATTCGTTTTCGGGTTGATAACGATGGAGACGTGTTTGCGAAGAGCTACACTCCCCCATCCGACATTCGGTTGAAAACAGATATCGAGCCGCTCACGGACGTGCTCAAGAAGATCCATCGACTCCGCGGGGTCTCCTATCAATGGATCGAAAAGGACCCATCCACCTCCCTTCCTGAAATCGGCGTCATCGCCCAGGAAGTCGAGGCGGTTTTCCCTGAATTGATCAAGCCCTGGGGCGATCAAGGTTACAAGGGCGTCTCTTACGACGGACTGACGGCGGTGCTCGTTGAGGGCGTCAAGGCATTGAAAGAAGAATTTGAGGCCCTTGGAGCGGAAGTAGCCTCGCTGAGGAGACTGATCACCGAACTGAGAGCTGAAGCAAGCAAAAGTCGTAATTAAGATCTCGTCCTGTGACGGCGGCAGCCGCCAAGCACGCGTGAGTCGTCTCTGATCTCACATCAGTGGCGGGCCGGGAGAGCGGCTCATCGCGAGGGCACCTTCGCCTTCAACTCGTCGAACCAGTTCAGGACGACGTTGAGCTGCGTGGGAATCGCGCTCGGATCCAGGAGAAGAACGAGGAAGCGCCGGCCGTCCGGCGAGACCGAGTACCCTGCCTGGAAGCTGCTACGTCCGGAGGCGGCGCGGGCCTCGAACAGCTTTCTCGAGTCCCCGACCGTGAGCGTGCCGCCTGCAGAGGTCACGCTCGCGGCCAGGAATGCGTCGCCGCGCCGGTAGAAGATCTCGCGCCCGTCGGGCGACCACCTCGGCGCGTTGCCGCCGTCGGTCGAGACAGGAGCGGCGCCGCCTTCGCGGCCAAACGGGCGCAGGTACACCTCGTCGCGCCCGGTTTCGTCCGAGACGTACGCGACTGCGCGGCCGTCCGGCGAGAACTGGGCTCCGACCGTGCTGAAGGGCGAGCCCAGAAACGGCGTTACGCTGCCCTCGGGCGAAAGCGTCCAGAGGGATGCTCCCGTTCTTCCCTTCGAGCGCTCGTTGAACAGCAGGGTCCCATCGGGCGCCTGTGACACGGGAAACTGATTCCCTTTCCTCGTGAGAAGACGCGTCGCCGGGCCGCCGCCCACGGGCACGGAGCAGATCTCCCAGTCTCCGCTCCGGTTCGACGCGAACAGCACGCGCGAGCCGTCCCGGGACCAGACCGGATAGGCGTTCGAGCCCTCGCCGTCGAGCGTCAGGCGGATCCGGGTTCCACGGCGAAGGTCCAGCGTCCAGAGGCTGTCGTCACGATCCTCCAGCGCGATCCGCTCCCCATCGGGCGAAAGGCTGGGATCCGCCAGCGACACTTCGTTGCCCGATACGGAGGTTATCCGGCCATCCCGCTCGATCCAGGCCAGCCTGCCGAGGGTGGCATCGCCGGGCACGTACACGAGCGTCCCCGTGTCCGAGACCGAGAACCAGGAATCGGCCCAGGCCAGCGTCGAGAATACCTCGTCGACCACGAACGTCTGGGGATTCGCCAGGTGTGGACGATCGGGGTCGAATGGCGCGGCCCGGACGCCACGAGGCCCTGAGAGCAGGAGGTGGCCGGAGCTGGCGTAACGAGCAGTCCAGTTCCCGGACGTGACCTGGGTCCAATCACCCGTCTTCAGTGACAGTAACGCGTCGCCCCTGCTCTCGGCCTTCGAGGCGCCCCAGATCGTGAAAAGCACGGACCGGCCGCCGGGGAGGAACTGCGGCCGCCCGTGCGCGTAGCCCCGAGCCCCCTCGTCCGGCTCCGTGAGCTGTTGGGGCTCGCCTCCGGACGACGGCACACGAAGGAGCCCGGCGCTCAAGGCGGGACCGAATACGATCGTGTCGTCCTCACCCCAGGTGGCTCCGAGCGGGTGGGAGGATGCGTCTGCGATCGGTGTCGGGGCGCCGCCCGCCACCGCCGCCGTCAGCAGCTTGCCCCGCGCGAAGAAGCCGACACGGCTGCCATCGGGTGAGAAGAACGGCGCCTGGGCGCCCTCACTCTCGGGAACGAGGACCGACTCGAAGCGGTCAAGCGACCGCACATAGAGGCGTGCTACGCCGGTGGCGTCTCGAGCCGCGTACGCGATCAAGTGGCCATCACGCGAAACCGCAGGCCCGCCGATCCCCGACAGGACCTGACTCTGAGGCAACGGGATCGACAACCGGGTCACGGCTGGTGGCGGCGCCGGCCGCAGGCGAGTCCAGAGCCAGGTGCTCGCAACCACCGATGCAACGACGACAAGCGCGAGTGCAGCCCACCGGTAGCCGGCCCGCCCGTGAGCCGCCCCGGCCAAGGCGGGGGGCACGGCCGGCGCCTCGCCACGCGAGGCCGCATCGCCGAGGGCCACCCTCGCTTCCCCGATGTCCCGCAACCGCTGCTTCGCGTCGCGCTCGATACAGCGGCGGAGCAGGTGACGCAGGGGAGCGGGCGTGGTCGGGGGTAATGCCGTCCAGTCGGGTTCGGTCTTCAACACGGCGGCGAGCACGTCGCTCACCGTGTCGCCCTCGAAGAGCTGCCGGCCGCTCAACATCTCGAAGAGCAGGGCGCCGAATGCCCAGATGTCGGCGCGCTTGTCGACCGGCCTGCCGCGGGCCTGCTCGGGCGACATGTAGGCCGCAGTGCCGAGGATGAGACCGACCGCGGTGCCCGTGTGTACGAGTGTAGGCGACTGTGACAGCGCCGGCCCACTCGCGCCCTGGGAATCGGCATCGCCGCTCCACGTCTTGGCCAGGCCGAAGTCGAGGATTTTGACCACGCCGTCCGGGGTGACCATCACGTTCGCCGGCTTGAGGTCGCGGTGGACGATGCCTTTCTCGTGCGCCGCCTCAAGGCCTTCCGCGATCTGCCGCGCGAGGGCGATCGCTTCGTCTACGGGAATCGCACCGCGCTTCAGCCGAGCAACTTCAGGTAGCGAATGTGAACCGGTGTCGGACCTGTTTATGGCCTATGATACGCAATACGCATTTCTGGCCCAAGTTCCACGAGTTCACAGCGACCGATAGAACTGCAACCCGTTGCCGTCCGGATCGCGCAGATGGAATTCGCGAGTACCCCAGGGGGTATCTGCCGGCTTTGCGAAGGGGCTGGCGGCCGGGTCGTTCTCCCTAGTCCCGCCCCGAATGAGAAACTCTTCGTAGAGGTCGTCGACCTGGGAGCAGACGAAGCGGTAGACGGGCCGGTCGTGATCGCCGGAGCGCTGAGCGTCGGCGTGCCACTGCAAATGCAGCGTAACGGCGTCCCGTGTGAGTGCGGCGTAGGATGGCGCTACGGGCTGGTCCTGAAAAGTCGCCCTGAACCCAAGCAGCCCGTAGAATGCGATGGACGCGGTGACGTCGCTGGACATCAAAACCGGATGTACGGACTCAAGCGCGGGTGTCACGGTGTCTCCAAACGGGGAGCGGGAAGGGTGCCGCGGAACGCTGCTATCCGTTCCTGCCGCGTCTTCTCCTGATAAATAATGCCCGGAACCTCTCCAATCCAGTCAATCCACCACCCGATTTCTTCCTTGATGACTGCCGTGTGGCTTGCTTTCATGCCACAAGTGTACGCCAGGGTCTCTGGGACTGAATCGGAGTCAGATATGCGTACTACGTCGCGGAGCTCAAGAACTTCCTCCAACTCCTAGGCGAAGGCGAAACGCAGCGTGTAAAGGTGATCCAGGGCGTTGAGCGACGTTGCGATCTCGCCCGCCTCCCACGCGCCATCGATGCCGACCCGAAGTGCTTCGCGGTCCTCGTTGATGCCACTGATGGCTCTCCTGGGTGCCTGACGCCATGGAAATAAGCGGCGAGCCGCCGCGCGCAAGCGCGCCTGAGCCTGCCCACGATCAGAGGAAGCGCGACGGCTCGTCCGCTCCATTTCCTTGTTATGCCGATCCCATCGCAATACGTCAGCCGACGCGTACCCGCTTGATGCGATCCAAATCGGGGGCCTCGGCCACCTGCGCGTGATACAAGTCCCACCGGAGCTGGAGATTCATCCACAAGTCGGGCGTGGTGCCGAAGAACCTGGCCAGCCGCAGGGCCGTAGCCGGCGTAATCCCGCGCCGGCCATTCACCAGCTCGTTGACGCGCTGATACGGGACCCGAATCCCCTCGGCCAGCTCCCGCTGCGTAAGGCCCATCGGGTTCAGAAACTCCTCCAGCAGCATCTCGCCAGGATGCGTCGGTGTGCGGTGGGTTGGAATACGAACCATGTCAAACTCCCGGCATCAGCCTAATCGTGGTAGTCAACGATCTCGATATCCGTAGGTCCCAACTCCGTCCAGACAAAGCACACCCGGTATTGATCGTTGACCCGAATGCCGTGTTGGCCCGTGCGGTCCCTTTTGAGCGCCTCCAAGCGGTTGGCGGTTGGCACCCGGAGGTCGTCGAGCTTCCCCACGGAGTCGAGAAGCTCAAGCTTCCGGCGGGCGACCTTCCACAGGCTGCCAGGGCAGACCTTGCGGGCTCGTTTTGTGTCCGCTCCGTTGAAGATGTCTTCGGTCCCCGCATCTCGGAACGAGCGGATCATGATACCATGATAGCACGGTGGTCATGCTAATCAAGGACGCGGGGTCAGGAGCGGCATAACACGCGGCGGGTGCGAGGTGGCCGAGCCCTACGATGATAATCTAGCGCCCGCCGACGGGTTCATGCGGTTGTTGGACTAAATCCGCTGCCGCGTATAGATAGAAACAAGCTCCCACCACGTTTTTTCTGATTCCATTCCGTTTGAAGTCGCATGCAGTATCCCTTCCAGGGAGGGTCCCTTTCACTCCCCTCCCCGGGAGGAGATACCGTATGACACCGTTACGTAAACGGATGATTGAGGATATGCAATTGAGGGGGTTCTCTGCAAGAACCCAAGAGTGTTACGCGGCCGCCGTGGGCCAACTGGCCAAGCATTATCACCGGAGCCCGGACCAACTCACCGAAGAGGATTTGCGTCAATACTTTCTCTATCTGGCCAACCAGAAGAAGGTCGCCCGGGCCACCGCAACCATCGCGCTCTGTGGAATCAAGTTCTTCTATGAACAGACGTTGCAGCAACCGTGGACGACCCTGCGCTTTGTGCGTCCCCAGCGTGAGAAGAAGCTTCCGGTGGTTCTCAGCCGCGAAGAGGTGCGCCGCATTCTGGTGGAAGTGAGGATTCCGGTCTATCGCGCCTGTCTCACGACGATCTACGCGTGTGGACTGCGGTTGCTGGAAGGGGCACAGCTCGAGGTCCCGGATGTCGACGGTGCGCGGATGATGCTGCACATCCATGGCAAGGGCAAGAAGGACCGCTACGTCCCTCTGCCCGAGTCGACGCTGCGGATGCTACGCGCTTACTGGCGAACGCATCGCTCACCCCTGTGGCTCTTCCCGACGCCCACTCGCCGTGGTCTGGAGCATAGCCTCGCGCACAACGGGGGCCCGGTCACAGACACGAGTCTGCAGGGTGCGTTTCGCAAGGCGCTTCAACGTACCGGCATGGCCAAGCGGGCGCATGTACACACCCTGCGCCATTCCTACGCCACCCATTTATTGGAAGTCGGGGTCAACCTCAGGATCATTCAGGAGAACCTCGGTCATAGCAGCGCCCGCACCACCCAGATCTACACGCATCTGACGCGGGAAGCGAGAGCCGCCCTGACCGACCCGCTCAACCAACTCATGCAAGACCTCTGATCCTTCCGTCGAGGTCTTCATGCGGGAGGTGGCGGAGATCCCGAAGGGTCGCGGGTCTTCCGACTTCCGCCTCCACGGTGCGACGTATTGCGCCCGCTTCGGAGAACGCCTGCTTCCCAGTCAAGCTCGGGCCATGCAGGATATCCAGGCGTGCCGCACGGCCTACTTTGGAGGCCACCTGAAGCAGTGCAATCACTGCGGATGGAAGGTCTATGCCTATCACTCCTGCGGCAATCGCCACTGCCCAAAGTGTCACCGCGAGCAGACCGAGCGCTGGCTCGAGAAGCAGCGCGCCCGTCTGTTACCCTGCCCCTACTACCTGCTCACCTTCACCCTGCCGGCTGAACTGCGGGCACTGGCGATGGCAAACCAGAAAAAGATCTATGGGTTGCTTATGCGCACGGCAGCCGCAGCCTTGCAAAAACTCGCCTCCGATCCGCGCTACCTGGGCGCCCACCTCGGATGCCTGGCCGTACTGCACACCTGGACGCGCGCCATGCTTTACCATCCGCACGTCCACATGCTGGTCACCGCCGGCGGACTCTCCGACGATGGTGCCCGGTGGGTCAAGCCGAAGAACCCGGCTTTCTTAGTGCCCGTGCAGGCGCTGTCGGTAATCTTCCGTGCCAAGGTGTGCGCGGCACTGAAGAAGGCCGGCTTACTCAAGCAGGTGCCACCGAAAGTCTGGAAGAAAGACTGGGTGGTCCATTGCCAGCCTGCAGGTTCCGGACAGAAGGTGCTCGACTACCTGGGCCGCTATGTCTTCCGCGTCGCTATCACCAACAGCCGTCTGGAGTCTATCGACGATGGCTCGGTGACCTTCCGTTATCGCGACAACCGTACCCAGCAGATCCGCCGAGTCACCCTGCCCGCCTTGGAGTTCATCGCTCGCTTCCTGCAGCACGTCCTGCCCAGGGGTTGTGCCAAGGTGCGCTATTACGGGATCTGGCGCAGTTCCCGCTCCAAGCAACTGCATCAAGCCCGAGTGCTGCTCAACGCTCCACCGTCCCATGGCGCCCTCGATCCGATCTCCAACGCGACTCTGCCCCAGCAGCCTGCGCCTGCCCGACCACCCGCTCCCTACCCTCATTGTCGGATTGGACAGTTGATCCAGATCGGAGTGCTGCTGCCACAGCGAAAGGTCCCGCCATGACGACGCGATCGGGGCTCTCACTTCTGCACTCCGTTGTTCGATCTGCCCGCCACCTGAACGGCATGGCCTGGCACCACTCTGTCTCCAATCCGTTTTCCACCTCAGCTTCCTGCGCCTCGATCGAGACCTCGATACCTCAAAAGTCTTCGTCAGCACCGCGTCACCCAGTCGCTTGACCGAAGCCGGCACCCTGAAGCCCATTGAAATACCAAATAGCTCGGCGCTACAC
>JACQTD010000005.1 GCA_016210985.1 Acidobacteriota bacterium
CGCTCGTTGAGCAGGCCGATTCGCTCGAGGTGCGGGACTGGACGGGCGCCGTATTTCTCCATGACCTGCTTCGTTTCGGAAGGCGCTTCGGCCACATGAATGATCAGTGGCGCCCGCTCGTCTTTTGAGAGCTTCTCGGCCGCTTGCAGCGTCTCGACCGAGCAGGTGTAGGCGGAATGAGGCGCCACGGCAGGCTTGATCAGGGGATGCGCTCGCCATTTCCGGATGAATTCCCGGGTGAAATCCAGGGCGCGTTGGGGTGTCTTGTGATCAGGCGAAGGGAAGTCGATGATCGTCTCGCCCAGCACTCCGCGCATGCCCGCCTTGGCCGTAGCCTCCGCGATCGCGTCCTCGAAGTAATACATGTCCGCGTAGGTCGTCGTTCCGCCCAGAAGCATCTCCCAGCAGGCCAAGAGCGTCCCCCAATAAACGAAGTCGCGCGACACGGTCTTCGCTTCGGCGGGGAAGATGTACTTCTCGAGCCATTCGTCCAATTCGAGGTCATCAGCGATTCCCCGAAAGAGTACCATCGGGGCGTGCGTGTGCGTGTTGATCAGTCCCGGGAGGACGATCTGGTCCTTCGCGCTGAGGGTTCGGACTCCCTTCCAGCGCCGGCTGAGTTCGGATTCGGGACCGACATCTACAATTCGGTCTCCGCGAATGGCGACATACCCGGGCGTGAAGACGCGTCGCTGCGGGTCCATGGTGATGACCGACCCGCCGCGAATCACCAGATCCGCCCTCCCGCGCTGTTGCGCCCAACCGGCCGCCGGTCCGGGAATCTGCAGCAGGAGTGAGAAGAAACCGAGGGCGAGCGCCAGCCCGGCCGCAACCGGCCTGGGGAGGATGGTCATTTCAATCCTGCATGATTCTGCGATTTCTCGGCCTTCTTGACGAGCGTGATCCGGTTGCCGGTCTTGTTGAACCTGACTTCGTCCATCAGGTGACGCATCAGGAGGATGCCGCGTCCCGATTCCCGCAGCAACGCGTCCTCGGCCGTGGGATCGTTAACGCCGGCGGGATCGAATCCTTCACCTTCATCCTCGATTGAGAATACCGCCCTGCGGGGCGAGAGCTTGACGCTGACCTTGACCCACTTCGCTTCATCGAAGTGGTTACCATGCTTCATGGCATTCCCGATCGCCTCGTGCAGGGCGGTTGCGACCAGGGTTTCGTGGGTCTCGCTCAATCGGAAGTCGATCATTCGATCCATCAACATCCGAACGGTGGGCTCTACGAGGGATACCCGGCTGGGAATCTTGATATCAATGCGCTCGCTCACAAACGGCATGACGGTGCGGAAGCAAGGGTCGGAGGGCATGACGATCCCGATTCTAGAGTATAGGATGATACCGCTCAAGAGACCGCTTGATTGACATTGCCAAACCCCTCACCTAAACTCGGTTCCGCAAGTGGGAGCGGGCGTGACGCAACTGGTAGCGTATCAGCTTCCCAAGCTGGGTGTTGCGGGTTCGAGCCCCGTCGCCCGCTCCAGATGAACCCGGATCCGGTTCGCTCACTTTGCGCCTCCCGAAGGGATTTACTTCCGCAGGACTTTCGTACTATCAACCAGTTGTTATAATCGGGACATGGATGGAACCATAGAAACCAGAGAAGGTGAGACCGTAGGGATTTGGGAAGATGAATCGGATCGTCGAGTGTGTTCCCAATTTCAGTGAGGGACGCCGCACGGAAGTGGTCGAGGCGATCGTCGCCTCGATCACCGAGGTGCCCGGCGTAGTCCTGTTGGATCGTGAAATGGACCTCAGCCACAACCGCGCGGTCATCAGCTTCGTGGGTGAACCGGAGTGGGTGGTGGAGGCCGTTCTCGCGGGCGCTCGAACCGCCATGGAGTTGATCGACCTGAACCGACACACCGGCGAACATCCGAGGATCGGAGCGACCGATGTGGTTCCTTTTATTCCGATCAAGAACGTAACCATGGAGCAGTGCGTGTTGCTCGCCCGGCAGGCGGCGGAACGGATTGCAGATGAACTGCAGATCCCGGTCTACCTCTACGAAAAGGCGGCAACCCGCCCCGGCCGGGAGAATCTCGCGGAGATCCGCAGGGGGGAGTTCGAGGGACTTAAGCGGGCGATCGAGGAAGACCCCGACCGGCGCCCCGACTTCGGACCGGCCAGACTTCATCCCACGGCCGGCGCCACCGTCGTCGGCGCTCGCCCGCCGCTGATCGCCTACAATGTCAGCCTCGGCACGCCCAGCGTTGACGTCGCGAAGCGCATAGCTCGCGCGGTGAGGGGGCGAGACGGAGGACTGCAGTTCGTCAAAGCGCTCGGATTCGAATTGAAGGGCAGGGGTATTACCCAGGTCTCGATGAATCTGACCGACTACACGCGGACACCGATTCACCGCGCGTTCGAGGCAGTGATCCGCGAGGCGGAACGCTACGGGGTGGCCGTGCTCGGCAGCGAGATCGTCGGCTTGGTACCGCAGGACGCCCTCGACGCCTGCGGCGACTGGTACCTGCGATTCGAGAACTTCAGCCGGGACCAGGTCCTGGAGAACCGATTGATGGCGGCCTTGCCGCTCTCTCCGTCCAAGCCGCCGGAACCCGGGCTGAGTGAAGCCATCGAGGCGTTCCCACGACTCGTCGCGGAAGGGACACCCGCCCCCGGAGGGGGAAGCGTGGCCGCGCTGGTCGGCGCTCTCGGCGCCTCCCTCGGCCAGATGATGTGTAACCTTACCCTTGGCCGTAAGAAATTCGCCGGCGTCGAGCCGAAGATCCACGAACATCTGGCCAACCTGCAACGCCTGTCCGGGGCGCTCCTGGCCGCGGTGGCCGAAGATGCAGAGAGCTTCCAGCTGGTCATGACAGCCTACAAGCTCCCCAAAGAGAACGGAGAAGAAACACCGGCCAGGGAGGCTGCAATCCAGGACGCGCTCAAATCTGCCGTGGAGGTTCCCACCCGCACGGCAGAGCACGCGTTCCAGGTCCTGCTCAACCTGGGGCCGCTCGCGGAGATCGGCAATCCCAACTTATTGTCAGACGTCGCCGTAGGGTCGCAGTTGGCCCTGGCGGCGATCAAGGGCGCCTACTACAACATCGTCACCAATCTGAGTTCGATTACAGACGAAGAGTTCAACACCCAGCGGCATAGTCAGATGATCAAGCTGATCGACCAGGCTGAAGAGCTGGCCACTCAGATTGAAGCCCGGCTCCTTGATCGCGTCGCGAGCTGACGGCGGCCGCCACGCACCAAGCGCTCATCTTCAACCGATTTAATTCACGTTCGTATACGACAACGTTCGTTGATCGATGAAAACCGTTCCGCCGCCTACTGCACGCCACTGTATCTTAATCTGATGACCGCCAAGGCCGACATTGGGAGCCAGGAAACTCATGGAGTGGCACTCCGTGCCCGTCCCTGAATCGAAAACGGTCTCCCCGGGACTGAGCACGCCCCCATCGACCAGACAGCGGATTCGTAACGAAGTCAGCGCATTGCTGCACACGGATTGACCTGAGAGGGTGATGAGCAAGCCACCGAAGAAGATGGCTGACGTGTTGAGCGTCATACTCGGCATATCCACGAAGGCATTGGAGACGGTCGAGTTCAGCGCGCTGGAGGACACAGCGCCGCCTGGGGCCGGTGTAATTTGAACCGGCGCCGCTGTAACCGATGGCGCCGCCTCCGGGTGAGATATCCCCATCATGGCCACGAGAGCGATAAGGCCGAGCATCACGCTGACTGAAGAGGTGAATGCACTTGTGTTCCGCATAACTCCTCCCTACAGGGTTTGAAAGTTAGACTTCTCGTCCGGGCAGTACGCACTTCTTACATCGCCAGGGGATCGGAAAGCAATGGGCCCGGCCATATATTACTGAATTGGCTGTCGGTCCCCACACGCCGAGGATTCCGCTTGAAAACCTTATTTATAGGGAGTAATAAGGTCATTGCCCGGTTCGAATGGAAACCTGTCGGCCATGACGATTCAGGTTCGTGATTCAAAAGGTATGCTGACCAACACGGCGGCGACGGATGAGCAGGGCGGTTACTCCGGCAAGCGGGATACATGAGATCGACAATCAGACACGCCTGTGAAGTGCTAGCTGTCACGGCCATACTCTCCATCATCCTCGGCCAGCCACAGATGGGGAAGTCCCAGGCCATGATCACCTGGCAACCTACCAACGGACCGAATGGGGGTCAGATTCACGCGTTTGCGTTCAATGCTGCGGGCCACGTCTTCGCCGGATCGCAGGGAGGCGGTGTTTTCCGATCGACCGATAATGGGAATACCTGGACAAGCGTCAACCAGGGGTTGGGCCATCCGGGTGTAAATGAGCTGCTGGTGGAGGCTTCGGGCCGGATTATTGCCGGGACGAACGGCGGGATCTTCGGGTCGACGAACAACGGAGACTCATGGACGGGCTTGAACACCGGGCTTACTGATCGTCAGACCTATGGTCTGGCGGTCGGCGCCATGGGACAGCTCTATGCCGGTACGGCCCAGCGGGGCGTCTTCCTTTCAACGGACGGGGGCGCCCAGTGGACGCCGATCAACAATGGACTTACAACCCTCTCCATCCGATCTTTGACGGTGAACGCCGGAACCCTTTTCGCGGGAACTGAAGAGAATCTGGTTTTCCGCTCCATCGATGGCGGCAATTCATGGCATTCGGCCAGTACCGGGCTGACAGGCCGGCTGGTTCACGCACTGGTTCCAACCAAAGACGGGCTGCTGTTTGCGGTGGTTCACGCCAACGGGGTGTTCAGCTCCACCAACAACGGGGATTCGTGGTCGCCCGTCAACACGGGGCTTACCTCGCGCTTCGTCTACGCGCTGATCAGCCACGGTGCTGGTCAGCTCTTTGTGAGCGGGGACGCGGGCGTGTCGCGGTCGTTGGACAATGGGGCGAATTGGTCGCCCGTCAACGCCGGATTGACGACGATCCGTGCCTATGCCCTGGCGATGAGCATGACAGGTGAGGTTTTCGCGGGAACCGAGGGCGGAGGTGTGTTCCGTTCCGGTGACCTGGGAGCGAGCTGGGTTCCAAGTAACGCCGGACTAAGCGCTACCGCGATTTATTCGTTGACGACGACACCGGGCGGCGCCGTTTTTGCCGGAACATCCAAAGGCGGCATCTTCCGCACGACGGATGACGGCGCCAATTGGACTTACAGCGGGGTACCGAACTACGACATCTTCTCGTTGGTGTCGACTCCCGCGGGGCATGTTTTTGCCGCACCTTGGAGTGGAGGGCTCTGGCGTACCACCGATGGCGGAAATACGTGGACGGTCGTCAACCCCAATACGCCGGAGATTTACTTTCGTGCCTTGGCCGTGAACGGGTCGGGTCACATTTTCGCCGGGAGCCACAGTCGAGGCGTGGCCCGCTCCACCGATAACGGAGCTACCTGGGCGACGCTCAATGCGGGTTTGACCAATCTTCAGATTCGCAGCCTCTGCGTGGAAAGCTCGGGACCGGTTTACGCCGGGACGGAGGACGGTCTGTTCCGCTCGACCGACAACGGCGCGACCTGGACCTCGGCGAGTAACGGGTTGACGAACCGGACGGTCTACGCCC
>JACQTD010000216.1 GCA_016210985.1 Acidobacteriota bacterium
GCCCTCGCGGAACCAAAGATCCAGGCCTTTGTCGACGGAAAACAGATCCTCAAGATCATCGTGGTCGCCCGGCGCCTGATCAATGTGGTCATCCACTGAGCTTCGACGCACACCGGCGCCGGGAGGGAAACCGCTGGCACTGCTCGTCCTCGCGGTGATCCTTTCTTTGGGTGTCGGGCCCTGCGGATACGAGCGCGCGGGGTCAAACCGTAGCTGGCCGGCCAACATTCACTCGATCGCAGTACCCGCCTTCAGAAATTCAAGCCTTCGTTACCGCGTCGAGCAGCGATTCACCCGGGCCGTGATGGATGAGATCCTGCGTCGGGGAAGGCGCCTCGAGGTGACCTCCAGACCCGAGGACGCCGACGCCGTGTTACTCGGCGACGTGCGGCGGGTAGACATCGGTGGAGCGTTGCTTGATCCGACGGGCCGCACCCGGGTCTTCCAGATCGCCATCACACTAAGCGTGTTATTGCGCGAGCAGCCAACCCAGAAAATCCTCTTCGAAAAGTCGGACTACACTTTTCGTGGAGAGTACGAGTTACCGGATGGCCCGAGCAGTCTCTTTGATGAGGAAGGGCCGGCCGTTGACCGGCTGGCTCGCGATTTCGCCCACAGCCTGATCACAACCCTGTTGGAGGGCGGATGAAGCGAATGCCCTGGGCGGCGCTTCTTGATTCCGTGGGTCAAGGGCCGCCCGATCCGGTCTACCTTTTTACGGGGAAACTCCCGGAACCGGGCCGGCGCGAGGGGTCCGCCTGGGCGGAGAGCCGGAGCCGGCCCGAACTGTATAACCGTCGCAAGGTTCTCCAGGAGATGAAGGCGAGGCTGGTTGAACCGGCATTCCGGGAAATCAATTTCGTGGAAATCTCCGCCGTGGAGAAATCCCTGGACGAGATTGCCCTTCTCGCGGCTCAATTGCCGGCATTCGCAGATCGGCGAATAGTCGTCGTAAGTGATCTCGACCGCCGCTTCAAACCCAAGGGAACCACATCGCCGCGAGGAGCGGATCCATCCGGATCCACAGGCCAGGAACGCGTGACCCAGATCCGCGACGAGATCGAGGAGGCGCGAAGCCTCGGATTCGAAGTTATGATCGAGTATCTGGGTAACCCCTCGCCGTCGACCACACTCATTTTCCTGTGGGATCGTCCGGATCGCAGGGGAAAATTCGCCGAAGCGTTGATCGGAGCGGCCTCGGTGGTGGAGTTTCCCCGGCCCGACAAGCGCGAAGCGCAGAACTGGATCAGGAACCAGGTCAGGCAGCGGCACTGCAGCATCGACCCGGCGGCCCTGGAGCTGCTTCTCGAGTACGTGGGACTCGATCTCGAGTTGCTCAGCCACGAACTGGAAAAGCTGATGATTAACGTGGAGTCCGGACCGATCCGGGCGAATCACGTGGAAGCGCTGGCTACCCGAATGCGCGAGGATTTCGGATTTGAGCTGATCGACCAGATCAGCGCCAGGAATGCCGGACAGGCGCTTCGTATCACGCGCAGGCGACTCAAGGATGGCGAGGAACCGCTCGTCCTGCTTGGATCGATCGCGGCCTACTTGCGCCGAACCATTCTCGCGAAGGAACTCATGGACGCCGGCGCGCCCGCGGAGAAGGTGCTGGCAGCAGCACGGGTCCAATCATTCAAGGACCGGCAGTACCTCCCACAGCTTCGCGCCGTCTCGATGAAGGAGTTGATCCATGGACTGAAGCGCGCCGCCGAAGTTGACGACGCGATCAAGCAGTCGCGCGGTACCCCGGCGCTTCAGCTGGAAATGCTCGTCTACCGTCTCTGCAATCCACTTCTGCTCCGGTTGTAAGCCGGCTGGTCCCTGCTTCAGGCCCGGCCCGCAAGATCGGTCACAAGATGCTTCCTGTCGCCCTCATCACCTGGCCGTTCGAGGCGGAAATACTTGAACCCATACGGGATCGATGTCAGTTGATCGTGAATCCGGAGCCGCGTTTCTGGACCCCGAATGAATTCAAGCTTCGACTCCGGGACGCCGAAATCGTCGCGTGCATGCTGACAAACCGGATCACGCCTGAAATCCTCGACCAATGCCCCAAACTACGCATGATCGCCAATGTGGCGGTGGGGTATGACAATCTTAATGTCCCGGCCCTGCGTGAGCGCTGCGTACTGGCGAGCAACACGCCTGATGTGCTCACCGATGCGACCGCCGATCTCACCATGGCCCTCATTCTCGCGGTTACTCGGAGAGTCGTCGAGGCGGATCGATTCACCCGGGAAGGCCGTTTTGACGGCATGCAATTCGACCTCTTCCTGGGGATGGAATTGCAGGGAAAGACGCTGAGCATTCTCGGGTTCGGGAGGATCGGCCGCGCTGTGGCCGCCCGGGCCGAGGCCTTCGGAATGCGGATTCTCCATGGGAGATCGGAGTTCGCAGACAACCGTGCCGATGCGGATGCTTCTGGAGTACATGTAGCCGGCGCGCTGCGAACTTCGCTCGAGCAGGTGCTGACTGAAGCCGACATCCTCACCATCCATGTACCGCTGCGGGAGACTACCCGACATCTCATCAATGCCGATCGCTTGCGCCGAATGAAGTCCAGCGCCTACCTGATTAACACCAGTCGCGGACCGATTGTAGATGAGTCAGCCCTGGCCGCCGCCCTTCGGGAACGTCGACTCGCAGGCGCGGGTCTGGATGTTTACGAATTCGAGCCCAGAGTTCACTCCGACCTGCTTGCGCTGCCCAACGTGGTGTTACTTCCGCACATCGGGTCTGCGACTCGCGAGGCGCGAAGGCGAATGACCGAGGTCGCCATCGCCAACATCTCGGACTATCTCAACGGGAGACCTCCGCGCAACCTCCTTCCTGAATTAACTCGGGATGACGGCCCAACTTCGAAGGAACTGCAACGGCTGTAGGCGGCTCACGCCCTGGAGCCCCCGGCGGTACGCCTGATCGTCAATCCGATCAAAGTGATGGGCCATCGTACTGCCGGCCTGACTGGAATCGTTGCTCATATTTTCAATCTGGCAAGGTTGGCAAGGCAACCCTTGTGAGGATTAAGAGAATCTTACTCGGCGCCTGATAAAGGCAAACGCAGTAAACCCAGCCCGGTAAAACTAGCGAACTTCCTGGAGTTGCGGGGCAGGACCCGCTCCGAGGCCTCGGCCGCCTCTGAGGGAGAAGTGTCTTTGGCGCCGCCCCGGATGCAACCGCGCCGCGATCAGCCGTAATTGGATCGCGCGACTCCAAGTCGACAGCTCCATCGCCGGAGGCCCTTGCTTCGCTGAAAGTCGGAGGACCCTGTGAATCATACGACCCAAGCAAAAAAACATTCTCTCTTAACGGTAGCTCTTTCTATTCTGGCGCTTCTTGCTCTCGCCGCGGGCGGCCAGATCGACTTCGCCACTCCCATCGGCCGGACCGCCCCCAAGGGCCGCGCGAGGTTTCTCTATACCGCGAACCGGCATTCAGGCGACGTCTCCATTTACCGGGTGAATCCGGGGAATGGAAAGCTGACTCATATCGGCACAAAGCAGACCGGCGGGCAACTCTCCTCCATCGCCGTCGACCCGGCCTCCGGCCAGTACGCCTACGCCGTCGATGCGCAGTACGGAATGGTCTCGGCGTTCAGGATCCAACAGGGACAGGGCGAACTCATTCCGATCGGCTGGGTCTCCACCGGGAGTCAGCCAAGCTCGATTGCCATTGATCCGGTTGGAGGGAAATACGCACTGGTGACGAACGAAGGATCGGGCAGCGTCTCCTCCTTCCGAATCAACAGGAGCACCGGCGCGCTCATCCCAGCCGGCACGGCGGCCACAGGGAGCCAGCCTACGGCCGTGGCCATTCATCCATCAGGCCAATATGCCTACGTCACCGGACTGCGAACCGGCGCCCACTCACTCTCGACGACCAGCTTCGGCTCCGATGTCGTTTCGATCTTCCGTGTCAATCCCGAAACGGCCTCAATCGGATTCATTGCATCTATGCCCGCGGGCGACGATCCCCAGGCGATCGCCGTCTCCCCGCAGGGCAACTATGCCGTGGTCACGAATGACAAATCAGACAGCCTGACGTTCTTCGTCATTCCTCAAGCCCTGCCCATGCCGATTCCGGTGGCTTCGATCTCGTCCGTGGGAGGCCCGTCGGCGGTCGCCCTCGATCCCTCGGGTCTCGCTGTCGTGACCAATCGAGACTCCGGGCTGGTCACCATCTTCAGCGTCGCGCCGACGGGTGGAATCCACCTCGTCAGTGTGACCACGTCGGGAGCGGGGCCGGCGGCTGTGGCGGTCGATCCCTCAGGTGTCGCTTACGTGGCCAACGAGATCTCCAACAGCGTGTCCACCATTGCCATCACACCATATGGCTACCCCACACCACTAGGGTCTGTGCCCACCGGCGCCGCTCCGCAAGCCATTGCTATCGCCTACTAACGGAGGAGAAGAGGTAAGACCATGAAAGGAACAAGTTCACTGTATTACCGCCGAGCGCTGCTCGTTACCTTCTTCGCCGGCCTCTTCACCCTTGGAGGCGTCCTCGCAGCCCGATCGTCTGCGGCCATACAAGAGCAGCCGGCCTACGCCTCGCGCGAATTTGAAACGCCGGAGCAATCGCTCCTAATGGAAGAGTCGGCGGAAGGAACTGAGCAGAACTCAACAATCTCCGTTGATGACGGATCCTACGAGAACCTGGTCGGACTCGCCCAGCCTGGTACGATCTTCTTTATTAATCGGCTGAAGCCCACGAGCTATCCGGCTACCCTCTCCCAGGCGCAAATCTACTTTCCATCGGGACAGAGCAACCTCGCGCCCGGCCTGGCGGTTACCCTGCTTGCCGGCAGCAACCTTGACGGTGACGAAAACATCAGCGGCGCTTCTTATCAACAAAGCAATGCCACGATCCAGAGCCTTAATCAATTCAATACTTACAACCTGCCCGCCGTCACCATCAATTCCGGAGACTTCCTCGTCGGGTTCCGGATGACCATCCAGGCCAATACCTATCCTGGAGCGCTCGATACTACTCCGCCTTCGCGTCGTCGTTCCTATGTCTCAACCGACGGCGCCAGTTTCGAACTGACCGACAATGTTCCCACGATTCAGTCGGGTGGAAATTTCGGCATCAGGGCGGTCACTTCCCAGTCATCGGGTTTCCTCAGCGTGTCACCGTCTTCGCTGACCTTCAATGCAACCCTCAATCAGGGAAATCTGCCCTCACAGCAATTCACGGTTACCAACACCGGATCCGGTTTCCTGAGTTTCAACCTCACCAACAGTGACGCCTCCCTCGTGAGCGCGTCCCCGACCTCGGGGAACCTTGGGCCAAATCAGTCCCAACCCATTACCGTATTCGCAACCAATCCCAATCAGGCGGGAAGCCGTTCGGCCACGCTGACCGTGAACGCGCCCGGGGCACAGAACAGTCCGCAAAACGTCGCCGTCACGGTGAATGTCTCCGGCCAGGGGACTACGCTTTCCATTGATGACGGTTTGTACGAGAACGTAGTTGGTCTCACGCAGCCAGGGACAATCTCCTTTATCAATCGATTGAAGCCGACGAGCTATCCCGCCACCCTATCCCAGATTCAAATCAATTTCAGAGGGGGATCCAGCAACCTCACGCCAGGGATGCCCATGACCCTGCTGGTGGGAACCAATCCGGATGGGGATGAGTTCATCAACGGCACGAGTTACCAGCAGACTGGCGCATCGGTGCAGAGCCTCAATCAATTTAACCAGTATAGCGTACAAGGGCCGACCATCCAGTCCGGCGATTTTCTGGTCGGATTCAGAATGCAGATCCCCGCGAACGTCTATCCTGCGGCCCTGGATACGACTCCGCCGTCGAAACGGCGTTCCTACGTATCCACCGACAGCACCAATTATGTGCTGACCGAAGGCCTCGCCAGTGTCCCTGCCGGGAACCTGGGTATCCGCGCGGTCGTCGGCTTCACTCCCCAGACCGGAACCCTGAACGTTTCTCCCACATTTCTCAGTTTCAATGCCACCCCGAACCAGGGGAATCCGCCTTCGCAACAGTTCACCGTCACCAACACAGGCGCCGGCCTCATGACCTTCAATATCGGCAGCAGTGACTCCTCGCTGGCCAATGCCTCGCCTTCGGGTGGATCACTCAACGCTGGTCAGTCGCAGGCGATCACCGTCTTTGTGACCAACCCCAATCAACCGGGTACCCGGACGGCAGCCCTGACGGTCACCGCTCCCGGGGCGCAGAACAGTCCGCAAACGGTTACGGTAAATGTCACCAGCGCCGCTGCTCAAGCCATTCTCGATGTCTCACCCTCTTCGCTCCTGTTCAATACGACCGTGAATCAAGGGAATCCGCCGCCGCAACAGTTGACCATCCGAAACCTCGCGGGCAGTTCCCTCACCTTCAATCTCAGCACCAGTGATTCCAGCTTGGTCAATTTCTCGCCCAGTAGCGGAACCATCCCGGGAGGACAGCAACAGACGGTTTCCATCTTTGTTAATAATCCGAATCAGGTCGGAACCCGACAGGCCTTCCTTACAGTCAACGCTCCAGGTGCCCAGAATAGTCCCCGAACGGTGACCGTCACCGTGAACACGACCAGCCCGCCGGCCATCCTCGGAGTCTCACCGACCAGTCTCACTTTCAACGCGGTCGTAAATCAGGGGAACCCGCCGTCGCAATTGATTACCGTTACCAACAGCGGCAGCGGATTCATGAGCTTTACCGTCGGTTCGAGCGATTCAGGCCTGGTCAACATCTCGCCCTCCAGCGGATCGCTCAATGCCGGCCAGTCCCAGTCGATCACGGTTTTTGTCAATAATCCAAATCAGGCCGGGACACGACAGGCTTTCCTCACTTTCACCGCGCCCGGGGCTCAAAACAGCCCGAGAACAGCCACCGTCACGGTGAACACAACCAGCCCGCCGGCCATCCTCGGAGTCTCGCCGACCAGTCTCACTTTCAATACCGTTGTGAATCAAGGCAATCCGCCGTCGCAATTGATCACCGTCACTAACTGCGGAAGAGGATTCATGATCTTCACCGTCGGTTCGAGCGATTCGGGTCTGGTCAACATCTCGCCCGCCAGCGGATCGCTCAATGCCGGCCAGTCCCAGTCGATCACGGTTTTTGTCAATAATCCAAATCAGATCGGCACCCGGCAGGCTTTCCTCACCTTCTCCGCGCCGGGCGCCCAGAATAGTCCCCAGACGGCTACCGTCACGGTGAATACCACCAGCCCGCCTGCCATTCTTGACGTGAATCCGAGCTCCATGTCGTTCAGCACGTTTGTTGGTCAGGGTTCGCCCCCGTCCCAGCCACTGATTATCCGGAATCTGGGAAGCGGATCGTTTACCTACGCCATTTCCAGTAGTGACACCGGTCTAGTGAACGTCTCACCGACCGGCGGCACGGTGTTTGCTGGACAGGAGCAGACGGTCTTCGTGTTCGTGAACAATCCCAACCAGCCGGGCACGCGGCAGGCGTTTCTCACGGTCACCGCGCCCGGCGCCCAGAACAGTCCCCGGAGCGTAACGGTAACCGTCAACACCACCGGAGGCGCTGCGGTGCTGAATGTCACGCCTTCATCCATGACCTTCAATGCCGTGATCGGCCAGGGAAATCCACCGTCTCAACAATTGATCATACAGAACACCGGCGGGAGTCAACTCAACTTCAATGTCACGAGCAATAACGGCCTCATCACGGTCTCGCCCGCGAATGGCACAGTCCTTGGCGGGCAGACCCAGGCAGTACTAGTGACGGCCACCAATCCGAACATGCTCGGCACGACATTCGCTCAGCTCACGGTGTCGGCTCCCGGCGCGCAGAACAGTCCGCAAACGGTCTCGGTCAGTCTCACGACCGACATCGGCAGCGCGCAGGATGAAAGCGAGCCGAACAATGCGCCGGCCTCAGCCAAGTCCATCTCCTTAACTTCACCTTCGATCGTACTAGCCGGAAACGGGAGACCTGGTGACAGCGGGACCACCATCGACCAACTCGACGACGAATGTGAGATCGATGACCGAGTCCATGATTGGTTCCGTCTTGTGGTCGGGCAGCGCGATGCCTATGGAGCTTCGCTAAACTGGCAGGGCTCAGATGCCGATTTCAATTTGTACCTCTTCAGTCAGACGAGCGACGACAACAACTATCCGGAGGGCGTGCAACTGATCGACGCCACCAGGTTCGGTCCGGGACAAGCCGAGTCCATTTTCGTCCGGGTGCTCGAACCGGGGACGTACTTCATCGGCGTCAGCCGTGTCCGGCGCGACAATGATTCCGACTCGGTCCGGGTGAATTACATGCTCACCGTGACTCGCGGGACGTCGCCCGAATGGCATGCGATCGAGGATACGTCCTGCGTAGGGGTCGCGATCACCAACAACTCGACGAACGGGCAATACATCGTGAACCGGGTCAGGCCTACACAATACCCGGCACGTTTGGAGAGGATAAGCATTCTGTTCTCGGATGCGAACGGATTCCCGTCACCCGACGGCCGGTCCGTCCGTATCATCGTGTTCGCCGATCCGAGCGGGAGCGGCGCTCCACCTTCGAATCCTTCACTGCTCGTAAACCAGACGATGGTCATAGATGTGCCGTCTAACGGTGACGGGCAGTTCAACACGCTCAACCTGGACAGCAATGGTCCGGTGATTTTCCAGGGGGACCTCTACGTCGGATATGTCGTCGACACGCCGAATGGAGTACTCCTGAATACCGGCCGAGCCTTCAATACTTCATTGCGCTCCTTTATGTCGTCCAATGGTGGAGTCAGCTATCAAGTGTTGAACCGCAAGGACAATGATGACCGTTGGCTCAACGCCGTCATCCGGCCCGCGCTCAACACCCGACCCTTCGGAGTCGTTCCTGCTGGTGATCCGGACACAGAGGAATCGCAGGTTCCCGCTAATCTGGATCTTCTGCGACCCAGGATCATCGAGGTGAATCCGGAGTAGCGACCCTCTGCCTCGTCCTCCTGCC
>JACQTD010000220.1 GCA_016210985.1 Acidobacteriota bacterium
AAGCCGTCTTCAGACGGCTTACCCGAAGGGCGAATAGGCCGGTCGCTTTGCGGCCGGTTGGGTTACGGGGAAGGCCCCCGGAGCCCGTTTCAACGGGCTTCTCCCAGCGGGCTTCAGCCGGACCCGCAGGGAAGAGCGCTGAAGCGCCCTATGGAGCGCAGGAGCGGCCTAGAAACTCGAGCCGCCGCAGTACCGGCCCCACAGGGACCGGCCTATGTGCCCTCCGGGTAAGCCGTGTGAACACGGCTGAGGCTGGGAAGCCGTCTCTGCGGTGGTTAGTGATTCACTTGGCTTCCACTTGCAAAATGTAGGATCTCCAGAAACCAGCCCGTTGGGCCGGTTTCAGTTATTTTGCGGCGGCATGGATAATCGCCTCGACTGGGGTTGAAATTAGGGCCCCCCGGCCTCACTCTTCAGGCTTTCCGAGAACGAGCGGCCCTCCCTTCGACCCGCTGGATTGGTCGATGACGGGGTGTCGCCGGCGGGCAGCTATGGCGGGTATTCGCCTCGAACACATTTCCAAGATCTTCTCCGGGAAGATCGAGGCGCTTCATGACATCTCGCTCGAGATCCACGATCGAGAGATTGTTACCGTGGTGGGCCCCTCCGGGTGCGGAAAATCCTCCTTGCTGCGGATTATCGCCGGCCTGGATGAGCCGAGCGGCGGGTCGATCCTGATCGACGGTCAGTCGGTCCGCTCGGTGCCGGCGCGGAGACGTAACCTGGCCATGGTTTTTCAATCTTACGCGCTCTACCCGCATATGACCTGTTACGAAAACATCGCGCTCAACCTGCGACTCAAGGGGGTGCCTGCCTCGGATCTCGATCGCAGCGTGCGGGAGACGGCAGCACTGCTCGATATCGGGAATCTCCTTGGTAAGAAGCCCCGGGAGTTGAGCGGCGGTCAACGCCAGCGGGTGGCTGTCGGCAGGGCCATAGTCCGCAAGCCCCGAGCGTTTCTCTTCGACGAGCCGCTGAGCAATCTCGACGCGCTCCTGCGTGAACGGGTGCGGCACGAACTCAAGAGTCTCTTCAGATTGATCGATGCGACCGTCGTGTATGTAACCCATGACCAGATCGAGGCGATGAGTCTCGCCGACCGCGTGGTGGTGCTGAATAACGGGAGGATTCAACAGATCGGTTCGCCTGACGAGGTCTACCGGCGGCCGGTGAATCGATTCGTCGCGTCGTTCATTGGCTCGCCGTCCATGAACACTTTCGAGGCCGAGATTTCCGATGGATCCTTCCGGCTTGGACCCGATACCGTAAACACCGGACTGCGGTGGTCGGGCAGAGCGTGGGTCGGCATCCGACCGGAGACCGTCCGCCTCAGCGATTCCGGAATTCCCGCTGAAGTAGTCTGGCTGGAGAACCTTGGCTCGCAATGCCTGGTCGGACTCCGCGCCGGCGGGATCCTGTTGACGATGATCACGGCCGACCGGCCTGCTTCGAATCGGGTCCGGATCCGCCTCGATGCTGGAGAGATCCATGTCTTCGACCAACATAACGGTGAGAATCTTATTCTGGGGATGCCTGGTCGCCCTGCTCGCCCTTAGCCTAGCCCGCCCGGCCTCTCGCGATTCCGACGCGCTTTCGGTTCTGATGGAGCCCGATGGGACCGGCGTTTGGCGGGAGCTGATCGCCAAGTACAACCGTGACCATCCCGGGTTGAGCGTGCGGATGGTGGAGGGTCCTCCCGCCACCAACCTTCGGGAAGACCTGTACGCCGCCTCATTTCTTTCCGGAACGGCGGGTTACGACATTGTTTATTGCGACGTGAACTGGGTGCCGAAGTTCGCCGCGGCCGGGTGGCTCCTCGACTTGACCGGACGGATTTCGGACGAAGACCTTCGCGATTATCTGCCGGCGTCACTCCAGGCGGGTTCGTACCGGGGAAGGCTCTACCGCGTTCCCGCCTTCACCGATGCCGGCGTTCTCTATTACCGTAAGGATCTGGTCTCCACGCCTCCGGAGACCTTTGCCGAGCTCGTGAGCCTGTCCATGCAATATCGAACTCCGGAGCGTTGGGGCTTCCTCTGGCAGGGGAAACAGTATGAGGGACTGGTCACCGTCTATCTGGAGGTCCTGTGGGGGCACGGTGGCGAATGGATTGATGCGGCGCAGCAACGCGTGCTGCTGGACCGGCCGGAGGCGGTACGGGCACTGGAGTTTCTGAAGAGCACGGTGGGAACCATCTCGCCTCCCGGGGTGACCAACTATGTCGAGGAAGACACCCGAATTCTGTTTCAGAGCGGCCACGCCGTCTTTCTGCGGAATTGGCCCTACGTATGGACGCTCATGCGGCGGAGTCGGGCTGAAATCATAGACCGGATCGGCATCGCGCCGATGGTCCACGCGGAAGGACAATGGAGCGCGGCCACGCTGGGCGGCTGGGGGTTTGCGGTTTCGAAGTTCTGCGCGGATCCCGAGGCCGCCTGGCGGTTCATCGACTTCATGACGCGTCCCGAGCAATTGCAGGCGGTCCAGCGGCGGCAGGGTAGGATACCCGCGCGCCGCAACCTGGTTCCTCCGGAAATGAAGTCGATCCTCGACAGCGCGCGGATGCGGCCGCCGATTCCAGCTTATGCCCAAGCTTCTGATATTCTTCAGCGGTGGCTGAGTAGCGCCATTACCGGAAGCGTGACCCCGGACCTCGCGCTGAGGGAAGCAGCCCGTGAAACCCGACTACTACTGGGAAACTGACTCCGGACTTAAGGGAGGGACGCTGGTCTTCCTCATTCCGGCGGCCCTGCTGGTGGTTCTTGTCGTTGGATATCCGATCCTGCGCACGGCCGGGCTCAGCTTATTCCGCTACGGTCTTGCGACCGGATTCAGTCCCGAATGGGCCGGATTCGATAATTTTGTCCGTGCCGCTTTCGATTCCCGATTTCGAAACAGCCTGCGGATCACGGCATTTTTCACCCTCGTTTCGGTCGCCCTCGAATTCGGGCTCGGGCTCTTCCTGGCCTTCGCGGCGGATTCGCTTCATCGTGGTCGAGGCCTCGTGCGCGCGATGCTGCTCGTGCCATGGACCCTGCCCACCGCCATCATCGGCGTGCTGTGGACATGGATCTTTAACGACCAGTACGGAATCCTCAACGCGGCGCTGCGGGGTGCGCACCTCACGGAGGCAGGGATCCCCTGGCTGGCGAGACCGGGACCCGCCATGGCGGCGCTCATCACCGCGGACGTCTGGAAAACATTCCCCTTTGTTTTCGTGATCCTGCTCGCGGGACTGCAGTCGATCCCGCGCGAGCTTTACGAGTCCATGGAGATGGATGGCGGCGGGGCTTGGCCGAAATTCAGGCACGTCACCTGGCCGCACCTCGTGCCGTTCGTTTACGTCGCGGTGGTCTTTCGCGGAATCCAGGCCTTTGCGGCCTTCGATCTCATGTATGTAATGACCGGCGGAGGTCCGGGAGGCGCCACCGAGACGGTTTCGGTCTACGCCTATCAAACCTACATGCGCTATCTCGATTTCGGGTACGGTTGTGCCCTGGTGGTAGTCATGGTGCTCGTGCTCGCCGCCCTGGCGACAGGCCTGCATCTCATCTTGCTTCGGGGACATGAGCGCGCTCGCTAAAGTCACGGTCCTGGTGATCTGCCTCTTCGCCGTCGCTCCGTTGGTATGGCATGGCCTCTCGTCCGTCAAGCGGCCGGCGGAACTGGCTCGCATTCCACCCACGGTGCTCCCGGCGGAGACGACCATCGAGAATTACTCCGATTTATTCACCCGGCGTCCTTTTGGCGCCTATTACATGAACAGCCTGGTGATCTCGACACTCGCGAGTCTCCTGTGCGTCGTGGTGGGATCGATGGCTGCCTTTGGTCTGGCAAGGAGCCCGGGCCGGGTCCGTTCCGTGGTGACCGCCGCCTTGCTGGGCGTGGCCTTCTTTCCGCCCATTGTTTTTCTCTTCCCGCTCTACGAAATGGTCCGTGCCGCGGGCTTGGTGAACCATCCCTGGTCACTGATCCTGCCGTATGCCGCGCTGAATCTCCCTTTCGCCATCTGGATGCTGACCGGCTACTTCCGTCAACTGCCGGGGGAGCTGGAGGAGGCGGCCGCGATGGACGGCATGAACCGCTTCCAGATCTACCGGAAGATCGTCATGCCACTTTCCGCTCCGGCGCTGGTGACTACCGGACTGCTGGTGTTCATTTTCTCTTGGAACGAATTCATGTTCGCCTTGACCTTCATGAATCAGGATTCGGCGAAGACCGTTACCGTCGGAGTGGCGGGTTTAAGCGGAGCCTTCCTGTACGAGATTCCCTGGGGACTGCTGACTTCCGGTGTGATCGCCAGCTCGGTTCCCCTGATCCTGCTGGTCGTCCTCTTTCAAAAGCGGATTGTGGCGGGACTCGTGGCCGGCGTCACGAAATGAGACGTTCGGAGCTGCTGCTTGTCGGCCGACTGTTTCTGTGGTAAGAGCATTGATCCTGGCTGTGCTTTTGTCACAGGCCATGTGTGGCACGACATAGATGTCCGTCGAAGTAACGGGCGCCGGATTGATCTTCCCATTCGATTAACCGTATCGCGTAAGGTACCATCATGAAAGGTGGAAGAATCCTAGTGATCGACGACGAGCCGCAGATACGCCGGGTCATGCGGGCGGCCTTGACGGCTCACGGCTATGAAGTGATCGATGCGCGCACGTGCGAGGAGGGTCTGGAAAAGGTTCGGCAGAATTTGCCCGATCTCATCCTGCTGGACATGAATCTCCCCGCGATGGGCGGTTTGGCGACTTGCCGGGCCATCCGCGCCGGATCGGAGACTCCGATCATCATCATCTCGGTGAGAAACTCGGAGCGGGATAAGGTAGAGA
>JACQTD010000227.1 GCA_016210985.1 Acidobacteriota bacterium
GATCGTCTGGTTCGTTTCACAGCCGGCAGGGTCGCACAGCTCCAAATAAAAGTCAATAGTAATTCTTATTATTAAAACCTACGGCCGGTCAAAAACGAATGGCAATTTTTCCGAAGTGGGCTCTCCCGGCCATGTGATCGAGGGCGGCGCGCGAATCGGCGAAGTCGAAAACGCGATCGACCACCGGGCGAAGGCGGTGGAGATCGATGGCCCGGTTCATCTCCTCGAACATTTCCCGGTGACCGAGGAAAATCCCCTGGACTCGCAGGCTCTGCATCAGGATGGGGACGGGATTGACCTCGCCCGGACCGGCGAGCACGCCGATGAGGCTGATGTGGCCCCCGGGCCGAGCCGCGCGGATTGATCGGTTGAGCGTTCCGGCTCCGCCGACCTCAACGACGTGATCCACCCCGATACCGCCCGTGAGTTCCCGGACGCGCTTATCCCAATCGGGGGTGGTGCGATAATTGATACCGTCGGATGCACCCAATTTGAGGGCGCGCTCGAGTTTCTCATCGCTGCTCGACGTGACGATGACCCGAGCGCCCATGATCAGGGCGAATTGCAGGGCGAAGACGGAAACGCCTCCGGTTCCGAGGACGAGAACGGTATCGCCCGGCTTCAATCCCCCGGTCACGAGGGCATTCCAAGCGGTGAGTGCCGCGCAGGGAAGCGTGGCCGCCTCCTCATCCGTTAGATGACCGGGAACGTGGACGACACCGTCCTCATCGAGCACGATGTACTCCGCCAGCATGCCGTCCAGCGGTCCGCCCAGGGTTGATCGCCGCAGTTTTGCGGTGGTGGGAGCTCCTGCAATCCATTCCTGCGCGACCTGGCCTGCCACCCGATCGCCGACGGCGACGCGGGTTACGCCTTCTCCGACCTCGACCGCTTCTCCCACCCCGTCCGAGAGCGGGATCAGCGGCAGAGCCTGCCTGGGGTTGTACAGCCCCTGCATCATCAGGAGATCGCGAAAGTTCAGTGAAGCGGCTCTGAGCTTCAACCGTACTTTTCCCGGGCCGGGCCGGGGTTCCGGCCGGTCCGTGAGCGTAAGGGCATCCAGGCCGAATCGCTCCCGGATCTCAAAGGCCTTCATGCGTGCTTCACTCCAGATAGCCAGCGGTGAAGTCGGGGGTCATCCATCCAGCTTCGCGACCATGGTGATCGCCGTGTTCAGCAGGCGTGAGATCGGGCAGCCTTCTTTCGCCTGGAGTGCCGCCGCCTGGAAAGCCTCGGGATCCGCCCCCGGCATTTTGGCTACGACCTCGAGGTGAATTCCGGTGACCGTCCAGCCGGCCTCGAGTTTTTCCATCGTCAGCGTGGCCAGTGTATTAATCCGTTGGGCCGTCATCCCAGCCCTTTCGAGTTGGCCGGAGAATGCCATGGAGAAGCATCCGGCGTGGGCGGCGGCGATCAGTTCCTCAGGATTGGTCCCCAACCCGTTTTCGAACCGGGTGCTGAAAGTGTACTGGGTATTGGACAGGACGCCGCTCCCGGTGGAAAGCGTTCCTTTCCCGTTGATCAGGGCGCCCTGCCAGACGGCTGAAGCTTTTCGTTTCATCGTAAGATTCCCTCTCGGCCCGATGTGGCTTCAGCGTCGCAGTATTTTGAAGCCGATGTCCGGCCCAAGACCGCGTTTCAGGGCCAGATCTATCCAGAGCATCGCCAGGGGTTCCAGCAGCCGGGCATTCGAAAGCGGGCCGGCATCGATGACTTCAAAGCCGATCTCTTCCGTCAGCCGGGCGACTCGCGATTTGGCTTCTTCGGCATCGCCGCAGATGAACATGCTGGCGCTCATCGAGCCGAACCGCGGCTCCGACATACTCTTTGCGCCGATGCAATTGAAGGCCTTCACGACGCTGGAGCCTGGCGCCCAATGAGCGATCTGTTCGGCCGCCGAGGACGTGTGACCGACGGTCAAGCCGGACAGATCGGGGGCCAGCGGGTTGGTGGCATCCATGAGGATCTTGCCGTCCAGGTCGCCGGCCGCGTCCAGTGCTTCCCGGGTCTTGGACCATGGTGTGGCGATGAGGACCATCTCCGCTGAAGCCACCGCCTCCCTCACCGTCACGGCCGTCGATCGCGGACCGATCGAATCAGTCAATGCCAGCACTTTCGCGCTCTGTGGATCCCGGGCGCCGAAGATGATCCGCCTTCCCTTGCCGGCCCACTGCCGCCCCAGGGCGCTGCCGACCTGACCGGCCCCGAGAATGGCAATGGGATCCATCAGTTCCTGCATCGGTCCTCCAAAGTCATGAACGTCACCGTGTCAGGTATAGCATGTCGCCGCTCGCGTGGGAAAGTAAGCGGGCCGGGGTGATATACTCCATCAGGTGGCTTGGGTACAGGCCTCCGAGGCGAAGGCCGGCTGGGAGTTTTTACATTTTGCCCGGCGTCTCGGGGTGAGAACTGGATTCTCGACATAGGCCTGTCGAATTAGATTCCCGAACCGGCCTCCTCCGCTGGCGGATCTCTCGAGCCGTCTTCAGACGGCTTCTGGAGTTTCTGCATTTTGCACCCGGCTGCAAGCCGCGGTTTGAACCGCCAGCCTTATAGGTGCTCTGTCACTTCAGGCTGGTGAAGGAGGCTGTCATCGTCTGGTTTGGGAC
>JACQTD010000226.1 GCA_016210985.1 Acidobacteriota bacterium
GAGTTCAAGCTTTAGCTTGCGAGTGTGTGGACTTAGACCGTTAGGACACTGATCTCCGGACTGACACGCTAAAGCGTGAACTCCGAACGATCGTGATCATGAGCAAGCACCATGAACTTATCCCGGGCTAAGAAATACTCCTTGAGAGGATTGGTGCTGTGCTGCCTAATGTGGTTGCTCAGTTGTACAGCATCGGTGAAGGCTCAGGTCACCGGCGCAGCGACCATACAAGGCGCCATCACTGACAGCGCGGGTGCGGCGATCCAGGGCGCAAAGATCGAATCGAGGAATCTGGAAACCGGCGTTGTCATAAAGGCCGTGACCAATGATGCCGGCCTCTATCGCCTGACTGGGCTGGTTCCGGGCCGATACGGCATTAACGTGACGGCCACCGGTTTTGCGAGAGCCGAGACACCGGAAGTACGCGTCGAAGTAGGCCAGATCGCCAGACTCGATTACAGCCTGACCGTCGGAGGCGTCTCGCACACCGTGGACGTCACGGCGGCGGCCCTTCTCAACAGTGAAACGACCGAGGTCGGACAGGTAATTGACAGCAAGCGAATGACCGAGATGCCGCTCAATGGCCGGAATTACTTGCAATTGGCGCAACTGGCGGCCGGCGTGCTGCCCGCGGGCAACGTGGGCGCCGGAAACCGAACTGCCAATGAAGGCGGATTCCTAGCCTTCGGCCAGCACACCTATCAGAACAACGTTTTGCTGGATGGCAGCGACAACAGCTCCCGCGCCAGCGGCGGTCCGCTTGGGTTCCAGGCCCAGGCGGTCAAACCGCCGGTGGATGCGGTACAGGAATTCAAAGTGCTGACCAACAACACTTCGGCTGAATTCGGCTATTCGACAGGCGCCAAGGTGGTGGTCTCAACAAAATCAGGCACGAACCAGCTTCACGGAACTCTTTATGAATTCCTGCGAAATGATGTTTTTGACGCCAACAACTTTTTTGCCAACCGGGCTGGAGCGAAGAAGCCTCCGTTCAAGCAGAATCAGTTCGGCGGGGTTGTCGGCGGACCGATCGTCAAGAACAAGGCGTTCTTCTTCTTCAGTTACCAAGGGACAAGGCAGCGCATCGGCAGGAGCAGCACCACGACGGTTCCCAGCCGGGACATCAAGGAGCGAGGCGATTTTTCCAACCAACCCCGCCAGCGACACAACATCTACGATCCGCTGACGCTCGGAGGAACTGGCGCCAATGCCACGCGCCAGCCGTTCCCGAACAATACGATTCCGCCCAACCGCTGGGATCCGGTCGCCGCGGTTTTGATCAAGCTCTATCCCGATCCTAATATTCCCGGAAGGGAGCATCTGCCGGGCAACTACTTCTTCGCTCCTACCGTCAGCGACGATGCCGATCAATACGATGGCCGCGTCGACTATTACCTCAACGCCCATCATCGTTTCTTCGCCCGTTATTCCTATCGCAAGGAGGATACGCTTGACCCCCTTTTCGGCGGCAGCCCATTGCCCTTTCCCGCTGATGGCGCGTCGTGGTCTACGACAGTCTTGCGCGGGCACAACGCGGCGGCTAATCTTACCAGCACATTGGGTAGGTCGAGGGTCAATGAGCTTCGCTTCGGGCTGACGCACTTCCCGACGCGGTTCGATACCCCGTGGACGGAAAACCTCAACGCCAAATTCGGGATCAAGAACGCCCCTGGAGACAAGTTTGGCGATGGAGAGGATCAAGGCTATTCGAGAATGTTCATGTCCCCCAGCTTCGCATCGCTCGGGTCGCTTGCGTTCCGGCCGAACATCAACCTACTCGATACCCTGACCCTGGCGGACGCCTTCTCGTGGCAATTGGGCCGCCACATGCTGAAATTTGGCGGCGAATATCGTCGCGTGAAGATCTTTCGTGATGCGCACCGCTTCCGCGCCGGGTCTTTCACCTTCAGCGGCATCTACACGGCGGAGAGGCCGAACGACCCCCAGAACAGCGCCAACACCGGAAATGCATTAGCCGACTTCCTGCTCGGTTATGCCAGCGGCGGCACTTACGGACGGGCCCTGGGTGAAGAGATCGTCGCTCCTTACTATGCCGGGTTCATTCAGCATGATTGGAAAATGACCCCGAGCCTGATGCTCAATCTCGGACTGCGCTGGGAAGTAACGCTTGGCGGATATTTCCCAAATCCTGAGAAACAATCGGTTTCCCGATACCTACTGCCTGAATTCTATGGTGTGCCGGCAAATCAGGAGGGCATTCAGTATCCGAAGGACGGAGGTGACTGCGGCTGCGACGTCGATTACAACAACTTCGCGCCGCGGTTTGGTCTTGCCTGGAGGATGAATGAGCAAACCGTCGTTCGCGCCGGGTTTGGGATTTACTTCGGCCAGGCGGACAACCTTGCGGGGCAGTTCGGTCATTATTCCACTGGCCCGCCCAGAGCAAACGAGCTTACCTTCCCCACGGATCGGCTGCGGCCAGTCGCCATTTTGTCAACTGGGTTCCCGGATCTTCCCGCCGGTACGACGATTCCGGCAAACGGGTCGATTGATGTAACAGCGATCAGGCTTCCGACCCATTACTCTCAACAGTGGTTTCTGGATGTGCAGCGAACACTGCCCCTGGAGATCGTGCTGTCGGTGGGGTATGCCGGAGCCGGTTCCAGGCACCTGGCCACATTTCGAAATATCAATTTGCCGCTGACGCCGGATCCGGTGATCCCGGCCAGCCAGCGACGCCGGCTTAGGGCTGAGTTCAATGCTATCACCGTACGCGAAAATGCATCCAGCGCCAACTACCATTCGCTTATCACGAAAGCGGAGAGGCGATTCACGCAGGGCTTCACACTGCTCAGTTCGTTTACTTGGTCACACAACATTGACTTCAGAGGAGAGGTGCTCAGCGAAGGTCAGCCGATTATCGCTTACCGGGATCATTACAATCCTGGATTTGAGCGGGGCAGCTCGAACCTTGACCGCCGCCGGGCGTTCGTCACGAGCTTTGTTTACGAACTCCCTTTCGGAAAGGAAAAGCCATGGATGTCGGCAGGCCCGGGCGCTTGGATCTTCGGCGGCTGGCAGATGGGTTGCATCCTGTCGCTGCTTTCGGGACTGCCCATTGACCACACCATCAATGTTGACCGGCAGAACAACGGCGGCCGCGTGCGCGGCAATTGGGTGAGGAATCCGAACCTGTCCGACTCCGAACGCAGCATTGACCGTTGGTTCGATACCGGCTTTGTCGTTCCGTCCGATCCAGGGCGGATCGGGAATGCCGGACGCAACCTGATCAATGGGCCGGGACGCAAGAATCTCGATTTGCTGCTGGCCAGAAACTTTTTCCTGCCTTGGGGCGAGGGTCAAAAGCTCCAATTCCGTTTTGAGTCCTTCAACTTGACGAATACGCCTCACTTCGGCGCGCCCGACACGGCCATTGGAACCCCGAATGCCGGCCGCATCACCACGGCTGATGAACCCCGGCGCATTCAGTTCGCGCTGAAGTATGTATATTGACTGATGGCCGCGTAGCGGCTGATTCGCTCTGTCGGCGCGCTCCATAGGGCACCTCATTTTGGAGTGCGGGGGCAATCCGCCACAGGCTGAGCGACCCCGCTTTGGCCTGGGAATCAGCGAATCTGAAGAGTTAAATAGACCCTCCCGTGCCAAGGCTGCATCATGAACCAAAGCGCCGCCGCCGCTTCGCTCTGTCGGCGCACTCCATAGGGCGGCGCAGTTTGGTGCGCGGGGATAGGAATAGTGTTCGGAGTTCAGCCTTTAGGCTGCGTAGGGCATGCTAAAAGGTGAACTCCGAACAGCGCGAAGCTGGGATGACGATCGCGAACCAGGCGTCTCCGATCACTTGCCGATGTTGCTCGCAGCCGCAGCCGCAATGTACTTCTGAACGTCTTCATCGATCAGGAAGCGTTGCGATTTGAGGAGGTTCGCGGCTTGTGTCACTGCGTCCACGTAGGCCTGATGGATAGGATACCGCTCCTCGATCGAGAGCCGCGGGTCGCCGGCCGCTAAACGCTCCGCCCTCGTCTGACGGAAGTCGACCTTCAGGCCAGACGCATCACAGAGGTCGTCCCCAGCGAATGCGGCCGCGCGCAGGTTCCAGCCGGCATACGTGGCCAGCGGTGCGGCAATCTCCGGCAAGCGGATGCCCGCCAAGTCATTCCCATCGGCATCGGTCTTGGGTACATAGGCGGGGTAGGGCGAGCCCAGGAGGACCGGCGGGAGGACCGTCAGGATGCCGTCTGCGAACAGGGGACCGTAGTCGAACAGGTCTCCCGTGGTCATAAGTCCATGGTAGGTGACTCCGGGAATGCCGGGGAACCCTACGCCGCCCTGTGGCAGCGAAGGAGCAAGCGTTCCGTCTGCCCGCCGAGGCACGCGGCTGGCGGGCGGCTCGGTCCCCCGGGTCACCCAGTCGTCCAGCGCCAGCAGGAGTGCCCGGAGCGTGGTGGCGGGACTGAGCGGGTTTCTGGACTGCTGGCAAATGCCCAAGCCGCTGGGACCGCCGATAGCAGAGTGCGGCAGACTCGAGATGAGGTAGAAGCGCACGTTCGGGGGATCGGCCAGGTCGTTCCCGAGCATGTCGGTGTGCAGCAGCGATCCGGCCTTGACCCAGTACTCGTTGGCCGAGTTCACCTCGAAGATCTTCGGGCAGGTGTTGCTGGCCAGGCACCGGCGGAGGCGGCCGTCGGTCCTTCCCGTGATCGGATCGAAGATGACCTGATTGGCAAAGGGAAACTCGCGCTCAGGAAACCAGCGACCCCTGTGCTGGCGGTGTGTACGGGCGGGTTGGGCGAAGCGGAAGTTGAGGTAGATTCCGCTCCCGCCGCCGACCGGGTTGAGGAGGCCGTCGAAGACTGGCCGGCCCTGCCCGTCCTCGTTGAAGCCGAGGTGTATATAATCGCGCATGAAGCGCGCGGGCTGCGAAAAGCCGTACGTGTAGATTGCTTCCACGTCGCCAGCCAGCGGGTTGCGATTCCCGTCAGCGTCCACCGTATCGTGACGAAGGAACGCCGCGAAATCACGGGTGGCCGCGTAGCCCAAGCCCGCAACGATCGGGTCCTGAGCCGGATACGTGAACTCATACAGTCGCCCCTGCTGGAAGGGCATCCCGGCCGGCAGCAACCGTATGGTCAACGGGTTGACGTACTCCCAGCCGGTGGCCGGAATGAGTACGGGCGGGTCTGTGTAATGGACGCGCACGCTGAGGCTGGCCTGGCTCCTGTTCATGTTTGCTGCCGGATACGTGAGGGCCCCCGTCATCGTCGTCGCGTCGTCGATAACAAACTCTTCGAGTGAAGGACCGACGATCGGGGAGCCATCCGGGTTCGTTGCGATTGGTACCGAGATGGTAAGGCGGCCGTTTCCGGAGGTTACACCGGCGTCCCAGCCGCTGGAGACGATGGTGTACCCCTGGCGCATGAGAAACCCGTCGCCTGCGTCGGCCAGCGTCGTCGGATTGTTCCCGCCGCCGCCGCCATTGAACACGGCCAGAAAGTTCATGTTGCCGCGGTTATTCATATGGTAGAGGAGCCGGTGGTTTCCTTTCGATAGGTCAGTCGGCTTCAGGATGAAGAAGTCCATCGAGTACTCCACCATACCGCGGGCATTGCGCGGTGCGAACTCGATATCGGTGATCACCGCATTGCGCGGATCCGCCGGATCCTGACGGTGGGCTTGCTGGGGATTGGGCTCGCGACCGCCGCTTCTTTCGCATGGATTTCGAGCCGGTCAAAGGAGGAGGGTACCGTTCCGGCGATCAAATCAGTGGCTGTGCTCCCCTTTAAGTCCTTGAATCCGTATCAACACGAGGAATACCTGGAACTCGGTATGGCGGACACGTTGATCACGCAGCTCAGTCATATCCGGCAGATTGTCGTACGGCCTACGAGCACGGTAAGTAAATACATGGAACGAGACCAGGACCCTCTGGCGGCAGGGTGTGAACAGCAGGTAGATGCCGTGCTGGATGGCAGTATTCAGAGAGTGGGTGATCGAATCCGGGTGAATGTGCGGCTGCTGAATGTTTTGGACGGGTCGGCGCTGTGGGCGTTTAAGTGCGACGAACAGTGCACGGATATCTTCGCGACGCAGGACGCCATTGCAGAACGTCTGGCCGCCGCATTGGCGCCGAGGCTGACTTCAGGAGAGCAGAAGCAAGTCACGAGGCGCCACACTATGAACACCGAAGCGTATCACTCTTATCTTAAGGGACGGTTCTTTTGGACCAAGCGAACGAGAGCGGATTACGAGAAATCGATCGAGTATTTCAAAGAGGCTGTCGCGCTGGATCCAAATTACGGACTCGCTTATGCAGGGTTGGCCCAAGCCTACTACGGACTTCAGGGGAGACCCTCAGGATCCATCAGGGATCCCCATTCAGAAGCCAAGGCAGCGGCGCTGAAGGCGGTGGAACTTGATGACACGCTCGCGGAAGATCATCTCTCTCGCAACGGTACTTTACTATTCGCGTCAGTACGACCGGGCCATCGAGCAGGCTCACAGGACGATTGAGTTGGATCCATATTTCGGTATGGCGCATGACGTGCTGGCCAATTGTTACATCCAGGAGGGGCGGTACGAGGAAGCTATCTTCGAGATTAATAAACAGTCCGCGCTGGGGCGGGGTCCCATCCTGCCGAAGCTAAACCTCGTGTTCGTCTATACCGGTTTAGGGAAGCGGGCTGAAGCGATCAGCACCGTCAAGGAATTGGTGGAGATCTCGAAGAAGGAGCCCATCGCACTCGACGTTGCGCAAGCCTATTCCGCTTTGGGTGAAAGCGACAAGGCGTTTGAATGGATAGAAAAAGCTTTTTCAGTGGGGCATCGGAATGGGTCGTGGACTACGATGAAGACCGGCCCTGTTTGGGATAACCTACGGTCGGACCCACGATTCGCTTCGGTCCTTCGGCGCATCGGCCTGGCGCCGTAAACCAGTGAGGAGTGACAAGTGACGAGTGACAAAGATCCCAATCCTCAGTAATCGGATCAGGGTTGGACCAGGGTTCGGTATCCAAGCGACTCGAAATACCCTGATTCGTACAATTCGGCAAAGGATGATTCACCTTCGATCGACTTCCGGGTGGTGGTCCCCGGAGCAGTGGCCACGGGACAGGCTGGGGAGATCTCCTGATTCGGAGGCGTAAGGTCAGCTGAATAATCGGGTCCGTCGGGAAGGAGGCTTGCCCCGAGATTGTTGGCAGACCGATCACGTTTCGTGAGGAACCAGCCATCGCCGTCGAGCCCGGACCCCTCGGGCGGAGCGCCAAGGAAACGCCACTCGATAAAACGCAGAATCGAGGTGTGGTCATAGAGCCGGTGGTCGACGAATCCAGTTCGCGCATAGGGGGAGGCCGTCAGACAAGGGACCCGGAAACCGGCCTGGCCGAAGTTTTCCTGGTCGTCTCCCCGGGCGCGATCGTCCGGCAGCAAGGGGGGCGTGACACGATCGAAAAAGCCGCCCCACTCATCGTAGGTGATGATGAAGACGCCCGATCGCCAGTGGGGTGATTTCACGAAGGCTTCGAAAAGCTCGAAAACCAGCTTCTGGCCGGCACGAATATCGGCAAAGGGATGGTCGTCGTTCTGCTGACTGCCGAGGAAACGGGGATCGACCATCACCACACTGGGAAGCCTCCCCGCAACGCAATCCTCAAAGTACCGGTCAATGTAGCGCGCGAATCTCGCCAGACGGAATCCCCAGAGGCCGATGAACGGCAGGTCACTGTAATAATAGACCGCGGGTACCCCGGCGGTCGCCAGCCTGTCCCAGATCGTGGGCCAGGAGAACCCGAACAGGGAGATCGAGTTGTCCTTCCGCCCTCCGGACTGGGCCGAATGGAGGTATTCCCGGTTGGGAAACGTCGGCCCGAGCACCGAAGCATGGTACCGATCGAATATGGTGAATCGACGCGCCAACGAGGCATAGAAGGGAACGTCACCGGGGAGGTAGTAGCCAAGGGCGAAATCGTCATTCCCGGTTCCGGATGCCAGGAACCCTCCATCCCGCTCGGCCCGCCCCCGGTTCCAGCTGTGGCCGGGATCGGGGTGCCCGCATCCGCGATAAGGATTCGCCTCCCCGGGTTTTGAAGGCATATGGTAAGTGGCAACCCGGCGCCCCTGCGGGTCCGGGTATTCCTGATGGAGGCTTCCGTCCGCGTGGAACTCCGGACCATACCGGCTCCGGCCCCGGTCGAGATAGCTCTGGTCTTCAGCGAGCCAGCCAAGGTAATGATCAAATGACCGGTTTTCCATCATGACCACGACGATGTGATCGATCGGTGCCGAGCCGGCGGGAAGGTCCAGGATGCTCGGGCCTTCAAATCGCGGACCGGCAAGACCGCCGCGGTTGAATCCAAGCACGCGGCCTTCGGGCCGGGCCCAATGAAGGCCGGCTACTCCTCCGAAGCAGGCGGCCGTTTTGAGGAATTGCCGCCGGTCGAATCTCGATTCTTTGATGTCTCCACTCATGGTCCTCTTTCTCCGCCACCGCGCTCCGGACGCGACGGGGAGTCTCGGGAGCATATATTCAGTTTTACATCCAATCAACAGGTCTATAGTGGGTCAGTCTCGATGGAACAACCATGTATTCCTATTTCCCAGGAACCGGATGGAGTGCCAATTCTGAAGGGGCAGGTGGCCTTGCCTCCCCCGGAAGTGCGCCAGACTGATCCCTGCTGCCGATTCACATAGAACCGCAAGACCGGGGGAGGCAGGGCCACCTCCTGCGTCAGCCGCTCGATTGTCTGCATCACCGGCTTCAGCGCCGGCTGCAACGCTTCCGGTATGTCC